>CAZARD010000040.1:7736-33817 GCA_964487505.1 uncultured Blastocatellaceae bacterium | reverse complement strand
AGACGTTTTCATAAGGATTCAGGGAATTTGCGGCCTCGCGCCGAACAAAATTGACTTGGCCCGCGATGTCGTTGAAGATTAGGGTGATTTCGCGCCGTGGCGAAGGAAGCCCGCCGAGTCGGGGTATCCGCCGCACCGCCCGCGAAAATCGATCGCCAACTGGTCAAGAATATGCACGAATACGGACAAAATCCCGCGCTTTCATACAACAGCTATCTTAAGGTTCAGGAACTGATCGATCTGCAGCAGCCCTTGTCTGAGCCGACGAGCCACGACGAGGTTCTGTTCATAATCATCCACCAGACGTATGAACTGTGGTTCAAGCAGATCCTGCACGAGGTCGATGCGACCCTTGGATGGCTCGCCGAGGGCCGGATGTTCCGCGCGAACCATTCGCTGAAGGCCGTGACCGCGATCGAGAAGATAATGGTCTCGCAGATCCACATTCTCGAGTCGATGGCTCAGATCGGATTCCTGGAATTCCGTGATCGGTTGAATCCTGCGAGCGGATTCCAGTCGATGCAGTTCCGCGAACTCGAGTTCTCGTCGGGCGCGAAGGACGAGCGTATCCTGAAGTTCTTTGAGTTTGACCCGTTCGCCCACGCGCGGCTGAAGCGTCGGTTCGAATCTCCATCATTGGCCGACGCGTTCTGGGCGTTGCTCGAGCGGAAAGGATTTGCGGCCGGCACGAGCGACGACCGCACACGCTCGATCGTCACCATCCTGCGCCGGCCCGAAGAGTTTCCGGACCTGTTCAATATGCAGGACCTTCTGATCGATCACGACGAGAACATCGCGCTTTGGCGTTATCACCACGTGCTGATGGTCGAGCGGATGCTCGGGATGAAGCGCGGCACCGGCGGATCGGACGGCGCCGGCTATCTGCGAACGACGCTGACGAAGAAGTTCTTCCCCGAGATCTGGGAGGCGCGGACGCTCCTTGAGCTGTAAGCAGGTGGTAGTTTGGAGTCTCGCCTTTAGGCGGCCGTCTTCGACGGACACTAAAATAGCCGCCTAAAGGCGGGACTCCGAACAGTCTACCGCCTACGTGATCCTCTCGATGTTCGCCCCGACGCCGTGGAGCTTCTTGACGATCGTCTCGTAGCCGCGATCGATGTGATAGACGCGGTCGATAAGCGTTTCGCCCTCGGCCGCGAGCCCTGCGAGCACGAGCGATGCCGACGCGCGCAGATCGGACGCGAGGACCGGCGCACCGGAAAGTTTGGTCCTTCCGTGGACCGTCGCGGTGTTCCCGTGGATCTCGATCTTCGCGCCCATCCGGATCAATTCCGACGCGTGCATGAACCGGTTCTCGAAGATCGTCTCCGTTACGACCGAGACGCCTTCGGCTTGCGTCACCAGCGCCATGTACTGCGCCTGCATATCGGTCGGAAAAAGCGGATGCGGCTCGGTAACGACATCTTTTGCGACCAGCCCGTTCGGCACGCTGACGTGCAGCGTGCTCTGGTTCAACTCCTCGATCACGACTCCGACCTCTCGGAGCTGCTCGATGACGGCCGTCAAATGGTCCGGACGGCAGTTCTTGATCTCGATCTCGCCGCCCGTTACCGCCGCCGCGACAATGAAAGTTCCGGTCTCGATCCGATCGGGAATGATCGTGTGTTCGGCGCTGCCGAGGGCTTCGACGCCGTCGATCTCGATCGTCGGGGTTCCCGCCCCCTTGATCCGCGCGCCCATCTTGTTCAGGAGCTCGGCGAGATCGTCGATCTCCGGCTCGCAGGCGGCGTTCCTGATGACGGTCTTCCCGCGCGCGAGGCTCGCGGCCATCATCACGTTCTCGGTGCCGGTGACCGTCACCTTTTCGAATTCAACGACAGCTCCGATCAGTCTCCCGCCCTTCGGCGCGCGGGCGACGACGTTGCCGGCCTCGAGCGACACGTTCGCTCCCATCACTTCGAACGCCTTGAGATGGAGATCGATCGGCCGCGTGCCGATCGCGCAACCTCCGGGAAGCGACACCTTCGCCTGCCCGAACCTGGCAAGTAGCGGCCCGAGCGCGAGAACGCTGGCCCGCATCGTCTTCACCAGTTCGTACGGCGCCTCGAACGTTTCGATGTTCCGCGCCGTGACCTTGTGCGTCCGGAGTTCCGGCGTCAGCGCCGTCGCGCCGAGATCTTCGAGCAATCGCCGTTGTGTGATCAGATCCTTGACGTAAGGAACATTGTGCAGAATTACCGTTTCCGCGGTCAGCAACGTCGCCGCCAAACACGGGAGCGCGGAGTTTTTTGCGCCGCTGATCTCGATCTTTCCGTTGAGCGGCTTGCCGCCGCGAATCAAAAACTTGTCCATAATAGCAATCTCTTATAGAAGCAAATAGCAAATCTTATCATTGGGTTGGCTGAAATCGGAAACGGGCGTGGGTGGAACGGTTCTGAACTCTCTTTTTCGCCGATCTTGAGGCAAAATGGTCATATGATGGATAAAGTCGCAATTGTTACCGGAAGCACGGCAGGGATCGGACTGGCGATCGCAAAATCGCTCGCAAGGGCTGGCGCGAGCGTCGTCATAAACGGTCGCACGGCGGATCGACTGAAGGCCGCGGAAACCGAGATCGAGTCATTCGGGGGAAAGGTGCTCGGGATCCAGGCGGACGCCTGCGATGAGAACGAGATCGCGCGGATCGTAAAGGAAACCGTCGAGTATTTCGGCCGAATCGACATTCTCGTCAACAACGCCGCGACGACGGGCGTCGGTTACAGCGTCGAGGAAATGCCGATCGGGGTTTGGGACGAGGTCATCTACACGAATCTGCGCGCCGTTTTCCTGTTCTGCAAAGCCGCGATCCCGCACGTCAAGAAGAGCAACGGCGGCCGAATCGTCAATATCGGCGGACTGTCGGGCAAGAATCCTCTGCCCTTCGCGGCGGCCGATTCGAGTTCCAAAGCCGCGGTCTTCGCGTTAACCCGCGTGCTCGCCGCCGAGCTGGGCTTCTTCAACGTCACGGTCAATTCCGTGATCCCCGGATTTCAGCCCGATACCGAAACGGGAGCGCTTTTCAACGAGCGGCTGGCCGACGCGTTTATGATCACCCCCGAGGAATCGATCGCGGCGACGCGCTCGCGGACGTTGCTGAAAAGATTTGAGACACTTGAGGAGATCGGCGAGACGGTCCGGTTTCTTTGTTCGGAAGCCGGCGGCGCGATCACGGGCCAGAACCTGAACGTCAATTGCGGCCTCGCGACGCATTAGGAATATGAGCAAGCAGCACGAATACACGAACGGCGAGATCACCGTCGTCTGGCAGGCTGATCTCTGCACGCACTCGGGCAACTGCGTCCGGAACCTAGGAAAGGTCTTCAAACCGGGAGACAAGCCGTGGATCAAGATCGCGAACGCATCGACCGACGAGATCGCCGCCACGGTCGCAAAATGCCCGTCGGGCGCGCTCAGCGTCCGGGCGAACGAGAAATGATCACCGGCATCGTCGCCATCGCCAAAAACGACGCGATCGGCCGCGACGGCCGTTTGCCCTGGCATTATTCCGCGGATCTGAAGTTCTTCAAGCGGACGACGACCGGCGGCGTGGTCGTGATGGGCTACAACACCTGGCGCTCGATCGGGCGTCCGCTGCCGAACCGGCGAAACGTCGTTCTGAGCCGCCGGCGCGAGCTTGGGCCCGACTCCGGCGCGGAACTCGCGCGCTCAAAGGAAGAGATCATCCGGATCGCGCGAACGACGGACGTGTTCATCATCGGCGGCGCCGAGATCTATCGCGAATTCGCCGACGTGATAGACCGCTGGATCGTGACGCGGATCCCGGAAACGGTCGACGATGCCGACACATTCTTTCCGATGCAAATGTTGAGCGGATTCGTCCTGACCGGACACGAATCGATCGGCGACGACCTAGTCGCCGAGACTTACCAAAGGGTCTGACTCGTTGTATGATTGTCGCCGAATAAATTCTTGGGAGAATTGATTTTATGATGGGTGGAAAAACCTGGGACGAATGGATCGAAGAGTATGCCGAAGGTCATCAGCATCCGATGAACCAACTGACGCATAAGTTCGGGATCCCGATGATCGCCGTTTCGATACTGCTGATCCCGGCCTGCTTGTTCGTCGCCGGGATGTGGCGCGTATCGCTCGGACTGTTCGTGATCGGCTGGGTGCTGCAATTCATCGGGCACGCGTTCGAAGGCAAACCGCCCGAGTTCTTCAAGGATTACAGATTCCTGTTCGTCGGCCTCCGCTGGTGGTTCAAAAAGGTCGTCGGTTAGAATTTCTCGTACTGGAACGGAAAATATTCGAGGTGATCGACGAGGCCGCCCGCCTTGTAGATCACACTCGCATCGACACGCAGATTGTACTTACCCTTCGAAAGCCGGAATTCGTCGTACGGAATGAAGAGATCGACGTCTTCGTAGTAGGCCTCGTCGAATCCCGGCTTTATCGCTTCAAAGACCGCAACATCGCCGTTCGAGCTCGCATATTTCTTGTTCGTCGTCGTCAAAGGCGTCCCGTCTTCTTCCTGAAAATAAAGCGCGAGGTACAATTCGGTTCCCTTGAGATTGTAGACCGTGAACTGTGCGTGAACGCGCATTCCGGTCTTCCCTCCTTCCTTGACGTTGAAATCGGCCCAAACCTTGCCCGGAGTCGCTTTGACGTCGCCGGAGTTGTCGGTTTTCGGCGTCGAGACCTCGGACGGTTTCGGAGACTCCGATTTCTTCGGTGTGCTCGTTTCGCTTGTCTTCGGCGACGCGGTCGGCGTCGGCGAATTCTTGACGACCGTGTCCTCGGACTTCATCAGGTTGTACGCGACGATCCCTGCGATACCCGCGAAAACCAAGAAGATCAACGCGAAGATGCCGCCAACGATCACAAAGACCTTCTTGCCGCCGCCCCGTGATTTCGGAGGCGGAACCATCGAGAACTGCTGCGGCTGCTGAAACGGCTGTTGCTGAAAACCCGGGCCGCCCCCAAGATTTGTCGGCTGGCCATACGGATTCGTTTGCGGCCCACCGCCCGGCAACGAGCTGCCGCCCTGGAGATCGAATACGATCGGCGCATCCGGAAGCGGCTTTCCGCATTCCAGACAGAATCTCATATCATCAGCGTTTGCATGCCCGCAGGCCTGGCAGGTTTTCATTATGTCGGGGCTCCTCGAATTTCAAAGAATTCGGCTAAATAATAACCCAAAGACGCGACTATTGAAAGGATTTGCGCAGCCCGCCGGATCGCTTCGGAGCGCGGTTTCGGGTGATTCGCGATTCTCGCCAGGTTCGATCCGCTTTCTGCGCCGCCGGCCCCTAGTTCAAACGAGCCGTTCGGGTTAAAATTATCGGCGACAATAGTTGGGCGAAATCATTTCATTGGCACTCGATATCGGAACGTCGAGCGTTCGCGCGGCGATCTACGACGCTGCCGCGAACGTCGTTCCCGAGACGTTCACGAAGCTTGAACGGAGGCTTTCGGAGACGGATGACGGAGGCTCTGAGATCGACGCGGTCGAGGCGTTTGATCAGGTCCTGGCGGCAATCGATTCGACGATGCTCCGCGCCGGGGGCAGAGCGGTTTCGATCGTCGCGGTCTCTTGTTTCTGGCACAGCCTTATGGGAATCGACGCCGACGGGGATCCGACGACGAAGGTGTTCGCGTGGTCCGAGACACGCCCCGCGAAGTATGTTCCCCGGCTTCGGTCGGAACTTGACGGAGCGCTCCTTCACAATCGCACCGGAGCGCATTTTCATTCGAGTTTCTGGCCCGCGAAGCTGCTTTGGATCAGAGCGGAACTTGCCGCACAGTTCGCCCGCACCGATCGCTGGATCTCGTTCAGCGATTTCGTGCATCTGAGGCTCACCGGACGTTTGGCGACGAGCGTTTCGATGGCGTCCGCGACGGGCCTGTTCGACATCCGGCGATGTGTTTGGGACGAGGAACTGTCGGCTCATCTTGGCCTGGACGAATCGCGCTTCGCGCCGATCGCCGATGACCGCGACGAATCGGCAACACTACTACCGGAATTCGTACGACGCTGGCCGGCGCTTAGCGAAGCTTCGGTATTGCCGGCCATCGGCGACGGCGCGGCCAACAACATCGGCGCCGACTGCACGACCGGGGACCGCGCGGCGTTGATGATCGGCACGTCCGGCGCGATGCGCGTCGCGTTCGCGGGCGACGTCCCCGAATCGATTCCGGACGGCCTTTGGTGTTACCGGATCGACCGTCGTTCGGTCGTCCTCGGCGGGGCGCTTTCCGACGGCGGCGGGCTGTTTCGTTGGCTCAAGGATAATCTCAGACTGGCCGGATCCGACGACGACATCGAAGCGGAGATCGAAAAGCGCGCACCGGCCGCGCACGGATTGACATTCCTGCCGTTCCTGTTCGGCGAACGCAGCACCGGATACCACGAGAACGCGCGCGGCGCCGTCGTCGGACTCCGCGCGACGACCGATGCCGCCGACATTCTGCGCGCGGGACTCGAATCGGTCGCGTACCGTTTTGCGGAGATCTTTGACCGGCTCGGGTCGGCGGTGCGGATCAACGAGGTCGTCGCTTCGGGTGGCGCGCTGCGCGAGTCGCCGATCTGGACGCAGATCATCGCCGATGTGCTCGGTCGCGACCTGTTTCTTCCTGAAACGCGTGAAGCATCGTCGCGCGGGGCCGTGATACACGGACTATGTCAGTTCGGCCTCGTTCCGGAACCCGCGCAGCCGGCGGGAAACGTCTTTCGGTTCGACGAATCGAACCACCGAATTCACAACGAGGCGCGCGGAAAACACCGGCGCCTGTACGATCTGCTTGCCGTTCGTCACGATTTCTGACACTTCGGCATTCCGTGAAATGACGAAATCCGATTTCGGGATTATCATTTCTGTATCCCGAATTATCGTTCCGACCGCGCCTCGGAAAACCCGGACGCGGATGTCGCTTAAAGAAGAGACGCCAAGAAAATGACAGCACCGATGACGCAGCAATCGATCGAACAACTTTCAATAAACACCATCCGGACGCTTTCGCTCGACGCGATCCAGAAGGCGAACTCCGGCCATCCCGGACTGCCTTTGGGCGCCGCGCCGATGGCGTATGTCCTGTGGACGAAATTCCTTTGGCACAACCCGAAGAATCCGAAGTGGTTCAACCGCGACCGCTTCATCCTTTCGGGCGGCCACGGGTCGATGCTGATCTACAGCCTGCTGCATCTGACCGGCTACGAATCGGTATCGCTCGAAGACATCAAGAATTTCCGCCAGTTCGGTTCTTCGACGCCGGGCCATCCCGAGAATCATCTGACATCGGGCGTCGAGGTCACGACCGGACCGCTCGGGCAAGGATTCGCGAACGGAGTCGGAATGGCGATCGCGTCGGCACATCTCGCGGCCACGTTCAATCGCGACGGTTTCCCGCTGGTGGACAACTACATCTATGCGATCTGCTCGGACGGCGACCTGATGGAAGGAATATCGTACGAGGCGGCGTCGGTCGCGGGACATCTCGGACTCGGCAACATCATTTTTCTTTACGACGACAACAAGATCACGATCGAGGGCTCGACCGATCTCGCATTCACCGAGGACGTGACCGAACGGTTCGAGTCGTGCGGCTGGCACGTTCTGACGGTCGAGGACGGGAACGATATCGAAGCGATCGAAGCGGCGATACTCGAAGCCCAGGAGGTCGACGACAAGCCCTCGCTGATCCGCGTCAAGACGGTCATCGGCTTCGGAATGCCGAAGCAGGGCACGAGCAAGGCGCATTCGGACGCTCCCGGCGAGGACGCGGTCCGCGAGACGAAACGCAATCTCGGCTGGGACGAGGAAAAGCATTTCTATGTCCCCGATGAGGTTTACGAGCATTTTCGCAGCGCCATCGCGCAGGGAGCGGAACTCGAGGCAGAGTGGAACGATCGGGTCGAGGCGTATTCCGAGAAATACCCGTCTGAAGGCGAAACGTTCAAACTGATCGCCGCCGGCGAACTTCCGGCGGATTGGGAATCGGCGCTTCCGAGCTTTGAGGGAGTCGAAGCCAAAGCGACGCGGGCCTATTCCGGCGAGATCATCAACGCCATCGCCGACAAATTGCCGCAGCTGATCGGAGGTTCCGCCGATCTCGCGCCGTCCAACAATACGAGCATCAAGGCTTCGAGTTCGATGCAGGCCGGGAACTATCAGGGTCGCATCATCCATTTCGGGATCCGCGAACACGCGATGGGCTCGTTGATGAACGGCATCGCGCTTTACGGCGGCCTGATCCCGTACGGCGGCACGTTCATGACCTTCTCGGACTATATGCGTCCTGCGATCAGGCTCGCGGCGCTGTCGAACGCGCAGTGCATATACGTTTTTACACACGACTCGATCGGTCTTGGGGAAGACGGTCCGACGCACCAGTCGGTCGAACATCTCGCGGCGCTCCGCGCGATCCCGAATCTCGCCGTCATCCGTCCCGCGGACGCGCATGAAACGCGAGAGGCGTGGCGGATCGCCGTCAATCGGCGGCACGCTCCAACGGCGTTCGCTTTCTCGCGTCAGAAGGTCGACGTCATCGACCGTACGAAATACGCTTCGGCCGAAGGAACGGCGAAAGGCGCGTATGTACTGGCGGAGGCTTCGGGCGGTTCGCCGAAACTGATACTGATCGCAACCGGTTCCGAGGTCGGCCTCGCGCTCTCGGCGCGCGAACGGCTCGAATCGGAAGGAACGCCGACGCGCGTCGTGTCGATGCCCTGCTGGGAGCTTTTTGACGAGCAATCGGCCGAATACCGCGAATCGGTTCTTCCGGAATCGGTCGCGGCCCGCCTTGCGATCGAGGCCGGCGTCTCGATGGGCTGGACGAAATACGCGCCGGAATCCTTATCGGTTGACAGGTTCGGAACCTCCGCCCCGGCCGAAGTCGTTTTCCGGGAATACGGATTCACGGTCGAAAACGTCGTCGCGATGGCAAAGCTGACTTGTCAGAACCGGGAGCGGTAGAGGCTGTGTTAAGACTCCGATTTGTCTTCGGCTTGATGAATTGCCACTAGCTGAAGAGACTGTGTCAAAACTCGTATCCGGGGGGATTAATTTGAATTGCCGTTCGTTTCAACGAACGGCCAGCGGTCAGAACAATAATCGCGGCTTTAGCCGAAACTTAAGCTAGAGTCGTTCAGTGCTTGAGTTTAGCGCGTCCGGGCGTAGCCCGGATCATAGCGTTCAGTCGTTCAACGGCTGGGCAGGAGCCCAGCCCCGAACGATTGCCGATAGATCCAAGTACGGCTTCTGACACAGCCTCGGTAACGACCGGCAATGCGTTTTTCTGAACTTGTGTACTCGAATTGAACCGCAATGAATGATCGTCCGCGCGTTCTCGTTATCGAAAATCAGAAGCTCGTCCGACTCGGCATTGGATCGGTGTTGGAAAAAGGATTCGATATCGTCGCCGAGGCCGATTCCGGTGCGCGCGGATTCGAGTTGTTCCGCGAAATGCGTCCCGACGTGACGATCCTCGGGCTTCGACTTCCGGATTCGTGTGCGATCGATCTGCTTGACGACTATTTCAGGACCGACCGAAACGCGAGGATCGTGATCCTCGCCGATCACGCCGGAGATGCCGAGATCAGCCGCGCGCTCAGAAAGGGCGCCCTCGGGTACGTTTGCAAGGACGTCGAGCCGGACGAACTGCTTCGGGCGGTGACGACGGTCGCCGCCGGGCGAAAGTTCATTCCGGCCGAGGTCGCCGCGGTCCTCAGCGAACATATCGGCAGCGAGGACCTGACGAAGGCTGAGACCAGGACGCTTCAGATGATCGTCGGCGGAATGAGCAACAAAGAGATCGCGTTCGCTCTCGACATCACCGAGAACACAGTCAAAACGCACATCAAGAACATTTTCGAGAAGCTCGGCGTTTCGGACAGAACATCTGCCGCCACGACGGCGATCAGGCGCGGACTTGTGAGAATCGATTTCAGCCACTGAACCGGTCAGCAATATGATTCGAACTTCGACTTCAGGTTCATTCGCGCACTTTGAAATTAAACGGATTACGCATTTGAAAAATTCTGCCACGGAGTTCACGAATTTCGCGAACAAAACACAGAATAATAGGTAAGAATTCGCGCAATCCGTGGCGAAAAGCCGTTAAGTCGTCTTATCGCGTAATCTTGGTTAAGTCCGGACGCAGGGGCCGGTGATCGGGATCCGGTTGATCCGCGCCGACGCGCTTTTATGATTATGAACAGACGAGAGTTACTCAAAGCGGCGGGCGTGCTGCCGTTCCTGGCTCCGGCGGCATTCGCCGGCAAATCGAAATCCAAGACCGTGAAGCCGAAAAGGCTCGTTCCCGGCGATACGGTGGGCGTCATCGCGCCGGCAAGCGCACCGGCGATCGAGGACTTCGACAAGGCGATCGCGAACCTTGAGTCGTACGGATTCAAGATCAAGATCGGCAAATCGGCGCGGAACCGCAACGGCTTTCTGGCCGGGACCGATCGTGAGCGGCTTGACGATCTTCACGCCGCGTTCGCGGACAAAGACGTCAAGGCGGTCTGGTGCGTCCGCGGAGGTTACGGCGCGGGCCGGATACTGCCGCAGATCGATTACCGTCTGATCGCAAAGAACCCGAAGATCCTTATCGGCTACTCCGACATCACGGCGCTTCATCTGGCGATCTCGCAGAATACCGGACTTGTCACGTTTCACGGACCCGTCGGCACGTCGGCGCCCGTGGATTACACGAAGAAACACGCGCTCGGCGTTCTGATGGAACCGAAGGCCCCGTACCGCATCGAGCCTTCCGAGTTCAACCGCGCGAACGCCTCGAACCTCTACAAGACAGAGGTGATCGCGTCCGGAAAGGTTCGGGGCCGTCTTACCGGCGGGAACCTTTCGCTGGTTTCGGCGCTCGCCGGAACACCCTACGGCTTGCGTGACACGAAAGGGAAGATCTTGTTTCTTGAAGACGTCGGCGAGCAGCCATACCGGATCGACCGGATGCTGACGCAGGTGCGGCAATCGATCGATATGCGCCAACTCGCGGGGATCGCGCTCGGGATCTTCGAGGACTGCAATCCGAAAACCCCTGACACGCAGTCGCTGATCGATGTTCTCAGGGACAGGCTCGGAGATCTCGGAATTCCGGTGATCTACGGCCTTTCGTTCGGCCATATCCGCGAACAATTCACGTTGCCGATGGGCATCGAGGCGGAGCTCGATACGGCGAGCGCGTCGATGACGTTCCTCGAAACAGCGGTGAGTTGATAACTGCATCGGGCAAACGCCGCCCGGCGCGAAGTATTCCAATTCCCAGTTGAAATCAGGGCTCGCCGACGGCGACGTCAAACAAAGCCCGGGGTGAAGCGGAGCGGACCCCGGACTCGATCACGATCACCGAAAGTAGCGGTAACGGCCGGTGATCTTCCATTCGAAAAGGCGGTCCTCAAGCCGCGTGCCGGCGCCGATATTGTGAAAGATATAGGGGCGGCCTGACGATTCGTCACGGACATCGGAAACAATGCCGATATGGGTCATCCCGCGGCCGTCAAGATCCCACGTCACGATGTCCCCGGGCTGATATTCCGTCGGATCGTCTGACAATCCGATCGATTTTCCGCGCCGCGTAAAGAACGTCTGGAGATTCGGAACGCGCCGGTGATCGATGTTCGTGTCCGGCCCGGGCAAACCCCACTTCTTCGGATACTTGCCGAAATTGCCGGCCATATCCTCGTGTACCTCCTTCTGAAGATCGATCCCGACCGAGCGGAACGCCCGGACGATGACGTCCGTGCAAGCGCCCGTTTCCTCCGGAACGTCCCCGTTGGGATACGGAATGACGAAGTACTTCTGGGAATAATTGGTCGTGACCCGGGTTTGTTTTTCAGCGCTTTCGAGGATCTTCTTGATCTCCGGGGTCAGTCTTTCGTCCGGAAGCGCGTTAACCGCGGTTCGAACAGACCTGTTGGCCGGCGTCGTCAATGTCGCGGCACAGCCCAAAGTCGATACGCAGACCAGAACGATAAAGACGACAAACTTCATATGAGTTCCTCCCCCAGAAAAAAGCCAACGAATAGAAGCTTTTCGCCGGCAAATGGTTGTTTTGTTATTACAATAGGTTGACCATCGCCGAAAAAAGGAGTACTTTTCGGTCTGCAGTTCATAATCCCCGGTTGATTCGCTTTAGTAAACACAGAAAAAGGAGACCAAAAGAGTAGATGAGAAGATTTCGTTTCTTTGCCGCATTTGCCGCAGTTTTCGCCTTCGCGGCCGCGTTCTTGGCGATGCAGTTCACGACCAATGCCGAAACAGGCAACCTTGAGGCGGTCGAAAGCAAACAGACTACGATCGTTGTCGGTCCACGATCCTGCGGAACCGACCATAACCCGGCGAAGATCGCTGCGATGGAACAGGATTTCCGCGCTCGGCGTGCCGCGAGTTCGAACCTCGCTAACGTTACCGGCGGAACGATAAACGTCTATTTCCACGTCATCAACAAGGGCACCGGAATCGCGAACGGCGACGTTCCGTCAACGATGATCAACGATCAGATCGCCGTTCTGAACGCGGCATACGGCGGATGGGGCTGGAGCTTTAACCTGGTCTCGACCGACCGCACGACCAACTCGAGTTGGTACACCTGCAGTGGCGGCACCTGCGAAACGCAGATGAAGACGGCGCTTCGCAAAGGAACCGCCAAGGATCTGAACATCTATTCGAACAATATGGCTGGTGGTCTGCTCGGTTGGGCAACGTTCCCGTCGAGCTACGCCGGCAATCCGAAGAACGACGGCGTCGTGATCCTTTTCTCGAGCATGCCGGGCGGAACGGCCGCGCCGTACAATCTGGGCGACACCGCGACGCACGAGGTCGGCCACTGGATGGGTCTTTACCATACGTTCCAGGGCGGCTGCTCGCGCCAAGCCTCGACCGGCGGCGATCTGGTCGCCGACACCCCGGCAGAAAAGTCGCCGGCCTACGGATGCCCGACCGGACGCGACACCTGCGCGAACATCGCCGGCGTCGACCCGATCACCAATTTTATGGACTACACGGACGATTCGTGTATGTTCCAGTTCACGACCGGACAAGACACGCGGATGGACTCGCAGTACACGACGTATCGTTACAACAGATAATTCCGGGAACCGGATCCTAAGAAAAAGCGGAAGGCTTCACAGGCCTTCCGCTTTTTGTTTGAGCCAGATCCGGATATCCTCGCGCATCGGTTCGACGATCTCGTGTTTTGCGTCGTACACGCGCGTCGTCAGATTGGGCGCGAAGGCCGCGAGGCGGACGGCGTATGATTCGTATTTCTCAAGCGGGTAGAATTCGTCGTCGGTGTTGTAGATGTAAAGAACGTCGGCAGAAGCGGGCTTGAAACGATCGCTTGTCTCGAGATCGTTCGGCACTCCGCCGCAAACGCCGATGACTCCGCGGACACGTTCGGGATAGGTCAACGCAAACCGGAAGTTCAGGGCGCAGGACTGCGAGAACCCGTAAAGATAGACGCGCTTCGGATCAACGAGTCCTTCGGCAGCCAATCGGCCGATCACGCCGTTTACGAATTCGTGATGCACGCGGACCGATTCGTCCGGTCGATGGTCGGTGAGCCATCCGAATCCGACCCGGTAACCGCTTTCGGTCCGCCGAAAATGCTGATGTGGAGCCTCGATCGAAGCGATCGCAAATCCGGCCGGCGCGACGGCCCGGGCCTCGCGCATCATATAGCGCTTATGCGCACCGTAGCCGTGGACGGCAAGCAAAAGCGGCATCGGACCGGCGACATCGGCGGGAAGATCGACATCGTAATAGAGCTTGATCTCAGTCGTCAGGAACAGATCGGTCTGCATATCGAAAGTTTATCCCAAACCGAATAGACAAGATAACGCCGATGTCGCAAAATCGTAGCGTCTGAACGAGCTATGCGTAACCTGGTCAACTGGATCGACGACACGGCCGGACTCGACCGCGCGCAATCTGCCGCGGTGCTCTGGCTTGAGCGCTCGGCGTTCGCCTTTCTGATCCTCACCGCGTTGTCGACGTCGATCTCGATCGCCGCGACGCAAACGGCTTGGCTGATCGGAATGCTGCTTTGGGTGGTCCGTTTGTTCCTGAAACCGAGGGCAAGATTGCGGCCCGGAATGATCGACTACTTCATTTGGGGATATTTCGCCTGGAGTTTGGTCTCGTCCGTCTTCTCGTACGCGCCCGACATCTCGCTCGATAAGCTTCGCGTCGTTTCGCTGTTCCTGATCTTTTACTTCGCCTATCACAATCTCCGAACGGTCCGGGCCGTGAAACTGATCGCCGGAGCGCTGATCGTTTCAGCGATGGTCCCGGTCCTGCTGACGCCGTTCGAACGCATCATCGGGCGCGGCGTTCAGATATTCGACTTTCGCGGCAGCGTCCTTGAAAAGGCGACCTTCGAGGACGGAGATACCGTCCTCAGCGTCAACGACAAGAAGGTCGGCTCGCTCGAGGAAATCTACAGGATTTTTGCCGAAAGTCCGGGCGACGCCAAGTTCTTTCTTTACCGGCGCGATTTCTTCGTCACGATAAACGTCCCGACCGACCGCGTCCGATCCGGCGAGACGGCCGAATCGGTCCTTTCGATCGGCCGCTGGCAGAAGGGACGGACATTTCGAGCCGCGGGATTTTTCGGTCACTACACGACCTTTGCCGAGATTCTCCAACTCATGATGACGTTCGTATTCGCGATAATGATCACGATCGTGTTCGGTTCGGGAAAACGAAGATCGGAAAACCGGCTCTTCAGTCTTTCGGTTTTGATCCCCGGTTTGGCGCTGATGCTCTTGGCGATGATCCTGACCGCGACGCGCGGTTCGCAGATCGCATTCGTGATCGCGGCCGGGCTCTGCGCGCTCGTCACAGGGAACCGCAAGCTGATCGTAGGTTCGCTCGCGATCGGGCTGCCGCTGGCACTTGCGGGACTCTTCTTTCTGCAAGGCACACGACAGGTCGGTTTTATCGATCCGAAGGACGATTCCACCCGTTGGCGGCAGACCGTTTACCGTGAAGCGGTCGACCTCTGGACCGCGAGCCCGCGAAATTTCGTGCTCGGCGTCGGAATGGATTCGATCAAAAGGTACGCCAAGGAGTGGCGCCTGTTCGACGATGGCCGGCTTCCGATGGGACATTTTCATTCGACGCCTTTGCAGATCGCAGTCGAGCGCGGACTGCCGGCGCTGATCCTTTGGTTCTTTCTTATCGGGGCGTATCTCAGCCGGCTCTGGCGATTCCTCAGCACGACGAAAGCGCCGCCGATCGAATACGGCATCGTCCTCGGTGTCTTCGGCGGAGCCGTAGGTTTCGTCGTCGGCGGATTTGTTCATTACAATCTGGGCGATTCGGAAGTCGCGATGCTTTTCTTTATGTTGATGGCCGTCGGCCTGGCGTTGGTCTCGATCCTTGATTCCGGCGTTCCGACGACGCCCAAGCCCACGGCAGGATGAAGTTCACGCGACGCGAGATCTTGACGGCATTCCTCGGCGCGCCCTTCGCGCTCGCGGCTTGCCGGACCGCGCCGGACCGCGCAACTGTAGCCGGCGAGATCGTCGGCGCGAATGTCAATATCGGACACGTCATCCGCGAGTTCAGAAATGCCGAAGTGCCGGAATCGAACTGGGAGCGAACGCGGGTCGCGATCGTCGGCGGCGGCGCGGCCGGGCTGAGTGCGGCATATTATCTGAACCGGAACGGCTTTCAAGATTTCGTCCTTTTCGAACTTGAGAGCAAGATCGGCGGAACGGCGCAAAGCGGAACGGGCGACCTCGTGGGTTACCCGTGGGGCGCGCATTATCTCCCGGTTCCATTCGCGGAGAACGTCGAACTCGCCGCGCTGATCGAGGAGATGGACCTGACCGAAGGCCGCGGTCTGGGCGGCGAACTCATCGTCCGGGAACAGTATCTTTGCCGCGAACCCGAAGAGCGCGTTTTCTACAAGGGCCGCTGGTACGAGGGGCTTTATCTTCACGCCGGCGAGAACGAGGACGAGAAATCGCAGTTCGCCGCTTTCCAGAAGGAGATCGACGGCTGGGTCAACTGGAGAGATTCTTCGGGAAAGCGGGCTTTCGTCCTCCCGGTTGCGGAATGCTCGCGCGATGCGTCGGCGCTGGCGCTCGACAAGATCTCGTTCGCGGATTGGCTGAAACAAAAGGGCTTTACCTCAAGCCGTCTTTTCTGGTATTGCGATTACGCGTGCCGCGATGATTACGGGCTGAAGCTCGAGCAAACGTCCGCTTGGGCGGGATTGTTCTATTTCTGTTCGCGCGTTCGGAAATCCGGAGATGAGTCGCAACCGTTCATCACCTTTCCTGAGGGCAACGGCCGTTTCGTCAATCACCTTTTTGCAAAGATCGCCGATCGTGCCCGCCTCGGGTCGGTAGTGATCGAGATCATTCCGCACGACGGCGGGGTAGATGTCGTCTATCTGCGTGACGGCGAACTTCGCGGGATCCGCGCCGAAAAGCTCGTCTACGCCTCGCCGCTGTTTACCTCGAAGTACGTGATTCGCGATTTAAGGCAGACGCCGCCCGCGCATCTCCAGCAATTCGAGCATAACGCGTGGTTCGTTGCGAACCTGTTCCTGAGAGATCGTCCGAAGAATCGGTTCACGCGGGATTTCCCGATCGCCTGGGACAATGTCCTGTACGAGAGCCCGAGCCTCGGCTACGTCAACTCGACGCATCAGAAAGGACTCGACCACGGGCCGGCGGTCTTCACCTATTACTATCCGATGTGCGCCGAAGAGAACGGCCGGGCGAAGCTTTTCGGACTCGGGCACGAAGAGATCGCCGACATCATTCTCAGCGATCTTTCACGGGCGCATCCCGACATTCGCGGACTGACCGAGCGCATCGACGTGATGCGCTGGGGACACGCGATGATCAGCCCGCGAATCGGCTTTCTCTGGTCGGGCGCGAGGGACGAAGCGGTCAAACCCTATCGCGGCATTCATTTCGCGCATTCGGACCTGAGTGGTCTCGCGCTGTTCGAAGAGGCGTTTTATCATGGTGTTCGGGCGGCGAAAGAGGTTTTGAAGGTGCGGTCAATCTGATCGCGTTTTCACGATGCAGGAAGTTACGGTCAACAAATACTGGCTTTTCTCTCGCGGAATCGATCTGAGCGTTTTCCTCGGGAGCGCAGCGGCATCGATCGCGCTGCTTCTGATCGGTTGGCAGATCGGCATCCTGAACGCCGAATCACCCGATTGGACCTGGGTGACGGCCGTTTTGCTGATCGATATCGCCCACGTCTGGTCGACGAGTTTTAGGGTTTACTTCGATGCCGAGGAACTGAAACGCCGTGCCGCTCTTTACGTATTCGTGCCGATCGCGGGCTATGCCGTGGGCGTTGCGCTTTACTCCGAGGGCGAACTCGTGTTCTGGCGCGCGCTGGCGATCGTCGCGGTCTTTCATTTCGTCCGCCAACAGTACGGATGGGTCGCGCTTTACCGCCGCAAGCTCGGTGAAACCGGTCGGCTGACGTGGTGGATCGACGCCGCCGCCGTTTATCTTGCAACCGTCTATCCGCTTGCTTTCTGGATGACGAACCTGCCGCGCAATTTTGAGTGGTTTGTTGCCGACGACTTCTTCCCGATACCGCTGATGGTGGAAAAGGTCCTGTTCCCGGCATATATCGTCGCGCTCGTCGCATATTTCGGGAAGTCTATCTGGCAATACGTGACGTCTGGATTCATCAACATCGGCAAGGACATCGTCGTTGCCACGACGGCCGTCTGCTGGTATTCGGGGATCGTGATGTTCAACTCGGACTACGCGTTCACGGTGACCAACGTCATCATTCACGGGGTTCCGTATTTTGCGTTGATCTATGTCTATGCCCGGGCGCGGCGCGAACATACGGGGAAGATCTATCGCGCTCTGTCGTCGAACTGGATCGTGTTTCTTGCAACGCTCTGGGCGCTTGCGTATATCGAGGAGCTTTTCTGGCACCGCAGCGTTTGGCACGAGCGGAACTGGCTTTTCGGATCGGATTGGGAACTCGGATATCTGAAGCTCTTCATCGTACCGTTGCTTGCCGTTCCGCAACTGACGCATTATGTTCTTGACGGTTTCATATGGCGCCGCCGATCGAACGAGCGCTTGAACGAGATCGTCTAAGCCGAATTACGCATTTGAAAAGTTCTGCCACGGATTTCACGAATTTCACGAACAAACACAGAATAATATGTGAGAATTCGTGCAATCCGTGGAGAAATGCTATGACGTCATCTTATCGCGTAAACTGGGTTTAACTCGGATTACGCATTTGAAAAGTTCTGCCACGGATTTCAAGAATTTCGCGAACAAACACAGAATAATATGTGAGAATTCGTGCAATCCTTGGCGAAATGCTGTGACGTCATCTTATCGCGTAAACTGGGTTTAACCCGGATTACGCATTTGAAAGACTTTGCCACGGATTTCACGAATTTCGCGAACAAACACAGAATAATATGTGAGAATTCGTGCAATCCTTGGCGAAATGCTGTGACGTCATCTTATCGCGTAAACTGGGTTTAAGGTATGAGAGTCCGAACCTCCATCGCATTGGTGCTCCTGGCCGTAATGTTGGCCGCTTGCGGCGGCAAGCCTAACGAGTCGATATTCTCACGCGATGAAACGGCCGAGGCCGCGAACTTTGTCGATTCGGCGAACCGAAAGCTCAAACTGATCAAAAAAAGGTTCAAGGATAATGAACCTCGATACGATGAACTGAAAGCGGCGCTGAAATCAAAAGATGAGGCAAAGGTGCGGGCCATTTCGAACGAGTTCGTCGATCAGATCTCCGCCGGAACGCAGGAAGGAAACGAGGCGATCGATCTGCTCAAACAGGCGCGCGGCATGAACGTCAATTCCGATTTCCGTCAATATCTCGATCTCAAGATCGCGAGCCTCGAGAAGTACGTCGAAGCGTTCGAACAGCGCCGGCAGGCCGCGCAGCTTCTCGCCGAAGGGTACGATCCGAAAGACGCCTCGAAGCGTGACCGGGTAATCGCCGAGTTCAAACAAAAGGAAGAGAAGTTCAACGAGATCATCGAGGAAGGACGTCAGTCGAGTCAGGACGCCAATGACCTCGCCAAGGAATCGCTCAAGAAAAAGTCGTGATCACTCGAATTTCCGCCACTCGGCCTCGTAGTATCTCACCAAAGCCTGATTGTCGAGGCGGTTGACCTCGATCGGTTCGGCGGGACGCGTCATGTCGGTCGGGAACTCGAACATCGACGCGAACGTCGTGTCGTTCAAAAAGCGCAGTTCAATGTTGGGCGGCGGCTTCATCGGCGTTTCGAACGGCGTCAGTTTTGCCAGCGCGTAACCCCAGATCCCGAAACTCGGGACCGACGTGTTGTAGGGTTTCACCGAATAGCCCGCGGCTTCGAGGGTCGAAACGATACACCAAAAGGACTGGCGCGCCATCAGCGGCGAGGTCGTTTGGACGACGACCGCGGAATCGGGTCTCAGTTTCGATCTCAGTAGCTGATAAAAACGCGTCGTATAGAGTTTGCCGAGCGCGAAATTGTTGGGATCTGGAAAATCGATGATCGCGATGTCGAACGGATCGGTCGCAGCCGCGTCGAGCCAAACGAACGCGTCCTTATTGATGACCGTCACGCGCGGGTCGTCGAGCGAATGCCGGTTTAGTTCGCCGAGCGCCGGCACAGTCCGTGACACCTGGGTCATTTCCGGATCGAGATCGACAAGCGTCACCGACTCGACGGACGCGTATTTCAGGATCTCACGGACGGCGAGCCCGTCGCCTCCGCCGAGAACCAGGATCCGTTTCGCATCGCGTCCTAATGCCGCGAACGCGGGATGCACGAGCGCTTCGTGATACCTGTATTCGTCGAACGAATTGAATTGAAGATTCCCGTTCAGAAAGAGCCCGTAGCCGATCTTTCCCTTGGTGACGACGACTCGCTGATACGACGAGCTTTTCGCGTAGATGATGTTGTCGACGAACAGCGCGTCCTCGGCGAGCGAGGTCAGCGTCTCGGCCTTGATGAACCCGATCACGAGCAACACGACGATGACAAATCCCTTGACGCGGAGGATCGTCAGATCGCGGTTCTTTATCAGATTGTCCAAAAGGAAGGTGCCCCAGATGCCGACCCCGGCGTTGAGCAGGCCGAACAACAGCGACGTGCGGTTGAGGCCGAGGCGCGGCACCAGAAAGATCGGGAAAAGCAAAGACGCCACGAGGGCTCCGACGTAGTCGAGGGCGAGGACGCGCGCGACGAGGTTCTTGAAATCGAGCTCGCCCTGCAGGATGCGCATCAGCAGTGGGATCTCGAGCCCGACCAGAACGCCGATCGCAAAGACCATCCCGTAGAGAATGAACCCGAAGTAGGAAACGTTAGCAAAGGTCAGGAAAAGAAGCGGCGCGGAGAACCCGCCAAGGATGGCGACCCCGAGTTCGATCTCGACGAAACGCTTTGCAAGATCCTTCTCAAGAAATCCGGAGAGCCAGGATCCGACGCCCATCGCCGAAAGATAGATGCCGATGACAAGCGAAAACTGAGTGACCGAATCGCCGAGTACGTAGCTCGAAACGGTTGCCGCAAGCAACTCGTAGATCAGCCCGCAGGTGGCGATGATGATGACGTTGAGAAAGAGTAACGGTACTCGGCGCACGGCAAATTCAGTACCGCTCGCGGTAGCGAGTGGTCAGCGAAATCGATGGACGGCCGGTTCGAGGTCGTGCCGCGGGAACGGCCACTCGCTACCGCGAACGGCTCGTCCCTCGTTATCCGTTGATCGCCGATGCGATGATGATCGCAACTCCGATGATGATCGCACCGATGATGATCGCAAGCGAGGTGTTCTGATCCTCTTCGATCTCTTTCTTGACCGAAAACGGCGATACCTTGACGACGATAAAGAACGCGATCGCAAAAACGACGAGACCGATCCCGACGAAAACGACCGTCGTCACGATCACGGGCAAAAGCTCCTCGAGTTTAACGACAAGCGCAAGCGGCATCAAAGCCGCCAAAGTGTTCAGCATTTACTTTCCTCCACGGAATCCGCCGTAGAAAAACGGCGCTCCAAGTCTTGAATTTCTACCCGAATTGGCCAGTTCCCAGCCGAACCACGATGCCGCGGTGTACATCAGCAACACGCTGCATCCAAAGATAACGAAAATCGTTCTCATCATAATATTAATGCCACCTCGGTTTCGCCTGGCTGCCTTCGTCCGATTCCGGGGCGGCCGTCAGGCAAAACTATTCATCGTCGTCGCCGGAATCTGAACTGACCGACGCGGAGCCGAACATACTCTCGCTCCAACGGCTCGATTCGAAAGAGAATTTCCGGATCACGCCGAGTATCGGCAGTATCGCGAGCACGATCAGCGCGCAACAGAAATTAACGCCACGCGAAACATTCTGCTCGACCTTCACCGCGACGGGCATCGGCTTGCTGAATTCCTGCCACGTTCCTTCGACGCGCAGCGTGTATTTTCCGGCCGGCAGTGACGAAAGCGTCGCGTCCTGAGACTGCGATCCCTCGGTCCAGGACCCGTCGCTGTCCGTGCCGCTGTAGTACTCGATCGGAATATTGACCGATTCGACCTCGTTGTTCTGTTCGTTGACGAGATCGACGTCGAGATCGGCCCAAGCGTTGCTGACCGGAGCCTGGGCAGTGATACGGACATTGCGATTGCCCTTGAGCTCGAACTGCTGGCTGAACGCGGTCCCCGGCGTGGTTGCGCTCGCCGTGGGCGCCAACGTCACCGTCTCGTTGAGCGGCGTACTGCCGAATCCGCCGAGCGGGATCATCAGGATCGCGACGAGGAACAGCGCTCCGAGGAACGCGAATCCCCATTTGATGTAGAATCCGCCTGTGAACGGCTGATTCGGGGCGACCGACCAAGGCTTCGGCAGATCCGCAACTTTGAACGCTTTCTCGATCTCGGCGTTCGTTTGATAGATGCCGACCGACCAGTTGACCTCGTTCGACCCCTTTTCCATCGAGAGCATCATCGGCGGTGCGACGTAGTCGACCGCGCGGACCGCTTCGCCCTGGCTGACGCGCCAATAAAACTCGCCCTGGACCCATTCGACGACGGCTCCGGCGTCCTGAAAGATCTTGAAGGTATGACCGTTGTAATTGACGGTCGCACCGAAGCCGTAAGGCTGAACGACCTCGACATCTCCAGGATTGACGGGCTCAACGAAATTCCAATGGTTGTCGCTGTGAACGAGCCAACGGAATCCGACCATCGGATTGTAAAGCAGATACTCGTGCCAGAAATACTTGACGCCATCGATCGTCACGCTTCTAACGACCGCGCCGAGGATCTTGAAGACCGTGTCGTTGAACGTGCCTTCCATCCCGACGCTGAGCACGAACTGCGGCTGGGATTCGAGAGGCTTGAGCGCTTTCAGCCACGTCAATTGGCCCTGATTGACGTCGAGCAACGAATTGCAGTACGGACACGTAACCCGCTCCGCTTTGTCCGGCGCCTGCAGGCTCAGCGGACCGCCGCATTTCGGGCAACCCATTCCCTGGGTCGCGACGCGCGCCGCCTCACGTTTCACCGGCCGCGCGCTTCCGAGACCGATCTCTTCAAGCGTTACCTGCTGGCCGATGAACACCCACGGCGGATTCATCGAATAGTCGATCGTCCCGAACGCGTTGTCCTTTCCGGAAAGATCGGCGTACCGGCTCTGCTCGTTCGGAACCAGTTTGTAGGGGATCTCGCCCTCGGCCGCAGCGGACGTAGCGGTTCCCTTTTCGGCGACCATCAACGGGGTCTTGTTGGGGATCTGCGGCACCGCCTGGCCAACCTCAAGCGCCTCGAATGCGGGAAGCGAAGTGCCTTGCGGAAGCGGCTGGTAGAACGTCAGATAGAACCGGCCCTGCGCCTCGGCGAGCCATCCGACCCAGCCGTTGCCGAACGTCGCGTACCATTCGTCCCAAACACCGCCGAGTTCGTGCCGGTTCTGGGCGCGGCCCGTGAGTTCGAATTTGTGTCCCTTGAATTCTCCCTTGAGTCCGACGCGCAGCGGAGATTGGGAATCGACGATCTCGGCGACCTTTCCGAGATCCTCGAGTCCGCGATCCGTGCGCGAGACGGCCGATCGGCAAAACGGACAGATGATGACGATTGTCGAACCTTTCTGAAACTCGATCGGCGCGGCGCAACTGGGACAATTGGATTGCAATACGCTCAAAACTCACCCCCAAGCATCGGCGAGGCGGCAACCATCCGTTGACTTTGAACCTCTCTTCCACGAATGAAACGCGTGACCTCGACCTTGCCGGCCCCGATCAACTGTCCGAGATTCTCGGCCCACGGCCATTCGGGCCGCGAACGGCAGCAGTATAGGTTGAACGTGGCGGTCCCGAATTCGGGATATGTATGACACGCGAGGTGCGATTCGGTCAGCATCGCAAGACCGGTAACGCCGCCGCCGCCATCGAATTTGTGCCACTGCGGCTCGCCCAATACCTTGAGGCCGAGATCCCCGATGATCCTCGCAAAGAGGAACTGTATCGACTCGACCGAACGCAATTCACGCGGGTCGCAATCGAACGCCTCAATCAACCACTCAGTTCCGACGATCATCTTCGGGGCTTCCAATAAATCCAAACGACTTGCAAAAGAAAAAGTTCTAGAACCGGCCCGCGGCCCGACTCGTTTATAATCTTTCAACGTGAGATATGTCGTCAAAGAATATAGCCAAATTTTTGCTGTTTGTCATCGCCGTCTCAACGGTTTCGCTTACTTTTTCGGCGTGCGAACCTTCATTCAAAGGGCGCGGCCCGACGGATATCGGCAATGACGGCATCTCCGACGACTACCTGCCGCCGAAGGTCGTCGGCAAGATCGCATCGGACAGGGTCTCGGAGAGCAGCGGAATCGCCGTTTCAAGATGTCAGGCGGGCGTGATCTGGACGCAGAACGATTCGGGCGACGGGCCGTTCGTATATGCGATCAACGAAAAGGGCGATGCGCTCGGAACTTGGCGTGTGAACGGCGCATCGAACGTGGATTGGGAAGATATCGCGACCTTTCGCGACGAATCAGGCCGGTGCTTTCTTTATCTTGGCGAGATCGGGAACAATGAGCTCAAACGGACCGAGATGAAGATCTATCGCGTTCCGGAGCCGACCGTCACGCGCGGCTCCGACGCGGAATCCGAGACCGAACCCGCCGTGACGATCCGATTCGAATATGCCGACGGCCCGCACGACGCCGAAACCCTTCTGGTTCATCCGCGAAGCGGCGAGATCTTTGTCCTCACGAAGAGCCGCCGCGACGCATCCGGCGTCTACCGCATTCCGGCGGGATCCAAACCGGCGCGTGTCGCGAAAATCGCCGATGTGTCGATCCCGGCGATCCCGGACGGGCTACTGACCGGAGGCGACATCTCACCCGACGGAACGCGGCTGGTCGTCTGCGATTACTTCAACGCGTACGAGTTCCTGCTTCCGCCGGGAGCAAGCGGGTTCGACGAGATCTGGAAGGCAAAGCCGCTGCGGATCGAGCTCGGAAAGCGCGAGATCGGCGAATCGGTCGGATACTCTGCCGACGGGCGATCGATCTTTGCGACGAGCGAAGGCAAGCGGGCGCCCGTCATCCGGGTCGATCGCAAATAGCTCTCTTGAGATTCGCGCCCGATGAATCTAGTATTTTTGTATCAGCACGATTCGAAGAAAGGAGTGTTTCTGTTATGAGAAGTGAATGGATCGAATTCAAGACCGCGGGCGGCGATTCGAGCGCCTACGTCGCCATTCCCGATGCGCCGAATGGCAAGGCCGTGATCCTGATCCACGAATGGTGGGGACTGAACGACCATATCAAGGACATCGTCGGACGTTACGCCGCCGAAGGCTTTACGGCGATCGCGCCGGATCTCTACCGCGGGGCCGTCGCGACGAATCCCGAGGACGCGTCGAAAATGATGCACGCGCTGGCGATCGAAGACGGGCTCGACACGATCGCGAACGCGATCTCTGCGGCACGCGAGAACTACGGATTCGCGCATTTCGGCATCTCGGGTTACTGCATGGGCGGAACCTTCGCGCTCCGCGCCGCCTGCGAACTTGAGGGCATCAGCGCCGCCGCCCCGTTCTACGGCGATATTCCCGAGGAGGACGTGCTCGCGAAACTGTCCGTTCCGTGCATCTTCGTCTCAGGTCTCCGCGACCAGTGGATCAACACCGAGAAGATCGCGGCGCTCGAGGACATCACCGAACGGTACGAACTCCCTTTGATCTCGGCCAAGTACGACGCCGACCACGCGTTCTTCAACAACACGCGGCCCGAGGTGTATGACGAGACCGCGGCCCGCGATGCGTGGGCAAAGGTCATCGCATTGTTCAACGAGAAGCTGTAGATTCAGTTGGGAAGATCCGACTGCGGCGAAACCTTGATGACGCGCCGCTTTTCGGCAACGGCCTTGATGGCTTCGCCGGCGTTCGGCATTTCGACCTCTGCCGACAGGATCCTCGAAACACGCTGCGGCAGGAATTTCGGTGCAATACCCGCGATGAGGTTGGCAAGGCTGACGATATCGCCGCCGCCGCGCCAATTCTCGCGGACGACGTGCTCGTCGCTCCGATTGATCAGCCGGAGAAGCGTCAGCGCGACGAGATAGATATCGTCGACCTGCCCGATGAACGGAAAGACATCGGGAATGAGATCGATCGGCGAAATGACGTAAACGACCGCGCCGAGAAAAAGCGCCTTTTCGGCGACCGGGACCCGCGCGTCCTTGAGCAATCTCCCGAGCAGCACGACCATATTCGGCAGAAACATCAGAAAGCCCTTCATCCGTGCCTTGAATTCCGACTTTTCCTTTCGGCTGACCTTCGTTGACGATCGTTTCTCGAGTTTGCTCATAAGTTATCGAACAGTCTATTGAATACCCGCACGCCGGGCAAGCCCGGGTTCGCGCCATTAGAGCATCAAATCGGGAAAATGGTTGCAACCCAATGCAGAACCCCGCACGAAGTAAGGGGGCACGCTCGCAGCGCGAGCGCCCCGTTGGGGTCGGGCGAAATGTCGGACGCCCGGTCCGTGTGGAGCCGAGAGGTCTTTATGGCTGCAGAGCGCGATCGGGCCCGATGCAGAACCCCGCACGAAGTAAGGGGGCACGCTCGCAGCGCGAGCGCCCCGTTG
>CAZARD010000040.1:0-7636 GCA_964487505.1 uncultured Blastocatellaceae bacterium | reverse complement strand
CGCAGCGCGAGCGCCCCGTTGGGGTCGGGCGAAATGTCGGACGCCCGGTCCGTGTAGTGCCCAGAGGTCTTTTTGGCGTTGCGGAGCGATCGCTCCCGCGATCGGGCCCCCTTACTTCGTGCGGGGTTCTGCATTGTTCAAGACAGAGCCCGGGTCCGAGATCGGCGATCTCGGACCCGGGCACTGTTTGATCAAATCACTCGCTATTATTTCTTTTCGGTTTCCATCGGGTATCCCGCGTTCTTCCACGAGATCATTCCGCCGACGAGCGCGTAACCGTTACCGATTCCCTTCTTTTTGAGTTCAGACACCAAACTGGCGCTGGAATGTTCGTCCGGTCAGGTACAGTAGGCGATTATTTTCTTGTCGGTCGGGATGTCCTTGTACCGCTGAAGGACGGCTTCGGCCGGGACGCTTATGGCGCCTTTGATCCGTTCTGCGCGCCACGCGACCTCAGCGCGCGTATCCACGAAAACCGCGGTTCCGGCGTCGAACTCCTTCTTCGCTTCGGCGATAGAGATGCGTGGGGCGTCATCGGTGTGACCGTGTTCGTCGACCTTCGGCGCCGCTGTTGCCGTCGGCACCGGCGTCTTCGAGACCTTCGGCGCGTCGGCGTTCTGGCAACCGCTGATCAACAATACGAACGCCGCCGCGAAGACGGCGACGGCAATAATTCTGTTCATTGGATCCTCCTTGTTCTCTTGTTCAGCCCGATGCGGGCGAAATTCTATTTAGCTACAGATGCCGCGCCGTTCGCAACCAGCGTCGGATATTTTCCGGTCCAACAGGCGGTGCAGGTCGAAGTGCGGTCGATGCCGACGGCCTCGAGCATGCCCTCAAGCGAAAGGTACGCGAGCGAATCCGCCTCGACATAACGGCAGACCTCCTCGACCGACATTTGCGCCGCGATCAACTCCGCCTTGCGCGGCGTGTCGACGCCGTAGTAACACGGCGAGACCGTCGGCGGGCAGGAGATCCGCAAATGGACTTCCTTCGCACCCGCTTCGCGGACCATCTGCACGATCTTCTTCGAGGTCGTTCCGCGGACGATCGAATCGTCGACGAGAACGACGCGCCGGCCATTG
Organism: uncultured Blastocatellaceae bacterium; assembly: GCA_964487505.1. GTDB lineage: Bacteria > Acidobacteriota > Blastocatellia > Pyrinomonadales > Pyrinomonadaceae > JAFDVJ01. The sequence goes on along the minus strand of CAZARD010000040.1, from coordinate 6,551 downwards.
ATCAGGTCCTTGATCGGATTCAGTTTGAGCCGCACGCCGAATGATCGGATGCTCTGCGTCGGTTCAATGAACGTTCTCCCGATGTAGTGGTTTCGGATGATCGCCTGCCGGAAACTGATCCCCGATTCGGCGGAGTAACCGATCGCGGCGGCGACGCCGGAGTCGGGAACCGGCACGACGATGTCCGCCTCGACCGGGTTCTCCAACGCCAGCTTGCGGCCCATCAAATGCCGCGATTGATTGACCGACCGGCTGAAGATGATCGAATCGGGGCGCGAAAAATAAACGTGCTCGAAGGTGCAGACGGCGAGCGAGCGCGGTTCGAACGGAAAGGTCGAACTCAGCCCGTCCTTGTTGATGACGAGCATTTCGCCGGCCCGTATCTCGCGGACCATTTCAGCGTCCATCAGATCGAACGCGCAGGTCTCGGACGCGACGCACCACGCGTCCTTGAGTTTCCCGAGCACGAGCGGGCGAAAACCCCGCGGATCGCGGACCGCGACGAGCGAGTCCGGCGTCAGAAAAAGAAGCGAGAACGCGCCTTCCGTTTCGCGAAGAACCGTCCTGATCGCCTCGATCGCGTCCTGCGCGTCGGTACGGGCGATCGAATGAAGGATCGTTTCGGTATCCGATGTCGAAGAAAATATCGCTCCGTTCAGTTCCAGTTCCTTTCGCTTCTGATTCGCGAACGGGAGATTTCCGTTATGACAAACTGCGATCCGACCGTGCTGGCAGGTCACTGAGAACGGCTGTACTTCTTTGATCGTGTTCCGGCCCGACGTCGAATAACGGGTATGGCCGATCGCGCTGTTGCCGGTCAGTTTCCGGAGCACTTCCTCGCCGAGAACGTCCGCGACGAGTCCGATCGAGCGGAACTGGTGCAAGTCGTCCCCGTCGCTCGAAACGATACCGCAGGCTTCCTGACCGCGATGCTGCAGCGCAAAAAGGCCGAGCTGCGTCAGCGTCGACGCTTCCGGATGGCCGAAAATCCCGAATATGCCGCATTCTTCGCGGAATTTGTCGAGAACAAGTTCCATTTGCAGACTATTTTGCCACGAACAGCCGGTAATTGGCGAAATTCAAATCTCGGTTCGGCGTCACTTCCCGGCCGCAAAGCTCATTTCCTGAATGTTGGTCAGGCCAATCCGAGGGCGTGTCCGAGGCGATTGAGCGCGATAAGCAGATGCGCGTCACGCAGTTCTTTTTGAATCGCAAGCAGTCTCTCGATGCGGATGAATTGAAGTTCGGAGCCGGCCTCAACCGCTTCGATCTCGACCGCGAGCGGATACACGATCTCCGGAGTCAGACCGGCGCTCGTGAAGTACGCGCCGCCGAGTTCGCTGACGGTTGCCGGGGAAACTCTGAAATCGATCGGGAATCGGGATCGGACGAACGGTTCGAGGTCGAATTTATGATGGACCGATCGCGGCAGTCGCCAAGCGGGAACGCAGGCCAGACGCGAGTTTCCGAAATAGTGCTGCGGAGCCGGGAGATCGCGGATCTCGATGCCGACGAAGATCCCCGAATCGGTCCGCACGAACGGCATCCCGGATACTGTATGTTTGGTCAGCGTCCGCGGAACGACATATTCAAGTTCCGAACTTGAGATCCGTTCGCCGGCGGCGTCCGTTTCGCTGAACACCGCGCGTCGGTGGTCCAGAAACACGGGCGACGCTCCGTCGATGACCTCGAAGTCAATCGCGTCACCGATCGTCAGATCTTCCGAGACCTCGAAGGAGATCGACCGTGTCTTCGGAGCGATCGCCGCGCCGATCCAAGAGCCCGCGGACCGGCCGAGCTTCCGGAGCAACCGGTAGATGTTTAGTTCGAGCCGCGCATCGAACATCCCGCCGACGTGCGATGCGCGCAAAACTTGCAACGCGTCCATTTCGCGCACGGTGCCGGCGGATCTGAACCGGGTGTAGTTCTCGATCAAATGCGGGCTGGCGTCCCAACCGTCGATCCTGACAAGCCGGCTTTCGACGATCTCGTTTATCCCGCCGGGCGAGGTGAAATAGACCTGCGGTTCACTGATCTCGGTGACGCTTTTTCCGTTCAGACCGGCACGCTCTTCCAACAGATCCCCGATGCCCGCATCGGGCCGGATTATCGCGCTTATCGGTTCGGTTATGTAGCCTGAGAATCCGGCGCGATTCAAATTCGGAGCGTCGCGTTCGGCGTTGACGATCGGCCGCGGGAAATCTTTCTTGGCGATGACGAAAAGTTGATCGCTGTCCGAGACGAACCAAGGGATGAGATCGACGGTCGGATGCGGGCGTTCGGCAAGTTCGAAAACGCGTCCGGTCGAACTCTGGCGGTAGAAACGGATCTGCAGGAAATCCGGAACCGACGCGGAAAGCCGTTCTTCGGCCAAAAGAACTCCGTCGCCGGCGCTGACCTTTTCACCCACGATCAGATAGTTGGTCGGCGGAAAATGGACCGGAGTCCCGGATTCGTCCGCGATCGAAAACCTGTTCCGAAACCGGTTCTCGACGATCCACGGGTTCCATAAAGGCATCGAGACGACGATGCGGAGGTTTTCGGTGCGGAAAGCGCGCTCGAACTCTTCCTGAGTGAAATACGTGTATTCCTCGAGCAGTTCCGGTCCCCAATGATCGCGGTAATCCTTGCGCAGCACGAACTCGGCCGCGTATCGGAGCGTTGTTTCGAAAGAGGCGAAACCGTCGGCTGGCGGTTCGGCCCGGACGAACGCAACGGAACCGTTCGGATTGCGGCTGGAACGGAAATCGCGGGCGAAAACCTCGAACAGCTTCGCGGTCGAGAGCTCAGGAATGTCTCCGGTCGGGGACCCGTCGGTCGTCGGAAGCGTGAGCGTGACAACTCGTTCCGGCGAATCCGGGACGACGAAATCGCGGATTATCAACACTCCGCCCGTTTTGAGCTGCGCGATCTGGTTTCGGATCGCGCGCAACGCCTCGCCGGCTTTGAATCCGTTGAAACTCGTGACGTGGTGAAGGACCGAAGAGTTGAGAATCCCGTCGAGCGTTTCCGGATCGAACACGCGATCTGCGATGTCCCCGACGACGAATTTGAGATTCGCCGCTTGATAATGCTCGGCCGCATACTCGACCGTGATCGGATTGATATCGACCCCGACCAGATTCAGTCCGCGATAGAGCCGCGCGAGATCGTAGGTGCCGCTTCCCGATCCGGAGCCCATATCGGCGATCGTTCCGCGGGCCGGGAAATGCGCGGTCGTGAGCGCGATCTTCTGCTGCATCGACGCGTCCATTCCGGCGAAATACGCCTCGTAATCAGACAGCGTTCCGCGATGTTGATCGGAATAGTTCAATTTGATCTGGCCGGTGATTGTGAACCGTCGCTTTCGATCTATCCCGGCGCCGGACAGTTGTCGGACGCTCCGGCGCCGGATCGAATTATCAGAATTTGAATCGGTACTGGATCTTGAAATTGCGTCCCGCACCGTCAACTCCCCAACTCGGCTTGCGGTTGAACTGATCAAAAATATTCTCAAAACTCCAGAGGATCTGCGATCGCTCGTCGATCCTGAAACCACCGCGGATGTTGAAGAGCGCGAACGAAGGCAGATATGTGAACAACGGCGCCGAATCGACGCCGACCCCGAGAATCCGGTTCTGGACCTGAAGGATCGATTCGCCGGTTGCGAGCAAGACCGTTTCGTCGCCGGATCCGCAACGACCGTCGGGATTGTTGGTCAGCCCGTAAACGCACGCGCCGCGCCGGAAGAAATTCTGGATCTGAGCCCGCGATCGGAGCGCGCCGGTTCGGCGGTCGCTCAGGTCGAGTGTCGAAAGTCGGTCCTGTTTCTGCGCAAGATTCGAAAAGAACTCGAACCAGATGTTCGAACGCGGCTCGTAGCGCACGCTGACGATGCCCTGCGGCGGCGGCGTTCCGCCCTCGATATTGGGCGGAAGCCCGGAATCTTCGTCGGCCGCGTGAATGAACGTGTAATTGCCGCGGAGTTCGAGCTTGTCGGTCAGTTTCGTTTCAAATTCATACTCGAAACCGTAGAGCTTCGCGGACGTGAAGTTGCTCCGCACGAGCACCGGCGCGGTCGAGAGTGCGACGAATACGGTCCCGTTCGGCCGCTGGCTGACGATCTGCTGATCGCCGAGGAACCGGCCGACAGAACCCTGCGGAAGGATCAGCGCCTGCTTCGTTATCGTGTCTTTCAATTGCAGGTAAAACGCCGTGAAATCAGTATCGAAACGCTTGTTCGTGTACCGCACGCTGAAATCGAACGTATTCGAATACTCGGACCTCTGCTTTGAAACCGGGATTCCCGTCGAAACTGCATTCTGACTCGCATCCGATCCGATCGTACCGCCGAGATTGATGGCCGACGTGTAATCGACCTCGAAGCCGTCGCCGGTCAGGCCGAGCGTTCCGAGATCGGTCATGCTCGGATACCGAAAGCCGCGGGTATAGTTGAACGCGAGATTGAAGCCTTTCGCGAGCCGGGCCACGGCGCCGATCCGTCCCGAGAAGTCGGCAACCCGAAGCGAGTCGTCGTTCCAAAGTCGAAAATTGTTGACGACCGGGCTGTCGGCGCCGCGAACGCGGTATGATCCGACGTTGTAGCGGAGAGCGCCGCTCAATCTCAGCCGATTGGGAATCGCTTCCCAGGCATTCTGAACGAAGAGCCCGGCGGTAATGAATCGGCCTTCGTCGGGCACGCGCGGGCGCGACAGGACCGACGTGTTGTTCACCGGATTGAATGTAAACGCGGGTGAATTTATCTTCTCAAAATAGTAGTCGCCGCCGAGCAGAAAGGCGTTGCGTTTCGGCAGCTGTTTGTCGAGAAAGAACGAAAAACCGGTCGCGCTGGTCCGTTCGTACTGGTGCGTGACGGTTCCCGTGGGATTTCCCTGGCCGCCCTGGTTGACCCGCTCCTCGCGCTGGCTGTTGAACGAAACAGTGAACGATGCGGCGTCGAAGAATCCAAAACCTTCCTTCACGAAACGCAGGTAGCCGAAGTCGAGCATCAGGTTGCGGAGATCGGCGATCAGGTTGCCGTCGCCGCCGAGCATTTGATCGTAGCGCTTTCCGCCGTCCTGCTGGTTCCGATTGTATTTGAATATCAGCGTCGAATCGGGACGCGGCGCGTAGTTCAAACGGAACGATCCGCCGTACTGCGTGAAATCGGTGCCGGGCAAGCGGTCGCCAAGGATATTTGACGGAAGTCCGAGAAAACGCGTCACCGCGGCGTGCGAATCGATGCCGTCCGCCGACCGGAAAGTATTGACCCGCCGGCCGTTGAAATTGAGGCTGCCGCCGAGCCGCGCGGTGCCGAAACTGGTGTTCAGGGCGCCGAAATAACTGCGGTCGGCAGAGGCGAAGCCGGTGATCAGGTCGCCGTGGAACTCATTCGCGTCGGAATTGAAGTTCGGAGCGCGGGAGACGAGGTTCACGGTTCCGCCGAGGGAATCTGAGCCGTACTGCGCCGAGTTGGCCCCCCGCAGGATCTCAACCGACTGAACATTGCTCGGTTCGTTGAGATTCAGGAACGTATTGATCCCGCCGCGTTGTGCCGAATTCGTGTAGCGAACGCCGTCAACGTAAACGGATACGTTCTTTCCGGTCAAACCGCGGACAAAGATCCCGCCGATCGTCGGGCTGGTGCGCTGGACAGATACGCCGACCTCTTCATCGGCGACCTGCGCCAAAACGGTCGGTGCCTTCCGCGTGATCTCGCCGTTGCCGATCAGCGTCAGCGCCTGCGGAACACTTTCACGGCTCTCGACGCGACCGGTCTCGGCCGTGACGGTGACGCGCGTTTCGTCGATCGCAAGGACGATCTCGACCGGCTGATTTGAGACGAGCCGCCGCTCGACCGGCGCGAATCCGGGCTGAGCGACCCTCAGCTCGCAATCGCGTGCGCTCTCGATGAAAAGGAACTCGCCGGCGGCATTTGTCGTGGTGCTGCGGGTCAATCCGCGGTCGCAACTGAGTGTCACGGTCGCGCCCGCGACGACCGATCCGTTCTGGTCACGGACGATCCCCTTGATCGGCGGCTCGCCCTGCGAAAACGCCGATGTCGACAGTAAAAAGACAAGAATTAAGTTCCGAATAGACACTCCCATAATAGCCTCCAAAAGAACCAACCTAAAACCTAGACGGCCGGAACGACGCGACCGCGGCATTCGCCGAACCCGATGCGCCGGAATCCGGCGCGCTCGCAAAATCCTTTCATAATGATCTCATCGCCATCCTCGAGAAAGCGCCGGACCTCTCCGGTCGGAAGTTCGATCGGGTCCTTGCCGCGCCACGTCAGTTCGAGAAGGCAGCCGCGCTCGTTCTTTTCGCGCCCGGACACCGTACCGGTCGCAAGCAGGTCGCCCGGCTGTAGATTGCAGCCGTTGGATGCGTGATGCGTCAGCATCTGCCCGATGGTCCAGTAAAGATCCTTCATACTCGATCGCGAAAGCAGAAACGGCCCTACCGATTCGGCGCGCATCCGTTCGGTTTGAAGATAGACCTCGAGATTGACATCGATTCCGCCCCGCTCTTGATCGGAAACGCCGTTCAAATACTCAAGCGGCTGCGGA
>CAZARD010000039.1:0-33867 GCA_964487505.1 uncultured Blastocatellaceae bacterium | reverse complement strand
GGGCCGCCCGGGTCTGTTGGTTGAATTGAACGCCGGTTACGGGGTGACCGTCGAGTGCGCGACCGGGTAATCGGTTGCATTACCGAAGTTCTCGATCGTGAAGCCGCCGTTCAGGCTCGACGTGATCCACCATTGGCCACCGCGGTAGACCGCGATGTCGGCCTTGCCGTCACCGTCGTAATCCGCCGGTACCGGGTAATCGGTGGCGATGCCGAACGGTATCTGGTACGGATTCCCGCCGGTGCTCGGCACGATGTACCAGAACGTGTCGGATGGCCTGAACACCGCGATGTCCGTCTTGCCGTCGCCGTCGTAATCGGCCGGGACGAGCTTGTCGGTCGGATTTCCGAACGTCACCGTGTAGAACGTGGAGTTATCGCGTTGGATCCACCACGTTCCGGTCGACGGACGGAAGATCGCATAATCCGCCTTGCCGTTGCCGTCGAAGTCGCCGACCGACGGCTTGTCGCCGGCCGTGCCCCACTGAACGGTCGAGACCACGCCGCCCGGGTTCGCGAAGCTTCTCCGGATCAGGTAAGCGCCCGACGCCCCGCTGCGGTACAGAGCCGGATCGGCCTTGCCGTCGCCGTCGTAGTCCGCCACGACCACCGGATTGTCGCCCGTCTGTCCCATCGGCACGATCGTGACCGTCGCGTTCGAGCTGTTCAGGATATAGAACGCCGCCGGAGCCGGACGCCAGACCGCGACATCCGTTATCTGGTCGCCGTCGAAGTCGGCCGGCGTCGGGATATCGTTCTCGAGACCGTGCGCGTAGCCGAGCTGACCGCCGGAGCTCTTCAGGAACTGCCAGATCGACGTGTTGCCCGGGAACGTCCGGACGATGCCGAGATCGGCCTTGCCGTCCCCGTCCTTGTCGGCGTTGTTGCCGTTCCGGCTGACGACGATGCCGTTCGCCGGATTCGTGCCGCTGATCGTTCCGCCGGTCGCGCCCGAAAGCGAGATGCCGAACGCCTCGTTGCCTTCGTAGACCGCATCCGGACAGATCGTGACGTTGAACGTCTTCGAGGTGTCGCCCGAAGCGAAGTTCAGCACTCCGCCGACGTTGATGTAGTCGACGCCGCTCGAGCAGGACGTGCCGCCGTAGGCGATCAATCCGTAAGTTCCGTAGTTGACGCTGACGGCATTGCCGGTCGCGCCCGTACGGGTCACCGTGACGGTCATCGTGCCTGCGGCCTCGTGACCGTAGAACTGGGCCGATGCGAACTGGACCGTCGGCTGGGCGTCGTTGTCGGTGATCGTCACCGTCGCCGTCGCCGGGCTGCCGATCGTCGCGCCGCCCGTCGGGGTCGACAGCGTCGCGTCGAACGTCTCGCTACCCTCGAACAGGTTGTCGTCGCAGACCGGAACCGTGAACGTCTTGGTCGTTTCGCCGTTCGCGAGCGACACCGTGCCGCCCGTGTTGACGTAGTCGACCGTGCCGCCGCAGGCCGCGCCGCCCGTCGCCGAGCCGTCCGCGAGCGAGTAGCTCGCGCCGACCGTACCGTCCGAGCCGCCGGTGCGGTTGACCGTCAGCGTCGCCGTACCGCCGCCCTCGCCGACCGAGTAGGTCGTCGCGCTCAGCGCCAGCGTGCCCGGGAAGACGATGCGCTCGTCGGCGCCGATATCCGGCGTCGCGTCGCGCGTCTGACCGTCGAAGTCGTTCGTCACCGCCGCGATGACCGTCGCCGCGTTGAGCGCCGGACTTCCCGCCTGCAGATGGAGGTCCGCCAACGGATCGACGTACAACGGATCCGCCGCCAGCGAGTTGGCATCGTCGGAGACCGCCGCCTGCCACGCCGCGAGCGTCGCCAGATCCGTCGCCGTCGTGCCGAGACCGCCGGTCCGGAATCCGCCGGCGTTCGCACCCGTCGAAACGAAATCGTTGTAGTTCGAATCGAGGTTCGCGAACGTCGTCGATGCCGTTCCGATCGCGTAGCTCTTGGCATTGGCGCCGCCGCCCGACGTCTGCGTCGTATAGAAGACGTTGTTCTTCAATTCGACCGTCGGGTCGGTACCGGTGATCGCCAGACCGTAGCTGCCGATCTGGCTCGCGACGGTGCCGCGGTCGCCGGTCATCGAAACCGAATTGTAGTAAAGCTTCGTGTTCGATGACGGCACGCCCGCGACGAAGATACCGGCCGTGATGTCCGGACTCGTCGAAGGCGCGTTGACGCCCGTGATCATATTGTTCGCGACCGTGTTCGCGCCCGCCGGATCGCCGGCGATGGCGATGCCCGCGGCCGAGAATCCGGTCGTGCTCGTGCTCGCGACGCCGTTGATGCGGTTGCGGGCGATGAGCGAGTTCGAAACGCCGCCGCTCGTGACCGCGGTCGTCGTGACATTCTGGATACCGGCGATGATGCCGATCGCGTCGGCGCTCTCGTCCGCGGTGATACCGCCGATCGAGTTCATCGTCACCTGGATGCCGTCCTGGTTGAAGAAGAAGATGCCCGCCCGACGCATCCGGTCGGCACCGGTCGCGGAGAGATCGTTCATCGTGATGACGTTGCCGGTGTTCGGATTCGCAGCCGAAGCGCCGGTGTTGTAGATGCCGATGAACGAACGCTTGAACGAGCAGTTCTCGATGCGGTTGCCGTCGTTGTCGGTACCCGCCGAGCCCGGAGCCGCGCCGCCCATATGGATGCCGATCAGCGTCTGCGTCGGATCCTGGCCGAGCACGTTGACGTTCCGGACCTTGTTGTTCTGTGCGCCGTTGGTCGACGAACCGAACGCGATGACCGTCCCGGCCGTCGCCGTCGTGCTCGTGTTCTGGATCGTCAGTTCACGCAACGCCGCGTCGCCGCCGACTTGAGTCGCCGTGCCGAGCGTCGTCGAACCGTCGATCGTCAGACGATCGACATCGTTCATCCGGAGCAGCGCCGTCGCGTTCGATCCGCTGATCGTCCGCGCGCCGCCCGAAGGCTTGATCGTCACGGTGTAGCCGCCGACGCCTTCTTCGATGATCTGGTTCAACGTGACCGTTCCCGTCTCGGCGGTCATATCGGCCGTGATGTTGAACGTCGCGTTGCCCGTCAGAACGCCGTTGTTGAGCGCCTCGAACAGACCGCCCGGATTCGTGATCGACGCGATCGGGTTTCCGGGGCCGATGTTGTACGAACCGGAGTACGCGACCGAGATCGGGTACGAGTTCGGGTTGCTCGGCGGCGACGTCACGTTGTTGACGCTCGTTGCGGCGAACCCGCTCGACGGATTCGCGGCCACGTTGCCGACCGTGTCCTGCGCGACGACAAAGTACTGGATGATGTCGCCCGCCGTCACCGAACCTCCACCGACCAACGAATAGTCGATCGTGCAGTTGTAGGTTCCGTTCTGCGGAGTTCCACCGGTCGAGACGCACGCGGTCGAAACGTAGTTCGCGTCGGTCGATTTGCGGAAGTAGACGCGCGGCGAGTTGCCTCCGCCGGCCACGCCCGTCGAATCGGTGACCGTGATCGCGAGTACGCGGTTCGCCGTCGACGACGTGTTTCCGAAGGTCGAGTAGGTGATGAGCGGAGCCGCCGCGTCAAGATAAACGCCGTCGAACTCGTCAGCACCGATGTCCGGAGCGAACGCGCCGCCGTTGGTCGAACCCGCCGGCCCCGGCCTGACCTGGCCGTCGATATCGGTCGTGATGCCCGAGATCGCGACGCCGCCCGATTCGAGCGATGTCGGCGTCACGCCCATGTTCAGATGGAGATCGGTCGCCCCGACGAAAGTCACCGGAATTCCCGAGTAACTGAGCAGATCGGACGACGAGGCGAGTTTCCATCCGGCGAACGTCTGGTCGGCCGTCCAGAATCCGACGGTGGCCGGATTCGAAGACGTCAGCACGTTGTTGTTCGACGCGCCCGCGCCCCAGCCGGTGGCGCTGGTCGTCGTCGCCCCGAAGTTGTTGGCGATCGCGAAATGCCGGCCGGTTCCGCCCGTGCGGTTGTTGATCAGGATGTTGTTCTTGACCTCGACTGCCGCCGTGCGGGCCGTGGTCGAGAAGTCACCGCGGAAGAACCCGAACGTCGAGTTCGCGCCCGAAGCCGCCGCGCCCTCGATGTTCACCGTGTTGTAGACCCAGCGGACGAGCGTCGGATCGGGCGTCGAACCGTGGTTCGACCAGAGTCCGATGAACGACGTCGCGCTTGTCTGACCCGCGCCGATGCCGATCATGTTGTTGAAGACCGACACGGTGCCGTTGCCCGAACGCACGGTGACGCCGACCGCCACGCCCGGAAGCGTCGCGCTCGTCGTCGTGCTCGCGTTCGCAAGACCGTAGACGCGGTTGCCCGAGATCGTCGCGCCGGTGCTCGTCACCGACGAGGTCGATGCGAACGAAATGCCGGCGACGACGGTCCCGACCGTGCCGGTGTTGATGTTCGAGATGTTGGTGATCGTGTTGTTGGTCACCGTCGCGTTGGCGCTCGCGAACATATGGATGCCGAGCGCCGACGTGTTGCCGCTCGTCGAACCGCTGACGGCACCGCTCGTCGTCAGGTTCGTGATCGTGTTCCCGCTGATCGTCGACGAGGCGCCGGTCGCGGCGGTCGTGCCGGTCTGGATACCGCGGACATAACCGCCGGTTCCGGTTCCGTATGACGAGAGATTGCGGATCGTGTTGTTGGAATACGTCGCCGTGACAGGCGGCGCGGTCTGGTTGATGCCGGATGCGAGCGAACTGCCGGTCGTCGTTCCGAGGACGCCCGACCGCATATTGTTCGCCGTCGCGTTTCCGATCGTGTTGTTCGAAACCGTCAACGAAGTCGCCGCTCCGGAAACGTTGATGCCGAACACGGCGCCGGCGACCGCGGCCGTCGCGCCGGCGGACGTAAATCCGCCGATGTTGTTGCCCGTGATCTGGATGTTGCCGGTCGAAGCCGAATGGATACCGACCACCGCGCCCTGCGTCGTCGTCGGTGTCGCGACGAGCGAATCGGTACCGGTCGTCGAGCCGATCGTGTTGCCCGTTCCGACACCCACGTTGACGTCGCCCGATGCGATGTTGATGCCGCAAAGGACGCCGCTTGTCGTCGCCGCGCCGCTCGAGGTCGCGAGACTGATCGCCGCCACGGTGTTGTTGTCGACGTTCGTCGCCGACGTGTTTCCGACGGCGAGGTTGATGCCGACGAAGCGCGTCGCGACCGTTCCGGCCATCGTGTAAACGCCGGTTCCGTTGGCGGCGGCGTATCCGATGGTATTGCCGCCGATCGTGTAGCCCGAGCCTGACGTGATGTTGATGCCGTTGTGCGTCGAGCCCGTCGTGTACGTACGTGTTCCGGTCTGGAAGATCTTGTTGTTGCTGATCGTCCAGCCGCTGTTGTTGCTGTTGATGTTCATCCCGCTCGAAGCCGACCCCGCGTTGAAGAAGTCGGAAACCGAGTTGCCGGTGATGATGTTCCCGCTGTTGTCGATCGCGGCGCTGGTGCCGAACGAATAGATGCCGTTGAGCGGCAAATTCGATCCGGCCGCCGTGATCGCCGAATTGCTGACCGTGTTGTTGTCGTTACCGGTCGCGGTGCCGCCGCCGAAATAGACGACGCCGAATGACGTATCGCCCGATCCCTGCAGCGTCACGTTCGTGACCGTGTTGTTCGACGCGTCGTTCGTGAATCGGATCGTCGATGATGCTCCGAGCGCGGTGTTCGCGAACGTCAGCGAGTTGCCGCCGGTGTTCAGGCCGTCGATGGTCACGTTGTCGGCTCCGTTGAGATCGACGAGATGCCCGATGACCGCGCCCGAGACACTGCGCGCCGCGCCGCCGCTCGGCTGGATGCTGACCGACGTGTAGGACGCCGATCCGGACCCGCTTTCATTCAGGACCGCCGAAGCCGTTTCGGTCGTGTTCTGAAGAATGGCGACGGTGATCGCCCCTTGGTGCGTTCCGGCGTTGATCGCGTCGAACGCGAGTTTGAGCGTCGCGTAATCGACCGGTCCGGTGTTCCCGGCGGTCGCCGTGACCGTGACCGGACCGACCGAGGCCGGGTTGATCGTCCACGTGTAACTCGCCGGTGTTGGATCGACGTTGCCGACGGCGTCCTTTGCCCTCACTTCAAACGTATGCGAACCCAGCGCAAGACCGGTGTAGTTCTGCGGCGAAGTGCAGGCCGCGAAAGATCCGGCGTCGAGCTTGCATTCGAACGTCACGCTCGGTCCGCCGAAACTGTCGGTTCCGCTGAACGTGAACGACGCGCTCGTGCTCGTCGTCGGGTTCGTCGGGTTCGTCAGGATCTGCGTGTCGGGAGCGATCGCGTCAACGGTCCAAGTGTAAGACGCGGGCGTCGCGTCGACGTTGCCCGCTCCGTCCTTGGCGCGCACCTCGAAAGTATGCGATCCCTGGCTGAGCGAGGTGTAGTTCTGCGGCGACGTGCAGGCCGCGAACGAACCGGCATCAAGCTTGCACTCGAAGCTCGCGACGCCGGAACCGCCCGTATCGCTGCCATTGAACGTGAACGACGCGGAACTGCTGGTGCTCGGGTTCGTCGGATTCGTCAGAATCGTCGTGTCCGGCGCGATCGTGTCCGGCAGCTCGTCGGCACCGATCTCCGGCGGAGCGAACCTCGGTTCGCTGTCGAAATCGTTGGTGACGGCGGCGACGGTAACCCCGGCATCGCTCATTGTGCTCGACGTCTGGATATGCAGATCGCTCGCCGGATTGACGAAGCTCGGATCGGATTCGAGCGAATTCAGGTCATCGGAGACCGCCGTCCGCCACGCGGTGATGTCGGCATAATCTGTTCCGGCGCCGCCCGCGAGCGAGCCCGTCCGGAATCCGCCGTCGTTGGCGCCCGTCGACCAAAAGTCGTTGTAGTTCGAATCGAGATTGACGAACGTCGTCGTCACCATTCCGATGGCGTACGATTTCGCGTTGGTGCCGCCGCCCGATGTCTGTGTCGTATAGAAAATGTTGTTCTTAAGATCCAGCGTCGGATCGGTTCCCGTCACCGCGAGACCGAAACTGCCGATCTGGGATGCGACCGAACCGCGATCACCCGTCAGCGACACCGAGTTGCTGTAGAGTCTCGTCGTCGAACCCGTGACCCCGGCAACAAAGATGCCGGCAACGATGTCGGGCGAGGTCGACGGCGCGGTTACGCCGGTGATCATATTGTTGACGATCGTGTTCGCACCCGTCGTGCCGCCGGCGACCGTGATGCCCGCCGCCGAGAAACCGGTCGTGCTGAGACTCGCGATGCCGTTGATCTTGTTTCTGGCCACGAGCGCGTTCGTCACGCCCCCGCCGGTGGTCGTCGTCGTGTCGACGCCCTGCGTTCCGACGCCGATGCCGATCGCGTCCGCCGACTCGTTGGTCTCGGTCGCGATGCTGTTTTCGGTGATCTGCGCGCCGTCATCGTTGAAGACGAGTATCCCGACCCGGCGGACGCGGTCCGCGCCGGTCGCCGATAGATCGTTGAGCGTGATGACGGTCCCGGTGTTCTGGTTCGCCGCCGAAATACCGGCCGCGTAGATTCCGAAGATCGCGCGCTTGACCGAACAGTTCTCGACGCGGTTCCCGTCGTTGTCGGCTCCCGTCGTGCCCGGCGTGTTGCCGCCGATCGCGATTCCGAGGAGCGTGGTCGTCGGATCCTGACCGAGAATGTTCAGGTTCTTGAACGTGTTGTTCTGCGCGCCGTTCGTCCCGGTTCCGACGTTGATCACGCCCGCCGCCGTTCCGGTGTTCGTGTTCTGGATCGTCAGTTCGCGCAATGCCGGATTTCCGCCCGCCACGTTGTCTTCGAACGAAGCCGCCGTCGAACCGTCGAAACGGACGCGGTCAGCGCCGTTCAGTCTGATCATAGCGCCGGCGTTCGTTCCGGAGATCGTCCGCGGCGCGCCGGACGGCTTGATCAGCAGCGTGTACGGCGACGCGAATTCGTTGAGTGCCACGGTTCCGGTTTCGGCCGTCAGGTCACTCGTGATATTGACCGTGATGTTGCCGGTGACTTCCGCGTTGTTGATGGCTTCAAAGACACCGCCCGCGTTGGTCAGCGACAGGTACGTTTCACCGGTCCCGACGTTGAGCGAACCGCTGATCGCCGGAACGATCGTATACTGATTCGGCGTCGGCGGAGTCGAGGCCGCCGGCGGATTCGGAGTCAGCCCGCCCGCTCCCGCCGACGGATTTACAGCAACGTTGCCGACGTTGTCCTGCGCGGCAACGTAATATTGGATGATATCGGTCGCAACAACGCCTCCGACCGCCGCCGCGACGATGCTGCAATCGTAGTTGTTTCCGCTGATAAGCGTACATTGGGTCGAAGCCCACGCGCCGGCGTTCTTGCGGTAGTAGATTACCGGCAATCCAACGCCCGTTGTCGGAACGCCGGAATTATCCGTAATCGTCGTGACCAACACACGGTCTCCCGTGCTGCTCGTATTGCCGAACGCAGTGTACGAGATCGCGGGGCCGGCAAGATCGATGCCGCTGAAGTTGCCGGCATCGGCACCGATATCGACAGGTGTCAGACCGCTCCTGGTCTGACCGTCGAAATCGTCCGTGACACCGACATCGAAACCGTTCCCCTCGGCGACTGTCGGATTCGTGGGATGCAGATGAAGATCGGGAATCGCATTCGTCGCATCAACGAACTGCGGATCGGCCGAAAAGCTGTTCGAGTCGTTACCGGTCGCCGCCTGCCAGTTGGCGAGGGTCGCCTGGTCGATCAGATTGAACTGCCCGATGAATCCGCCGCTTCCGTTCGCGAACAAAAGGTTGTTGTTGCTTGTAAGTCCGCTGGGCAGGGGAGCCGCGCCGCCGACGCGAATGGCGTAGTGCTTGCCGGTCGCCGCACCGTTGCTCCGCGCGTTGAAGAATATGTTGTTCCGGTAATTCCGCGTATTGGTCGTGATCGCGCTCTGGAACGCGAACGAATTCCCCGAGCCCGCCGCGACACCGGTTCCGCCAATGTAAACGCTGTTGTGATAGAAGTTGTCCGTTCCGGCGACGGTCTCGTTGATACCGTTGATCTGCGGGCTTTGGGCGGTCATACTGCCGCCGATCGCGATCATATTGTTGCGGAACGTCGTCAGGCCGCCTTGGACGTTGATGCCGTTGACCGTCGCCGTCGGGCTGCTGCTTGCCGAAGTGATCGAATGAATGAAGTTGCGCTGGACCGTGTGGGTTCCTGTGGTTGCGCCGTTGTACTGCATTCCCGTAACCCAGACGGCCGCCGCGGCGTCGGTGTTGCTGATCGCCCGAACCGTGTTCTGCGCGACGCTGTTGCCGATCGTCGCGCTCGAATTGTCGATCCAAAGGCCGATCATCGAAGCCGACGATCCGGTGCCGACGTTCGGTCCGTTCATCGAAAGGCTGCCGATCGTATTTCCGGTCACGAGGCACGCGCCGGACTGGCAATAGAGACCGATCGTTCTTGAAGACGCCGATGATGAGGTGTTTGTGATCGGCGCAGCCGCCGAACCAATCGTATTGTTCGACATCGTGTTCGTCACCGAGCTCGACGTAAAGGCGCGTATTCCGTAAAACACGACACTGCCGGCGCCGCTGTTGTTCGAGACGATACCGCCGACGTTGTTGTTGGAGACGTTCGCCACCGCCGACGGGAAATAGTAGATGCCATAGATCTCGGACCCCGATGCATTGTTATTGGTTATCGAAATCGAACCCGGAGCCGAAAGGCTTCCGACCGTGTTCCCCGACACATTGCCGATGTTCGATACTCCGGACCCGATGCTGATCCCCAAGAACGAGGCGGTTGTGCTGGTCCCGCCGACGATACCCGAGAGGTTGATGCCGGCGATCGTATTGCCTTGAATGCTCGACGGGGTCGTCGTTGCGGCCGAAGAGATATAGATGCCGATGAACTTCGAACTCGTGCTGACGCCGACGAAGTTGGTCGTTCCGGTCCCGGCGGAGTTCGCGAAACCGATGATGTTGCCCGAGATCGTATGCCCGTCGTTGCCGGTCGCGCTGGCCGCCTGAATGCCGGCGAGGATCGCGCCGGTCGTCTGCGTCCGGGTCGCGGTCTGAAAGACGCGGTTGTTGTTGATCGTCCAGCCGGTGTTGCCGCCGGCGAGGTAAACGGCATTCGCCTGCGCGGCCGCGTTGAAGTAATCGAACAGGTTGTTGCCGGTGATCTGAATCCCACTGTTGTAGACCGTGGTGTTCGTCGTCGAACCGTTGCCGTAAATGAGCTTCGTCGGCAGATTCGCGCCCGCCGGCCCGATGTTGTTGTTGGAAATGATGTTGTTGTCGTTTCCGGTCGTTACGGCGCCGGCCCCGAACCAGATGTTCCCGCCGTTCGTGGTGGTCGACATCGTCGATGAGCCGAGGATGGAACTGTTGGTGATCGTGTTGCCCGTCGCGTCGGCCTGGAAGCGGATGGTCGAGGTGCCGCTCGTCGCCGAAACGGTCGTGTTCGAGATCGTCAGCGAGTTGCCGCCTGTATTGAGCCCGTCGACAGTGACGTTGTCGGCCCCGTTGAAATCGATCAAAGGGCTGCCGGCCGTCGTCGCCCCCGAGATCGTACGCGCCGCGCCGCCGGCCGGCGCGATCAGGATCGACGAATACGAGGCCGAACCGGTTCCGCTCCCGTTGAGCGCGGCCGTCAGCGTCGTCTCGTCCGTGTTCCCGCAAACGTCGATGGTGATCGTGCCGGTGTGCGTTCCGGCATTGATCGCGTCGAACGCGGCCTTCAGCGTCGGGTATGCCGTCGGCGTCGTCGTGCCTCCGGAGGATTCGACCTCGATCGGCCCGGCCGTATCGCAGGTGCCGGGAACGAAGCCGTCGGCCGGCGCCACGACAGGTTCTTGGACCGCCTGTCCGCTCGATCCGGCAAAGAATGCCTGGATCGGGAAGGAATCGAAAGTGACGCTCGCGATGCCAACGATCGCGAGGGCTATGATCAGGAACGAAACGCGGAGACTGCCAGCAAGACGCTTTACGGTGTTCATAATTTTTCAAACCTGTGGAAAGAACGACTGAATCCGGACACGAAACTACGAAGGAGGCCGGAAACTATGATTCAGAGTTGCGCGCCGAACCTCGCGGATGAGAAACGGATCGCGGAACTGTTGTTCAATGAAAGATTTCAGCCAACGGTAATACGATTCGTTATGCCAAGTCAAGGATAGGGGTGGGGGGAAGCAGCTCAATTTCCCGCGCGGAATGACCGCCGCGAATACCGCAAACGAAGCACACGGGTCAGAGTCGATTCCTGGACGTCAATCGAGTACCAGCTCGAGCCCCTGAATCTCGGTATCGACCGTTACCAGTCGTGGCGCGAACTGCGCTCCCTTTGCCGAAATCGACACCGTGTAAGTCCGACCGACCGGGATGCCATCGAACCGGAAATACCCGAATGCGTTCGTGCGCGCGGTCCAAATGCTGCCGAAATCGTCCGTGAGGGTCACGACCGCACGCTGGACGCCCTCGGATTTGCCGGCCGAAACGCGTCCGGCGACCGGTACACCCGCTACGGTCGGCGCGAAACAACCGATGCTGATGTCATCGATCCCGACCCATTCATCGTTGCCGACGGCGTTCGCGGTCAGGATCCGAAGAAACACGAGATCCTGCCCGACCGGGATGTGCGGCAAAGTCGCGACGACGTTCGTTTCCTTCGTTGCCGTGCCGCCTTCGGTGGCGTCGGCGACGTAGGCGCTCGGGATATTGATGTAATTTCCGACGTCGCCGACACGATATTGCAGCGCCACTGGAGTCACGGCGTTGTCCGCCGAGCCGTCGATGTCACGGAGTTTGTAGCTGATCGAGATAAATTTCGTATCGGGACAGTTAGATTTATTCAGACGAATGACGATATGCGGAGCATCCGCCGTTCCCGATCCCTGAAGCGCGATCGTCGGATTGGCGATGCCGTCGAACTCGGCCACGCCGCCCGTCGACAGCGTGTTCGGGTTCGACTGGTTCGCGATGACGTCGATCGGGGTCGAAGATCCGTCGGCGAGTATCGTCTGCGGATCGGTGCCGGTAGCGGTCGTCAGGTCGTCACCTCGATATCCAAGGATGGACATCACGTTGTCCCAGTTGTCATCGACCGTTATCATCGTCGTCAAAGTCCAGTTCTGGACATACGGGTCACTCGGCGAAATGAACCAGGAAATGTTGTTTGCGGACGATCCGGGCGAGAACAACAAGACGGTCGCAAGAAACAGGGCCGACATTACGGCGTAACGCATACATTTCAATAATTCGGGCATAACTCCTCCCAATCGATTCAGGCCAAGCACGGGCAATCTCCAAGTTCAGGTTTTCCGATTCGAAATCAGAAAACGGCGAATTTCCACGGATTTTCAAAAACTACAACAAACAGACACATTTGTGAAGCGGTTGCCCAATGAAACCTATACGCGGTCCGGTCCCGTTCGGCCCGCGAAGAAGTTCGAACGCCCCTGCCGGATCGGCCTTCACGCACCGATTCAAGTAGGGTCCGACCGAAAAAGAAAAGGCCCGCACCGGGAAACCAATCCCGGCGCAGGCCGTTTTCCGTCGCTTCGGACGGGCCTTTTGCCTATTTGACCGTGCGAAGCTTCAGCAACCCGTAGAACTGCACATAACAGCTCGCAACCGAAGCCAGAATGAGGAGCGTCATCGGAACGAACGACAGGGTTTCGGGAATAAAAGCCCCGATCGACAGGTTGAAAAGGGCGCCGGTCACCATCCCGAATCCGGCGATGAACGTCCGGCCGACGATCCAGGTGCCGAAATCGACCTTGTCCTCAGCCGGAAGAAAATACGGCAACGTCGTCAGCATCAGAAGCGTTATCGCGAACACCACCGTGTCGAGTCCGAAGCGATCCGATATTCGCCCGAATTCGACAGCCAAAAAGAAAAGCACGAAGGTCGTGTCGACCGCAAAATGCCGATTCTCAGAGGTCGCGGCCCCCACGCGGGCCGTCGTTGAAAGTTCTTTCATTCTCGTCTCTCCGTCGCCGTCTCTGATTGAAACGTTGCTTAATCGCGCTGCTTGCTGAACTGGGAATATGCCACCCGGAAAAGTTCAGAAAGCGCGTTCGCCGTCTCCGGGGTCAGGTTCTTGTCGGCCCTCAAATGCGCCTCAACGATCTCGGGCGTCGATTCGTGCGGATAATAAACGACCGCCTCGACCTCGTCCGCCCCGCCCTGTTTCTTCATCACGCGGTCGACCGGCATATCCAACCAGTTCGTCAAACGCGCGATATTGTCGGCGTCCGGCTTGCCGGTGCCGTTCTCGATCCGCGACAATGTCGATGCCGAGACAGCGGTAACGTCGGCAACGTCCCGCAGGCTGAGCCCCAATTCCTCTCTCCGCCGCTTGATCGCACGGCCAAGCTCGACCGTATTGATAAGACTTTCGTTCTTGAATCCCATAGTTGATTTCACCTCGCGACGACCCGATGCGTGTTGCATCCGTCTCGATCGTGTTTCAACGATAGCACAAGAAAAATTTATTTGCAACACTTAGTTTCACTCTTGCAACAATGAAATTTACGTGGTACAGTGTTTCATCGTTGCAACACCACAATGGAGTGAAGGAACTATGCGAACAAGAATCGAGAAAGAACGTGAACGGAAAGCCGAGGCTTTGGTGAGCTCCGGCTTTGTGACGCGACGCGGTGACGGCTTCATCGTCAGAAACCCGGAATCGCTGTCCGATCCCGCCGAGTTCGTTGTCCGGCGTGACACCAAAGGCGCGATCACTTGTGATTGCGGCGAAGCGAGAAGGAATCCCGCCCCCGACTTCCGCTGCGACCATATGCTCGCCGTCAGGCTCGCTATCCGAACCCGTCGATCTGAGGATCTTCCGCCACGCAGTGGCAATGTTCTCAACTTTACGGCGGCGCGGTCCGCCCGCTCGCCTCTTGATAAGGGCAGGGACTCTGATGAGCCGTTCGGCGCCGAGGCGCTCGACAGGTTTGATCCGGGTTGGTCACACTCCGTCAAGCAACTGCGCCAGATCGGCAATTTTTTCGCGGTGACCGTCGCCGTGACGGCCTGCGGAGTAACCCGGGAAGGAATCGGGACCGGCGCCGTGGCCGATCCGCGCGGGATCGAATCCGCCGAGCGGGCCGCGCTTCGGAGCGCCATCGCGAAGTTCGGCAACTGCGAGCCTTTGAAGAGATCGCGTCCCGACTTCCCTGCCGAGCCGGTCGCGCGTTCGCTGTTCGACCTCGTCACCGCGAAACAACTCGGCATCGTCCGCAGCCTCGCGCGCGAACTCGGGATCCACGCCGAACGCGAATGCGAACGGCTTCTTCATTGCTCCGTCGGCGAGCTTTCGAAAGCGGCCGCGGCGGCGTTCATCGAGCATATAGGTTCGATGCGGCACGGGAACAATTTTGGCGAGATGCGACTCGCCGGATGATCAGATTCGCCGCCGCGTCCCCAAAAACGCGGCCGCGATACGGCGATTGAGTTGTGAGAAAACCGTCCGCTTTCTCCAAGAAGCTCTTACCTCACTCACAACTCAATCCCCGCCGACCTTAACCGGCCGTCGGGCCTTCGACCTGATCGGCCGCGTTGGGATTTTCGATTTCGGATTTGTTTTGGATTTCGCATCAGCCCTCGCAAAGGGCGCCGTGAAATTTGGGATTTTCGATTTTGGACTTTGGGTTTTCGCCCATTACACGAAAAAGCCCGGCAGCGTTTAGCACGACGGGATCTTTATCAATTCATTTAGAAGAATGCATCGCCGTTGCGCGGCGCGCTTGAAGCAAATTTTGATTGGACACCAGTGACTCGAAATCCGAGAGTCATTGCGCGCCGGAACCCGGTCGCCGGTTCAGGTTTTTCGGCGAATGGCTTGACCGGCGTCTCAACGTTCTTCCGGCCGCCTCCGGACGCGGCGACAAATCCGACGCGCCTTCCATCGGAGAAAACGCCAGGCCTCGGGCCGTCGCGAAAAAACAACCGATTTCGCCGCGACCGTGTTGCGTGTTTGGGATCGGGCAATGTTATATTTGCAGAGATTTGGGGCGCCGAACGCGTTCCGGGTCTGCCCCGTAGTTTCGAAAAACCAAAAAACTGAGAGGATTAATAATGGCAGGAAAATTTGAGATCAAACAATCAGCTAACGGAAAGTTCCACTTCAACTTGAAAGCGGGCAACGGTCAGATCATTTTGTCGAGCGAAATGTACGAATCGAAGCCGGCTTGCCAGAGCGGAATCGAGTCGGTCCGCAAAAACGGCGTTGACGAGGGCCGTTTTGAAAAGCGCGTGAACGCCAAGGGTGAGCCGTATTTCATTCTCAAGGCGGCAAACCACCAGGAGATCGGCCGGAGCGAGTACTACTCATCGGATTCGGCCTGCCAGAACGGCATCGAATCGGTAATGAAGAACGCCGGCGATGCCGAGGTTGTCGATACGACCGGAGCGTGAGCGGTCAGAACCGGGAGCAGTAGCGACTGGCAGACACCCAATATTGGGCATACGCGGCAGGTCAGCACCGGGAGCGGTAGCGACCGGCAGACACCCGACACCGGGCATATGCGGCCGGTCAGAACCGGGAGCGGTCGCGACCGGCAAACACCGACACCGGGCATATGCGGCCGGTCAGAACCGGGAGCGGTAGAGGCTGTGTCAGAACTCGTTTCCAAGGAGTTTAGCGCATCCGGGCGTAGCCCGGATCATAGCGTTCAGGCGTTCAACGGCTGGGCAGGAGCCCAGCCCTGAACGATTGCCGATAGATCCAAGTACGGCTTTTGACACAGCCTCGGTAGCGACCGGCAGACACGCGTCACGGAGCAGCAGCTACCCGAACAAGGACCGGGAGAGATACAGGTCGGCGAACGATCTGTATCTCTCCCGATTGTTTTCGCCTTCGGATCGGCCGATCGCGAAGCAGTGGCGTCGGCCGAGAATCCCGCCTATCTGTCCAACTTATTCCCGTCCGTATCGTAGATCTCGACCGCGTCGGCGAGATCTCGCACCTGCGGCAGAACCTCGTCAGCGTCGCCGACGATCACGACCGCCGCCTCGTGCGGGCGGATGTATTCCTTTGCGACCCGTGCCACGTCTTCGACCGAGACCCCGCCGATCCTGTCCCGGTAGGTTTCGAGATAATCGTCGGGCAGTCCGTAGACCTTTTGCTGGACGATGAGATTCGTCAGGCCTTCCTGCGTTTCGGCGCGGATCGGAAAGACTCCGGTCAGATAATTCACCGCGTCGCGGAGTTCGTCGTCGCCGACCCGCTCGTCGCCGATCCGCTCAAGTTCGAAAAAGAATTCGCGCAGGGATTCGCCCGTGACCGCGTTGCGGACCTCGGCCGTCGCCTCGAACTCGCCGCCGAGGCGCTTCAGGTCGAACTTCGTGTAGGCGCCGTACGTGTATCCCTTTTCTTCACGTAGATTCATAAACACCCGCGAAGAAGCCCCGGCGCCAAGGATCTGGTTCATGACCACGATCGGAAAGAAATCGGGATGCGCGCGATCGACCGCCGGCAGCGCGATGACGACGTTCGATTGCGCGGAATCCTTGCGGTCGACGAGCGTCAAGGTCCTTTTCGACCGGCGCGGGAACGCCGGGAAATCTTCGGGCGGTCTTGCGCCGGGTTCCCAATCGCCGAAACGCTCGCCGACCTCGCGCGCGAGTTCGGCGCGGTCGAAATCGCCGACCGCCACCAGAATTGCATTGTTCGGGACGAACGTCCGCTGGTGGTGCGCCGACAGCGCGTCGCGGTCGAGACGTTCAACGTCGGCCGGGGCCGGGGCGATCACGGAATACGGATGATCGCCGTAGATTATCTTCGCCACCCGTTCCGATGCGAGAAACTGCGCTTGCGAGCGCTGAAATTTCAGCCCCTCGATCGTGTTTTGTTTGTAGAGCTCGACCTCCGTTTCGGGGAACGTCGGCTTGAACGCGATCTCTGAAACCAGTCGCAATATGTCGGGCAGATACGGCGAAAGACACGATGCGGAGATCCGCGTGTTGTCGGGACCGGAGCTTGCCCCGATGTTCGCGCCGAGCCGCTCGATCTCTTCGGCCAGCAAACGGCTCGAGTAGCTTTCGGTACCTTCGGTCAAAAGCGACGCCATCGCGGAATTGAGTCCCGTCGAGCCCGCCGGTTCATAGGCATCGCCGGCGAGGAAAATGAGCCGCAGGCTGACCAGAGGAAACCGGCGGTCCTCGAACAAAACGAGGCGTAGCCCATTGGCGAGTGTCGTTTCATAAGGCCGCGCGATATCGAATGACACGCCCTCAAGCGGCGCGGGCGGTGATTTTCGGAATTCTTCTATTATCATCTAACGATTCCAGATTCTAGATTCAAGATTCAAGAAGGTCGGGATTCCGGATACTCCAAGATTCCAGGTTTCCAGGTTCAAGTAAGATCGGATTCCGGATACTCCAAGATTCCAGGATTCCAGGTTCAAGTAAGATCGGATTCCGGATATTCCAAGATTCCAGGATTCCAGGTTCAAGTAAGATCGGATTCCGGATATTCCAAGATTCCAGGATTCCAGATATTCCAGGATTCACTATTTTTCAAAAACTTCCACGACCCAAAATCAATGCCGTCCTAAACGTTCGGCGACTGCTTCTTGAAGCCCTCATTATTTCATTGCCTGACAACTGCCGCACACGGCATTTTCGAAACAAATCTCCCGTTTTCTCGCGCCACGTCGATTCGATAAACCTCGTTCGGCGTGCGAAGCACGCGTCGCGTCAATAGCACCGGGCAAAGGCGCAGCCGAGCCTGGTGTGGGATTTCCCTTCAATCAACGAGCGTGTGAAACACGCGTCTCCCGCCCAACCGGACCGGAGACTCGCGCTCCGCGCGTTTCGGCCAAAACCGGGCCGGCACACGACGTTCCGCTCCGCTCCACGTCGTGTCATCGATACGTCGCGTCCTCAGCACGCTCAAGGAGCCGGGATCTGCTTGTCCAAACGGAAGACGCTGTTTCGTTCGTTTTGCGCAGCGATCTTCAACGATTTGGACGGGATTCATCCAAAATCCAAAATCTAAAATACAAAATCGAGATCCGTTCACTTTCTGCCGTTCGCGACGACGACGTCGAGCAGTGCCCGGTTTTCCGTGTCGAGGAACTTCGCGACGGCCTCGCGGATCTGGTCGCCGTTCACGGCAAGCAACTCATCAAGCTCGGTATTCACGAGCTCCGGCCTTCCGTCGTACAACGCGTACTCAGCGATCTGCTGCGCGCGCGCCATCGAAGACTGGCGGACCCTGACCGTATCGTTTATCAACTGGTTCGCGAGCTTCTGCATCTCGGCCGGAGACGGCCCGTTCGTCGCCAGATCGCGGATCTCCTCCATAATGATCTCGCGGATCTGGGACAGTTCGCGCTCCGGTTTCGGGATCGCGCCGATGAATATCGAAGACGGCCCGCGGCGCTCGTCCGTGAAACCGAAAAGCTGGATCACCGATTCGTCGCCCTTGACAAGCTTCAGATAGAGCCGCGAACTTTCGC
Organism: uncultured Blastocatellaceae bacterium; assembly: GCA_964487505.1. Taxonomy (GTDB): domain Bacteria; phylum Acidobacteriota; class Blastocatellia; order Pyrinomonadales; family Pyrinomonadaceae; genus JAFDVJ01. The sequence goes on along the minus strand of CAZARD010000039.1, from coordinate 15,501 downwards.
CATCATAAAGTAGCTTGCCCGCGAGATAGAGCGCGAAAAACTCGGGCGTCCGGCGCGAGGGAATCTTCCAGCCGAAAAGGAACGCCGGCAACGGGGCCAGTTTGTCGAAGTATTCAAAATAGTTCTCGGCCACATCGGGCGGCTCGCTGACATCGACGGGAACCGGCTGGGGCTGCGCCGGGATCGAACCGAAGTAGGTCTCGATCAGCGATTTCGCCTCGTCGGTATCGAACGCTCCGGAAACGACCAGCACCGCGTTGTTTGGCGCATAATAGGTCCGAAAGAACTCCTGCACGTCCGTGACCGTCGCCTCATCAAGATCTTCCATCGATCCGATCGTCGAATGCGAGTTCGCAAAATTCTTGAAGATCATCCGCGTGATGATGTCGAACACTTCCCCGTACGGCTGGTTGTCGTAGCGCAGGCGCTTTTCTTCCTTTACCGCCTCGCGTTGATTGTCGAGATTCTCCTGCGTGACCGCGAGCGAGCGCATGCGGTCCGATTCGAGCCAGAGTGCAAGCGGCAACTGGCTCGCGGGCAAGGTCTCGTAATAGTTCGTGCGTTCGGACGAGGTCGTCCCGTTCATCGTCCCGCCGGCCTTCATTATGTATTGGAAATGCGCGGCCTTGGGAACATTCTCCGACCCCTGGAACATCATATGCTCGAACAGGTGCGCAAACCCGGTGCGGCCTTCGCGCTCGTTGCGCGAGCCGACATCGTAATAGACGGCGACCGAAACAACCGGGATCGAGCCTTCGCGGTTGAGCACGACGCGAAGACCGTTGGCGAGCCTGTACTCTTCGATTGCGAGCGGTTTGAGCGTGAAATTCATTGACATACTTCAACTTAACGGATGCAAGGACTATCAAACCATTTTGAAATGGAAAAGGCAAAGCGATCGGAAACCACCCCGGCCAGATCAATCAGCGGTCGCGCTCTCGTTCCGGCGCGCGATCTCATAAAGCGATGATTTGATCTCGAACGGAGTCAGACCCGGATCCGACTCGAGCAGAAGCGCGATGATCCCGACGATATGCGGACACGCGAAGCTGTTCCCGGTCAGGCTTTTGTGGGTTCCGCCCGGCCAGGCGGTGCGGACGTTCACGCCGGGCGCCATCAGTTCGATCACTTCACCGTATCGGAACCGGAATGCGAACGGGTCGGGATCGGCCGACTTCGAGACCGAGATCAGGGACGACGAGAAGACCGACGGGAAGGACGGCTGCGGAAGGTTGTTCGCCGCCGCGACGACGATGCATCCGGCCTGGTATGCGCGGTCGAGCAGATCGTGGAGCGGCGCGAAGAACTGCGGCTTCGTCGTTCCGAGGCTCAGATTCACGATCCGGAAACGGCGCCTGATCGCATATTCGAGACCGGCGAGGAAAGACTGTCCGTCGCCGATCCCGCCGGCGCCGAGCACTTTGACGCTGAAAAGTTCCGCATCCGGGGCGATCCCGGCGACGATCCCGGCGCAGGCTGTCCCGTGGCCGGCCGAGTCTCCCGTATCGGTCGGCTCGAAGACGACCCTTTGCGAATCCGCGCGGGCGATGACCGATTCCTTTACTCGCCCGGCAAGGTCCGGATGGGCTTCGTCAATGCCGCTATCGACGATCGCTACCGAAACGCCGCGACCGGTCCGCGAGCGCCAGCCCGGATCGATGATTCTTGTTTTGAATGAAGGCCGCACCATCCGTTGATTCCGCTGCGATTTCCCTGTTCGGTCAATTCACGCCGAACAACCCGTAGGCCGGGCCTCGGTCCGAATATCTGTTGAATGCCTCGAGTATTTCCCGGCACATCGCGCGTTCCGCCGGTCCGCGCATCGCGACGTCGCGGACCAATGCCGCGAGTTCGAGCATCGCGTGGTGTTCGTCGGTGCCGCGCAAATCCGCGAGCCATTTCGCGACCTCGTCATCGGCTCCGCCCTCGGACAGGACGCGCGCTCCGAAGCGTCGCAGCAGGTCCGCCGATTCGTAGGCGTGGACGAGCGACGCGACGATGTCCGCGAACCGTGCCGCGCGGTCCATTTCGTCGGGCGTGAACGGCGCGTATGGCGGATCGCCGATCCGGTTGACGTATTCGAGCACCCCGATAACGTCGCCGTCGTGCCTGAGCGGCGTTGCCAGGATGGCCTGAGTCGAATAACCCGTCTGCCGGTCGACCTCGGCATAAAAGGTCTCTTCCTCGCCGACATCGGTGATCGCCATCGGCTGTCCGGACGAAAATACGAAGCCGGCGATCCCCTTCCCGGCCGGGATCTTCATCGAAAGAAGATGCCCGGCGACCTTCCCGATGGCCGACAGGAACTTCAGATCGCCGTCGTTTCCGTCGCGAATCAGCACGGATGCCTCTTCCGAACCGAGTTCGGCCGCTGTGACGCGAAGCAGGCACTCGATCGACCGCGTCAACGGTTCCGTCATCGCTCTCGCGACATCGACGGTCTCGACGAGACGGCGGAGTTTCTTCTCAAGCGATGCTTTCTCTTCAGACATAAACGCAATTCTCACTCAATTTTCGCGATCAATCAACAAAATGGACCACGTTTTCCTTGGAATCGGGGATCGATTCGCACTTTCCAACGGCATACGAAAATTTGCACCAGGACGTGGGAGCGGACTTGCTTCGGGCGGGGCGATTGTTTAACATCGCGCACATCGCCAATCAGCTTGTTGTTTTCCCGAGCCTTCGCCTTTTGAGGAGAAATATGCGGAGTTTTGCAGCCTTTCTGCTGATCGTTTCGTTCAGCGTTCTTCCGGCGTTACCGCAGTCGAAGCCGAAAGCGGCGCGGCCAATGCCCGAAACGGAGCCATTCAGCATCAGTCGTGGAACTTCGTTTTCGGCCTCGACGACCCGCAACGCGCCGATCGCGTCGGTCAATCCCGCGCTCCCGAACAAGATCGCCGGCGACGTTCGCGAAGCGATCGAGATCATCCGCAGCAACTACGTCGATCCGCGCCGGACCGGCTACGACGAACTCGTGAAATCGTCCGTCGTCGAAATGCTTCACGCGCTCGACCCGCATTCGAACTATTTCGATCCCGCGGAGTTTCAGGACCTTCTGACCGACCAGCAAAGCGAGTATTTCGGGATCGGTGCGACGATCTCGAATTACACGCGCAACGGATCGACGGACACATACGTCGTCGCGACCTTTCCCGACTCGCCGGCGAATCGCGCCGGATTGAGGTTCGGCGACCGCATTGTGCAGGTCAACGGCGAATCAATGGAAGGAAAGGACTCTTCCTACGTCCGCGACAAGGTGCGCGGCCGGAAAGGAACGATCGCGCGGGTGACCGTCGAGCGCAACGAAACAGGCCGGATCGAAACGGTCGAGATACGCCGCAATCGAGTTCCGCAGCCGTCGATCCCCGACGCATACATTCTGCGGCCGGGCGTCGGCTACGTCGACATGACCGAAGGCTTCAATTACACGACCGGAGAGGAACTCGGCGTCGCGATCGCGGAATTGAAAAAGCAGGGTATGACGTCGCTTGTGCTGGATCTGCGGGGAAATCCGGGCGGAATCCTCGACCAGGCAGTGAGGGTCGCGGAAAAGTTCCTTCCGCCGGGCAACGTCGTCGTCACGCAACGCGGCCGTTTCGCGATCGACAACCGAACGTGGAAGGCCGCCGAACGGAATCCCGAAACGATGCCGCTCGTCGTCCTGGTCGACGATCAGACGGCATCGGCCTCCGAGATCGTCACGGGCGCGCTGCAGGACTATGACCGGGCGTTGGTCGTCGGCGAGAACACGTTCGGAAAAGGGCTGGTCCAGAGCATCCTCGATCTGCCGTACGGCTCGGGCCTGACGCTCACGACCGCCAAGTACTACACTCCGTCAGGCCGCCTGATCCAGCGCGACTACTCGCATTCCGGTTTGTACGATTACTACAACCACAAACTGACCGCGAACGGAGGCCGGCGCCAGGAGGCGAAAACGCTGACCGGCCGCAAGGTTTTCGGCGGCGACGGCATAAGTCCCGATGAACCGGTCGCGGCCGAAACGCTCAATCGTGATCAGCTATCGCTGCTCGACGCGATCTTCTTCTTCTCGCGAGATCTTGCCCGCGGAAACATCGACGGATTGACCGATTTCCGGATCTCCCGCGCACCTAGCTTCGGCGAGCGCATCCGGCCGGCCGATCTGCCGATCGGCGAGAACGCGTTCGCGGCATTCCTTCGATTTCTTGACGCATCGCCGGAATGGCGCGCTTTAGGCCGAACCGCGATTGCCCAGAGTTCGTTCGTCAAACTGCGCGTCCGCTACAACCTCGTTACGGCTGCATTCGGCACCGTGTCGGCGAAACAGGTCCTGACCGAGAACGACAAACAGGTCGCCAAGGCCGTTGAGAATCTCCCGCGCGCCGGCCAACTCGCCCAACTGGCCGAACGCGCCAGAAAGCGGTGAATGAGATCTTGGATTTGGGATTTGGGATTTTGGAGTTTGGATTTCAGACCATTTCAGTCTTCAAAGTGAATAAGATCGGTCCGGAGAGTAACCGTTCGTTTCCTTAGCGTTTGTAATAGATCGGAATGCGTCCGAATTCGTTGCACGAACTCCGTTCGCGTCGGTCGCTCCCCATCGGTTCCGGACTCGTGTCCCGCGGTCAATTCCCTTTGCGCGCTTTGCGCCCTTTGCGCGAAAACATCGCTTGACACTTGTCGGGGAGAGTCCTTTCACGCAAAGGGCGCGATGTCAGCGATGGCCAACGCTATTTTCGATTTTGGATTCGGGATCTTGGATTCCGCGCACGCCGCCCGAATTGACGAAATCCGAAATCCCAAATCCAAAATCCCAAATCCAAATACCCACTTTCGGCCAAAAAAACTCGCCGGCGTTCTAGGACCGGCGAGCAACAAAGAAACAGGAGGAACCTTGAACTCACGGTCGCGCGCTGAGGTTTCTTTCCAACGTTCGACAATGTGTCCGAAAAAGATGATGCGGCCTGCCGCGGTCTGGTTGCCACGGCCGGAAGAAATCGTCGAAAAAAATTCTCCGCCCGGAAAGTTCCGGACGGAGAATTCGTCTTTTGCGGCCGAGATCCGTCAGAAGTTGATCTTGACCGAGATCTGCATCCGTCGGGCGCTGCTGTTGACCGCGTCGCGGATACGTCCGAACGTCGTCGAATTCTGCGTTGCCGTCGGGAATCCGAAATGCTTCACGTTGAATACGTTCTTCGCGTCGGCGCGCAGATCGAAGTTGAACCGCTCGGTGATCTTGAAGTTCTTCGAGATCGACATGTCCATCTCGAAACGCTTCGGGCCGATGAAATAGTTCCGGCCGGTATTCCCGAGCGTGCCCGGGAGCGGCATCGAGAACTTGGCGCGTTCGTTGATCCCGAACCAGTAGTTGGTGCCGTTCTCCTGGATCAGCGTGCCGAGACTGCGCGGACAGGAGTTGCAGTCCGCCGTCGACTGGACGACGTTGCTGAAGTTGTTCGCGCCGGAGTAGACAGTGAACGGCCGTCCCGAAGCGATGTTCATCGTTCCCGACAGCTGCCAGCCGCCGATCAGATAATCGAGCGCCTTCGGAATGTCGCTCGCGAACCGCCGCCCTTTGCCGAACGGCAGTTCGACGACGTAGAGTCCCTGCAATGCGTTCCGGCGGTCAAAATCGGACCAGGCGTAATTGCGCCGGCGATTGTTGTTGTCGAACGGCGTGCTCGAAGCCGACTGGTTGTTCGCGCGCGAAACCGTCGTGAACGTCGGATCGAATGAACGCGTGTCCTCGGACTTTGAAAGCGTGTAGCTGATCTGGTAGCTGATGCCCGCCTTCATGCGTCGCTTCAGAATGATCTCGAGCGCGTTGTACATCGAGACGTCATTGCTGTCGAGAACGTTCATACCGCCCGTGAACTGCGGATAGCGCATCAGGAAGAACGGATTGAAGCCGTTGGCCGTCAGAGACGTCGTCCCCGACCTGCCGGCGAGCGTCTGCGCGACCGATGCCGGGGCGTTGTTCGCGAGGTTCGTCGCGAACGTCGAACGGAACGCGGCGAGCGTGCTCGGCGTGCCGTTCGTGCCGTTCAGCAACGTCATCAGGCAGTTTGTCGCGTTCGCCGCATTCTGCGCCTCGACGAACGCGGAAAGGAAGGTCTGGCCCGGGCAACGCGGGTCAGACGCGCCCAGATTGATCTGGTTCGCGTCGTAGCCGCCGAACAGGTGAACTCCCCGCTTGCCGATGTAGTTGACCTCTAGGAGATTGCCGCCGAGGACCTCGCGTTGGAAACCGAAGAACCAGGAGTAGACCTCGGGATATTGGAAATCCGAATCGACGACCGTGATCGAGTTAGTTGAGAGCGCCGGCGGAGTCCGAAGCACATCCGGCGTCGATGTCGGCGTAAGCGTCGGCAAACCATCACGGCGGAGACGTCCGAGCTGTGCGAAAGACGTGTCGATGACGCCGAAGTTGTTACCGGGCGCGCTCTGGAAAATGCTGTTCGCGAAGACCTGCGAAGGCAGCCTGTCGTAGGCCATACGGAAGTTCGCCCGAAGCGATGTCTTGCCGTCCTTGACCGGATCCCAGGCCGCGCCGATCGACGGCGAAAAATTGTTCCAGTCATTCTCGAAGAGCTTCCCTTGGGTCCATTTCAGCGTGTTGGTCGGGGCTGAGCCGAAACTGACCTGGCCGTCCGGGCGAAGGACGGGAAGACCGTCGGAAGACGGCGAAAGCTTCACCTCCCAACGCAGTCCGAGATCGAGCGTCAGGTTCGACATCGCCTTCCAGGTATCCTGGAAGTAGAAATCGTATTCAGGGTAGAAATGCGTGAACCCCCAGCGCGTGCCTGCGGGAGCAAACTGTCCAGGACTGTTCGGATCGGCGACGAACGCCCGGGAAACGCTCCCGAGACGGCCAAGCATATCGTTGATGTAACTTCGAAGACGCGCCTGATCGTTGGAGTTCATTGCCGTCGCGCCGGTTGCCGGTAGCGCGAACGTCGTCGGGAACGTTCCGCCCCAGTTGAGGGCGGTGCTGAAGTTGATCCGGGGCGTGATGTCCGCGCCCGACACCGACGAGCGGTCGTCGATCTGACGGCCGAACCGGAAATTCAGACCGCCCTTGAAAGTATGGTTTCCCTTAACCCACGTCACGTTGTCGACGAACTGCCAGGTACGGACCTTGCGGGCGTTGTACGTGAAGTTGTCGAACGGGTCGGTCACGAGGTTGAAGATGTACGGGTAATTGTCGTTCGGCGACGGATTCTCAAAATTGAAAGCGAATCGGTTCATGCCGAAGACGAACTCGTTCGTCAGATTCGCCGTCGGCGACCAGCGCCAGTTGATCGCAAGGTTCTTCGGAGTGCGGTTGGTCGTGACCTTGCACGGCGTGTCGGGAAAGGCCTGAAGCCCGCCGTTCACGCTGTCGCATTCGGTATCCTGCTGCCCTTGGGAATAACGCCCGTAAAGGACATTCGTCTCTGAGAACTTGTAATCGATACGCGTCGTGAAATCGTACTGTTTCTCAAGCTGCGGCGCCGCAAAATTGAAGCCCGCGGTGTTGAGACCATCACCGACGAAAAAGTTGTTCGGCAATGGCATCGCGGTCATAAACGCCAGCAATGTCGTATCGACGCCGGTCGCCGTCGGGTTACCGTTGGTTGCCTGGTTCGCGCTGACGTTGTAGGTCTGGATGCACGGTGTCACAGGGACCGCCCCGCAGATCGCCCTGACGACGTTCCCGTTGGCGTCGACCGACGGGGTCGAGGTTCCGGCTGCTGCGTTCTGGCCGCCGAGAACATAACGGAATAGTCCCTGCCGCGCTTCACGAGTCAGTACTGTGCGCGTCACAAGGCGGCTTTCGGTCGCGCGGAGCAACTGGATGTTCGCGAAGAAGAACATCTTGTCCTTGATGATCGGTCCGCCGGCGCTGCCGCCGAAAATATGCTGGACGAACTGCGGACGTCCGAGACCGTTCAGATTGTTCTCGTACTCATTCGCGTTGAGGTCCGGCGTCTGGTAATACTCGAACACGTTTCCGCGAAAGCGGTTCGTGCCGGGCCTTGTCACGAAGGTCACCTGCGCTCCGGAGGACCGGCCGAGTTCGGCTGTGAAATTCGCCGAAACGAACTGGAATTCCTGGACGGAGTCGGGATTCGGACGAAGCGGCGTGAAATTCGATCCGCCGGCGCTCGATTCGTTGATATCGATACCGTCGAGCGTGTAATTGAACGCGCGGTCGCGCGAGCCGTGAACGTGGTTGCCGCCGCCGGTGTTCGCGCCGACCACGAATCCCGGCTGGAAGTTCAGCAGATCGAGCGGGTTGCGGCCGCGCAGTCCGATGATGGGCAGACTTTCGAGAGCCCGCTGATCGACCGTGCCGCCGACGTTCCCCGAGGTACTCGTCTGCACGAGCTCGGCCGATCCTTCGACGTTTACAGTCGCCGAAACATCCCCGATCTCGAGCTTGACGTTGATCGTCGCCGGCTGGTTGACGAGGACCTGGTTGTTCGACGATACGAACTTCTTGAAGCCGACCTTTTCGACCGTGACCGTATACGTCCCGGGTTGCACAAGGTCAAAAACATAGACGCCGCTCACGCTGGTCTGCGTCGTCAGGTTCGTATTCGAACCCTGATTCGTCAATGTGACTGTCGCGCCGGGCACCGATGCACCCGAGTTATCCTCGACGGTCCCCGTCACGCGCGAAGTTGTTCCTTGCCCGAAGACACTCAGGCCAAACGACAAGATCACAAACGAAACGACCGCGAAAAGAAGCCTTTTGCTCATTTCCCCTCCAGAAATCTCAGATTGTTAATAACTATGCCTTATGAAAAACCGGCTTATGACAAGTAAAAGATGAGGTACGATAACACAGAATTTCCGGAATGTGTAATGATCGGCGAAGTCTTCTGTCGATGGTTCAAGGTTGGACTTCAGCCGTGCCGTGATTGCCAGTCCGGCAGATGTCCCTCGGACCGATCCGTACGGCGCGAGGTAAAAACAACGGAACCCTCGAACGCCCCGAGGTCTTAGCTGACCGATCGTTGAGGACCGGACTCCCGCCCTGCAGCATAGTGCGATCCACCGAACCTTGCCGGACCGCTGTCGGGCCCAAAAAGCCGAACAAAGGGCCCCGTGGAAAGCTATCGGTCGTATTGTAGGATCGTGCCCTTCGCGCCGACGGCCCAGCCGTATTTCTTGACGAAGAAGAGTCCGTAAAGATGCTCGGCCGTGCGGCTCGTCTGCTTCGCCCAGGTGCGCCCTTTGTCGTTCGAGCGCAGGATGGTGCCGTCGTAGCCGACGACGACGCCGTTCTTGTCGTCAGCGAAATCGACGCGCAGGAAGGTCTGTGGAAATGCGGTCTTGACCGATTCCCACACGGCGCCGCCGGTCTCGGTGCGGAGGATGGTGCCCTTCGAGCCAACAGCGTAGCCTTCGTTCTCGTCGCGGAAATCGACGTTGTAAAGATCGAGCAGTGTCCCGGACCGCTGAACTGCAAAACTTGCGCCGCCATTGTCGGAAAACAGGATCAATCCGTCGTCGCCGACGATCCAGCAGCGGTTGCTTCCGACAAAATCGAGATGAAACAGTTCCTTCTTGGACGGAGCGACTATCCGCTGCCAACTCTCGCCTCCGTTCTCCGTGCGCATCACCAGCGAGTCGACGACCCGGTTCTGCTTGTTCAGCAACGATCCGACGATGATTCCCCGTTTCTTGTCGGCAAACCTGATGCTCAGGTACTCCGGTGTCGATGTCTTGAACTCGCCGGGCCGGTTGATCTGTGTCTCCTGCCAAGTAATGCCCCCGTCCCGCGTGATCAACATCCGCCTGCCCGCGACGAGATATCCGTTCTCGTCGTTCCGGAAGTAGATCTCGTTGATCGTATCGTCGATCCCTAGTTCCTTCTTTGTCCAGTTGCGGCCCCCATCGTTGGTCACTGCGAGATAGCCGTCGTCACCCGCGACGAAGCCTTTGTCGGAAGACGTGAAATATACGGTGACCAGATCGGAACCGCCGTTCGTGCGGTTGACCTTCCAGTTCGTTTGCGCCGCCGCCGTGATGCTGAGCAAAAAGATCAATGGAATCAGTAAACGCATAAGCATAAAAAAGGTGAAATTTATCCAATCATAAACTGCCGCCGGATAAATTTCACCTCTTAGGATGTCCGAACTCGCGTTCGCGTTCGGCGTTAATTCGTCACACGGAAGACCTTGCCCTTCCAGACGATGACGACTTGTTCGCCGACGGACAGGTACCTTGCCAATTCGCTGTCGCTGCGGACGAGCGCGAAGTACTCGTCGGACATGAACTTGATCTTCGTCTCCGCGAGCTTGAGTTTCTCGTCGAACTCACCGTCGATCCAGACGCCGTTCTCGAGATAGAACGTCTTGGCGGCGAAACGCTTGACGTTTCGGACGCCGCCGGTCGAGATCTTGTCCTCGTCAGCGGCGACGGTGACTGCATCCTGTTTCGCCTTCGCGTCCTTGCTCGCAAGCACCGCGACCTGGCCGCTCGCTTCCCGCATCTGGCGATTTGCCGTGGCCGGTGCCGGCTGGCGGACGATCGAGGTCCGTTCCGACCCGTCGGTCGCGAGATACGACGTGTACGGCGTGACGATCCCGAACCGGGTACCGAGATCGACGATCTCGTCGCGAAGTTCCTTGTTCTCGCCGTTCGAACGGATCTGCTCGATCAGCCAGCCGACACGGCGCGTCGCCCAGAGCCTCGGAAGAAAGTCGTTCTTCTCGGACCGGAGAGGAAAGTCCAGGTCACGGTATTCGAACGTTCGCGACTCGCGGCCGGTGCGTCCGCGGAGCCGCATCGTTATGTTGCTGAGATCGTTGACGTTGCGGTAGCGACCGATGACCGTGAGTTGAGAGCCCCGGAAGATGTCGCCAAGCTTCCTCGGGTACATCAGATCGGTCTGAACGCCGCCGAAATCGAGTTCGAGGTCGGTCAGGACGGGCGAGCTCACCTTGGCGAAGAAGTTCGACACTTTGACCTCGAGGTCTTCCTTCGGTTCAACGTAATCGGCCGTCCCGCCATTCTCGGCCGCGAGTTTGTCGAGCAGGATCGTGTTGACATCGTACCCGACGCCGAAATTGAACATACGCAGCCCGCTGACCTTGATCTCGGCCGCATTCTTGATGATCTTCGCCGGATCGCTTTCGCCGACGGTCGGCAGACCGTCCGTCAGGAAGACGAGCATCTTGGGCCGGTCCGAGGAATCGAACTGGCGAAGCGCGGCCCGCAGCGCATCATTGATGTTCGTTCCGCCGTTCGGCGTCAGGCGCTTGACGAACTCCTCGCCGCGGCGTCTGCCGTCGGCATTGGCCGCGATCAGGCCGCCCTCCATCAGATGTTCCTCACCCGCGAAGTTGATGACGTTGAACCGGTCCCCGTCGCGGAGCGTCCGGATTCCGAAAAGAAGAGCGTTGCGGGCCTTGTCGAGTTTGCTCTCGTCCTTGCCGCCGTCGCCTGCCCGGTCGGCCATCGAGCCGGATGTATCGAGCACGAACACGATGTCCTTGTTGATTATCTCGCGCAGTGCCAGATCGTCCTTCGGTGAAAGCTGGAGCAGAAAATAGCCATCCTTGCCGGGCTCGCGGTAGGTCAGAAGCGAAAGGCCGAAATCATTGGACGACAGGCCGTAGAAAAGCTGAAAGTCATTGTCGTTGTTGGATGTCTCGAACGAGACCGTCGCGTTGGTCTCGCCTTTCCGACTGACGTCGATCTGGTGCGAAGGCGAATAGATGTTCCGGAGCGCTTCGCGGCCAACGATCTCGATCTTGCCAGACACGGTGCCGAACTTCTGTGTCGGAGCGTTTCGGCGTACGAGATCGTCATTCCAACGTTGCCAAACGCTGCGGCCGGTGCCGAGCGGATAACGATAGGCGACGGTCCCGGATTCAGCCTTCAGGATCTGCGAGTATCTCAGTTCGAGTTTCTTGTCCGAATTCGGAGGGATCGGAAAGATAGAAGCCTGGAACAGGTCTTTGCCCGCATACTCGAGCAGCCCCGGATCCCTTTGCCTCCGCACGATGTCGTCATAGATGCGCCGCGCTTCCTCTCGCGATCGGACTTCGCCGACGAGTTTCTTTCCGTTCTCCCAGATCGCGAATTCGACGATCGAGGCCGACTCCGGAATCGGGAAGAAGTACGTTCCCTCGAGCGTGTACGGCGTGTCGTTTCGGAAGACCTGCGTGACGTGCGTCGTCGCGACCTGGCCCTCGATGCGCGTGTCGAGTTCGATCGACTTGACCGGCAGCGCGTTCGGCAACGGAACCGGACGCGGCGGCATCGGGCGGCAAGGCCGCACGTCGCACTCGATCGGGACGATAATGCCCTGGGCACCAACGACCGCGGCAAACGCGAAAAACGCCGAAAAGGCGACGAAGAAGATCGCAATACTTTTGGTTCTCATAAATCCTCCAGAGGCTGTCTAGCCTGTATGACGCTATTAGGAACGCGGAAGGTTGTCAGTTCTTGCACGCAAAATCAATGCAGAACCCCGCACGCAGTAAGGGGGGCACGATCGCGCGAGCGATCGCCTCCTGATGCAGGACCCGACGCAGCTGGGGCAACCCGGCGGCCGAAGCTATAGAACCGCTCGCGCTGCGAGCGGGCCCCCTTACTTCGTGCGGGGTTCTGCATTCTTAATTGTCTGGAGAATCGGAGAGGGCGTCGTCGATATCCTTCTCGAGCTTGGCCCGCAGTTTCTCGACCAACTGATCGGCCCGCGCGACATTGGTTTCGAGGTTTGCCCGGGTCGACTGGATCTCGACCAGCAGCGATTGCAGATTGCGCCGTTCGACGTCGAGGTTCTTGCGCCGCATTTCGCGGAGTTCTTCGGGCCGGAGCGTGCCGGCGAAGGCGACCTGGCGGTCGATCATTTCCGGCCGCAGGTCGAATTCGAGCTGTTCGAGGCGCGTCTTGACCGAGCTTTCGCGTTCGATGACTTCATAAAGCTGTTTGCGCAGCGATTGAGCGCGTTCCTCGGCGCGCGTCAGAATGTCGAGGTTCAGCAACAGGCGTTTCTGTTTCGCGTCATAATCGTTCTTCGAGGCCGATTCCATCGAGCGGATCCGCTGTCCGAGCTCGTCGAGACGCTTTCCGATATTGTCGAGCTTTTGGTCGGTCGTCTCGGGCAGCTGCTCGGCGGGCGGAGTCGGTTCGACCGCCGGCTGGGTCGCGCCTTCGATGATCTGCCGGCTCTGTTCCCTGTAGATATCAGCCTGCGTGACGACGGTCGGCTGCGGGGCCGGCGCCGTCGGACGAGTCTTCTTCCGGCGCGTTTGCGATGTTGCAGGGACCGCAAGCGCGAATGCGATCGCCGAAATCAGAGCAACCGATCTTATCGAAATCATTCTAGGACTTCTCCTTATTCTCGTCTGCCGGATCCGTCGGCAGACGAAGATCTCCGCCGTCCTTGTCGGGGATCAGGTCGCCGGCGAAGAATTCGATCGCGTTCTTCCCGAGCCCGATGAACGGGATCGCGTCAAGCCCCGAATTCAAAAGCCCTTTCACCAAGCCCTTGCGTTTGATGTCATACCCGACAAGTCCGATCGCGACCACCGATCCAAGGTACGGAACGGCCCGCGCGACCCTTCGCGCGGCCATCCATCCGCCGGCTTCTACGGCCTTTCGCTTGATGCTCTTCTTCTTTTCGTTCATCTATTCCAAATCCGCGATCTGCTTGATTTTTTCGATGATAAAAGCATACTCTACCTTTGCACGCGGTTTCTAGCATAAAGTTTCGTTTCTTATGCCCCTCAAGCTCGAGAAAATTTCCAAACGGATCGAAGACAAATGGGTTCTGCGCGACATCGCGTTCGAGGTCGCCGACGGCGAGATTTTCGGCGTTTTCGGCGCCAACGGCGCCGGCAAATCTGTGCTTCTGCGGATCGTCGCCGGGCACGAGAAACCGAACGGCGGAACGATCGAAGGAAACGGCGCCCGGACGGTCTTCGAAATGCCGAAACCCGGACTTATCGGGTCCGTTCTCGGCCGCGGTCCGGCGGCCGATTATCAGGAACGCGCCCGACGTCTCGATTCGTTCTTCGATTCCGCGAACGGTGTCCTGATTCTCGATGAACCGTTCGAAGGACTCGATGTCGCTGTCCGGCAGGCCTCGGTCGCGCACCTGCGCGCGGCGGTCGTTTCGCGAGGGCTGAAGGTCATTCTCGCGACACACGACCCGGAGATCATTTTCGAAGCCTGCGACCGCGCCGCGATCCTGTTCAATTCCGAGGTCATACAGACCGGAACGCCGCGCGAACTGTACGAGCACCCGGATTCGGTCGCCTCCGCGCTGGCGCTCGGCCGCGCGAACCTGATCGAGGCGCGCCGCGTTTCAAAATCCAACTCCGAGATCCCCGAATTTCATACGATCGACGGCGGGCACAGGCTCTTCACGCAGAAGACCGACAAGCGCCAGCTCGGCGCGATCAATCAAAACGTCTCGCTCGCGATCAGGCCCGAGCACGTCTCGATCTCGTTCGGCGCGTCGTTTCCGGAGGACAATCTTCTCCGCGCGACGGTCACCGAGGTCAGATACTGCGGACCGACGACACTCGTCTCGCTCGACGCCGAAGGCCTCCGCCTGCAGTCAAGAGTCCTGCGGCTCGTCGGGCTGAACATCGGCGACGAATGCATGGTCGGCCTTCCGCCCGACCGCATTCTGGTTCTCAAGTCTTAGTCGTCATTTCCGAACACGAAACGTTCGTGACAACCGGCCTTTGCTTGCCGGCATCAATTGTTGTCAAACCTCCGGCACCGCCGGCATCTGAACTGGAGAGTAATGCGATCAGTGAAAACAAGACTCATAAACGTTGCGCTGGCAACGGCGTTTGCGGCAACCGCCGCGCTTTTTCCGAGCGGGGCGTTCGGCCAGGACGCCCTGACCGAACTCGATCCGGAGACCGTCCCGCCCACGGCCGACAGTCTGCAAGGATTCATCCCGCAAGGCTGGAAGCTTGAAGAGGACGTCGTCGGCGATGTCAATCAGGACGGGGTCGAGGACCATTTGCTGAAACTGGTCGAGTCGCCGCGGCCGAACGCCGGGGAAGGTGAATTCGTCGAGGCGAACCGCGCGCTCGTCATCGTTTTCGCATCCAACGACGGAAGCCTCCGCCGCGCCGCCGTCGCAACGAAACTCCTTCAGTGCACATCGTGCGGCGGGGCCTTTTACGGGGCCGGAAACGCGCCCGCCAACGTTTCGGTCAAGAACGGTGTGATCATCGTCTCGCAAGACTACGGATCGCGCTGGGTGACGGATATGACTTTCCGCTTCCGTTACGACGAACAGCCCGGAATGTTCATTCTGATCGGTTTCGACTTCGCGAGCCGCGACCGGGCGGAGGGCGATTCGACGACGGAGAGCACGAATTACCTGACCGGAAAGCGCATAACTACCCGCACGAAAGCCGGAAAAAAAGGCGTTTCAAGGACGACGACGGTGGCCAAAGACAGGATGAGCATCGAGGAGGTCGACAAGGACAAGTTCGACGAGGACGCGAACAAGCGCCTCGGCCTGTGAAATCCCGCGCCGACCGCGCGACA
>CAZARD010000038.1:0-34274 GCA_964487505.1 uncultured Blastocatellaceae bacterium | reverse complement strand
TGTGGCTCCTTCCGCCACTAGTCAATCGCACCGAGTACGGCGCACTCCCGGATTACGCATTTGAAAATTCCTGCCACGGATTTCACGAATTTCGCGAACAAAAAACAGAATTATATGTGAGAATTCGTGCAATCCGTGGCGAAAAGCCGTTAAGTCATCTTATCGCGTAATCTGGGTTTATTTCCGCGACCTGCGGGTTCTAGACTTTGGCAAACTTTCAACTTTGCCGGTCTGGAGTCACTGGATTCTGGAATCCCTGGAATCTTGGAATCTGGAATCCTGGAATCTGCAATCCTGGAATCTTCAATCTGGAATCCGTGCCGCCTACTGAAGTTCGACCCAATCCCCCGTGTGGATCTCCTGCGCGGCGCGGACGATCATCGCCGTCGCGGTCTTGCCGCGGACGCTCAGGATGACCAGTTCGCCGACGATCTTGCGGAGATCGGACGGGCGGTCGAGTTTCGCGTCGGCGGTCGTCTGCACGCGGCCGCGGGTCTCGTCGCCCTTCTTGCGCGCCGCCTGGTTCGAGAACTTCCCGCCGCGGAACTCGTCCGACTGAAATCCCTCGTCGCGGGCGCTGACGGTTTCTTTCTGCGAGTAAGGAGTGATGCCGCCCGTGCCGAGCGGGCGAAAGATCGTCAGATAATCGCCGCTTTTGACGCCGTCCTCCGCGCCGAGATCGACGTAGACTATCTGTTCGCGGGAAAGAAGTTCACGCGCGTCGCGTGCGAGAAAGATGCGGCCCGTTGCCTTGCCCGAAGGATCGGCGAAGACGTCGAGTGCCGGCCGTTCGACGAACATCGGCGACGTCCGTTCCGGGATCGGCTGCAGCAGATCGCCGAACTGTATCGTGTCGCACGACGTCTTGACGCGGACGACCGAGACGTCCTGCTTGACGCGGATCACCTCGAGCGCTCCGACCTCCTGCACGTAGAATCCGAGGTCTTCCTTTTTCGTCCAGCGGGTCTCGACCTGGCCGCGCGGACGCACGATGGCGAACAGATCGCCGACCCGGACGCCTTTGCCGGCGCCGGCGTTGACGTAAAGATTGTTGCCCTGCGAAAAGACGTACTGTTCCTGTTCGTTCTCGGAACCGACGATCCTCATCGTCGTGTTCACCGGATCGGTCTGGACATAGCCCGCGCAATATAGATTGTTCGGGCCGGCAAGCGGCATTTCGCGCTTCTGGTCGGCGACGACCAGCGTCGGCCTGCCGTCCTGAGCGATGGCGGTCAGCGCGCCGGCGAACATCAATGCGATAAGAACTGCGAAACTCGATTTGAACAACTGTTGAAACTTCACGATCGTCTCCTTATTTCTGCGGAAATTATGGTTTTCAAGAAAGAACCGGCTGAGGCCCGGCAAAAAAGACTCCGGCCCGGACGGGCAAACTCTATCGTATCGTGAGCGTTAAACAATCGTCAACAATTATTTACAGGGCTGAGAGGTTCCCCGGCGCCGAGGTGCTCCGCCCGTTGGCGGACGCGTCATCGAGACCCATCGACAATTGCCCGTCATCGAGCCGCACATCAATAGAAACGCGGCACGATGTGACATTTCTATTGTGTTACTACAACCTCAAGAACACGTGCCACCGCTTGCACGAATTCTCACATATCATTCCGTGTTTTGTTCGCGAAATTCGTGCGATCCGTGGCAGAATTCTTCAAATGCGTGACCCGGGTTGAATTTTCGATTCTTCTACGGGCCGGGCGGCATCGGGCCAATCCGGATGGCGATCGCCCGATCCGGATTCATTCCGTGCAATCCGCGAACTCGCGCTCCGCGCAAACAAAGAGTTCGGGCACGACCTCTCGTGTTTGCTTCCGGACGTTTCGCCAGACGACCGAGTTTCCGTAGTTCGCCTGCGTCCATCCGATCCTCGACCTGTTCTTCCAAACGAACGCGTAGGCCTCGCGCTCGTCCGCACCCCGCAGATGCTGCGCTTCATGAAGCAGGATCGCGGCGCGTTCGGTCTCGTCCAAAGGGACGGTGAAGAATTCGTTATAGACGGTCATTATCTCGAACGGAAAGTTCGTCGCGGCGTACGCGTTCTCCTTTTCGACCGAGGCGTTGAGCCAATTGTCGGTGGCGCGGTAGGCGGTGAAGTGCCGTAGCAGCGTGACCTCGGTCCGGAAACCCGCCCGCTCAAGAATATCGACCGATCGCATTATCTCCTGCTTTTGAACGACGTGGAGCCGCTCCGCAGATCCGATCAGAGAGAGGTAGAATCCGAAGACCGTGAAACACACCGCGAAGACGCAAACCGCCGCGCGCCTCACGATGACGGCCGCGAGCGATGGTTTCGACTCGCCGCGGACGGGGCGTTCCGGTGCCGAGAAGCTGGAAACCTCGCGCAGATTTTGGCGGCACCGAACGCATTCGAACGCCGTCGCAAAGTTCACCAGTCTGCAGTTCGGGCATTTCTTTTTCATCGGGAAGCTTTAGGCGCGCGAGAATACGCCTTAATAAAGAAAAACACCAAACGGCGCCGCGTTCCAGATTTTTTGACGGGCCGACAAACGCCCTCGGCGCGGGGCGCATCAAACCCGTCAGTTTGCATCTGGCACTCAATAAATTTAAGATTTCTGTTTGAATCAAAACCAAGGAGCGGTATGAAACGAATCACCTCCGCGTTTGCTGCGGTAATTTTCTTGTTCACGGTCTCGGCGCTTGCGCAGGAAACGGAACTTAAGGTCGTCGATGAGGTCGTGGCGCAGGTCAATGACGGCGTCATCACTCTTTCGCGCGTCAAGCGCGAAATGAAGCTCAGGACGGATCAACTTGTCGAACAGGGCAAATCGCGGGAAGACGCCGATGCCGAGGTCCGAAGCAAGGAAGGCGAGATCATCGCGGGGATCATCGAACAGGAACTGCTGCTCCAGAAGGGCAAGGAACTCGGCGTCGAATCCGACGTCGAATCCGAGATCAACCGGCGCTTCATCGAGATAATGAAGGCGCAGAACATCAAATCGCTCGACGTCCTGTACAAAGAGATGGAAAAGCAGGGCGTCGATCCGACCGATATCCGCGAAAGCTGGCGCCGGCAGTTCACGATGGAATTCGTCGTCCAGCGCGAGGTTTTCGGCAAGACCCTTTGGGGCTGGACCGGCAAAGAGGTGAAGACGTTCTACGAGAAGAACAAGGAACGATTCCTGCGGCCCGAGGTAGTGACGCTTTCGGAGATCTTCCTGAGCTTTGCCGGCCGTGACGAGGCTTCGGTCCGCGACCGCGCGAAGCAGATTCTCGCGGAGATCCGCAACGGCGCGGATTTCGTGAAGATGGCGGTTGAAAATTCCGACCGGCAGGATGTCAAGGAAACGAACGGTTCGGTCGGGTCGATACCGATCCCGGATCTGAAACGGATCTGCGAAAAATGCGTCGGGCCGATCGCGGCAACCGCGAAGGGCGCCGTCTCGGAACCTATCGAAACGACGGAAGGAATCGAGATCTTCCGCGTCGATGACCGCAAGGAAGCGAGCAAGGAATCGGTCTTTGACGAGTCCGAGGTGCGCCGTGCGATGACCGTCGAGGTCTTCGAATCGAAGCGCAAGGAATATATGACCGAGCTCCGCGAGGATTCGTATATCAAGATCAACGACAATTATCGCCCGATCGTTTCACCGTATTTCTTGAACCAGAGCGCCACGAAAGACGACAAGAAGCCCGGAAGATAGAGTAACGATGAAGCTCTTCACCGTTAGCGAAGCCAATAGCCTTATCCCGACACTGCGTCCGAAACTCGAGGAGATCCGGACGCAGTATTCGTCTCTTTCACAATTCAAAGAGGACGCCAAGCGGGCCGCGGCGGCGGCGAGCGAATCGGGCGGCGGCGGAATGCCGGGCGGCACTGCCTACGTCAACCGGCTCTATGAGGTCGGCCGGATAGCGAGCGAGTTGCACGACATGGGCGTGCAACTGAAGGATTACACGCGCGGCCTCATCGATTTTCCCAGCCTGCGCGAGGGCCGGGTCGTTCTTCTCTGCTGGCAGCTGGACGACGCGGACGAACTCGAATGGTGGCACGAGCTCGAGGCCGGATTTGCGGGCCGACAACCGCTTTAGTCCTTTGCGAGTCGGGGTCACAAAGGAACGCGTCCCGTTTCTGATCCTGGCGCCGACGTTTCGGACCGAACGTCCCGTGCTGATGCCGCCGACCGGGCCGATCTCCCTTTCTTTGTTGATCCGATGCTTGTTTTTCTCGGGCGACGAGACCTCGACGCGACTCGACCCGACCCCGAATTCCCGCTCCGACCGAGCCTGTAATACAATTTCGCCGCATCATTCTGATACAGACGGCGATGCAAGTGGCATTCTGGACCACGATTTGCTCGACTTCCTACCGATCGCCGACATCTCCCTGTCTCGTTGCCATAAACGATTCTTGCCGCCACCATTGCCGCCGGCTATGACAAACGCCTTTAACAATCGCCCGAAGTTGAACGTACGCTTAAATTTACTGTTGACGAGTTAAAGTAAACTCTGATAACATCCCCACAGTTTGTCCAAATCGTAAGGTTCTCTGGTCCGTCAGACAACAATTCCGCTTTTCAGTTTTTTGCACGTCCTATGAATTGTCCCGTTTGTAATCGAGTTCTTGCGTCAACGCTTTCGATCTGCCCGAGTTGCGGTGCGATGATGAACGATTCGGTCCGCGAGGAACTCAGAGACAAGATCTCGCCGATCGTCAGAACGCCCGAAATGACGCTGAAGGCCCCGGAGCCGCGCGCGCCGCTTCCCTTCGTCGTCCCGCCGACGCCGCGTCCGGTCGAAAGGACACCGGAGCCCGTGCCGAGCGCAGATCGATACGACACCGCTGAGATCCTTGCAAAGCCCACCAGCCCGACGCTGGTGGAATTCCAAAACAAGAACGCATCGCTGCCCGATTGGCGGATCGAACTTCAGAATGCCGTACGAAAGCGCCGTGAAGCAGTCGCCGTCGCCGAGGCCAAGGTCGCCGATGCGGTCTCGCAGACAAGACTTCAAACGAACGGCTCGGCCGCGGTCAAGGCCGAGGTCGTTGCGTATTCGGAACCGGCGGCGGATGACCCGAAGTCGAAGATCGAGAACGCGCTCAAACGCATCGAGACGTCGCGACAGCACTTTCTCGAGGGCGAACCGACCGCGCGCGCCGCGGTGAAAGCCGAATCGCCGGCGTCCGTCCGGGCCGCGTCCCCGGCCCCGCACACGCCGACCAAGAACTACCCGTTTTTCATCGCGACCAAGAACGCGACCGTTCTGCCCCGCCCGACGGAAATCAGGCCGCCCGCAACGCTTGCGCCGAGGACCGTGATCGAGGACCTTCCGATCATCGAAAAGAAAGACCTCGACACGAACAAGCTTCGCCCGCTGCCGAACTCTTCGATCATCTCGACGAGCCTCGAACGCACGCCGGTCGGCGACGTCGAGCCCGAAGCGACATCGACTCCGATCATTTCGCTTGCCCGCGCTGTCGATGATCTCGTCGACGTCGATGAGTTCGAGAACGAGCCCGATTCGGAACAACTTGAAGATGCGATGGAGGAGGTCGAGGACATCGCGCCGCTCGGACTGCGTTTCAATGCCGCCGTTCTCGACCTGATCCTCGGATCTTTCGCGAGCCTGATCCTGCTGTCGCCGCTGATGATCTCGGGCGGCAACTGGTACAGCCTCGCCGGCCTCGTCGCGTTCATCGTTACCTGCTCGATCGTGATGTTCATTTACTTGACGACGGCGGTCGGATTCTTCGGCCAGACGCTCGGGATGCGCCTGTTCTCGATCGAAGTTCTGGACATTGACGAGGAAGACTATCCGACGCTGCACCAGGCCGCGGTCAATTCTTCGGTCTACCTGGCGTCGCTGGCCCTCGGCGGCCTCGGGCTGATCCCGGTGCTGCTCAATGACGAAAAGCGCGCCGCGCACGACCTGCTGTCGGGTACGATCGTCGTCAGGGAAGAATACTGACAGATTCTCATTTTCCGAACGGATCCTTGGATCTAGGAGTCGGGCCCCGGCAGGTTTTGCCGGAACCGGATTCCGAACGATTCGGGATCCGTCGTTGTATTTATGAACGAGCCGACCCTGAAACTCGTCGCCGACGAAATCGCCGCGGCGCTGTCCGGAAAACGGATCGGCCGGATCTTCCAGCTGTCGCGCCTTGTCCTCGCATTCGACATCCGCGGCGAAGGCCGTTTCCTCTTCATCAGCGCCGACCCGACGGCGCCGCGTTTCTATCTTATCGAGCGCCGGCTCCGAGACCTCGAAAAGCAATCGGTCCAACAACTCGCGTTCGCGCAATTCCTCAAGAAGAGGATCAGCGGCGCGGTCATCGACACGGTCGAAAAGATGCCGGGCGAACGGATCGTCAAGATCGGGCTCGCGGCGGAATCCGAACTGGGGTCCTCGGAACGCTACTTCCTTGCCGTCCAGCTGACCGGCCGATCATCAAACCTCTTTCTGCTCGACGCGGACGGCCGCATTCTCGATCGTCTGCGCGACACCTTCGGTGAAGGCCAGGAGATCGCGACCGTTTATGCGCCGCCTGAACGCCGGGCAGGGACGCGAGCGGACGAGGCGTTCGCGTCCGATCCATCCGGTTCGATCTCGGCCGCGCTCGACGCGCATTACGAGAAGCTTGCGGCGGATGCTGAGTTCAGGCAACTTGCGAACGCGGCGCGCGCGAAGCTGAAACAGGCGTCGGAGCGGACGGAACGGCTGGCCTCCAGATTGCGGGCCGATCTCGACGCGCACGGCGACCCGGCGATCTGGAAGCGCTTCGGCGACCTCTTGCTCGCGAACCTGGCCGATGCCGTGATCGAGAACGGCCGGGCGCTCGTCGTTGATTATTTCGACGAATCGACCCCTCTGATCGAGATCGAGATCGATCCGAACGACGAGCTCACGGTCGCCGCCGACAAGTTTTTCAGGAAATACACGAAGGCGAGAAACGCCCGCGACGAGATCGGACGCCGGATCGCGGAGATCGAAGCGGCAAGGAACGATGCGGAACGCCGGCGCGAGGAGCTCGAGGGATCGATCGCCGCGCGGGACTTGGCGGCGCTCAAAGCGTTTCTTGGAAGGAAACCGGGCCCAACGTCAACCAAACGCGGCAAGAACGATGAGGCCCCTGCGGGAACGCGGCGCTTCGTATCGTCCGACGGGTTCGAGATCCTCGTCGGCAAGGGCGCCAAGGACAACGACAGCCTTACTTTCAGGGTCGCCCGGTCCGCCGACATCTGGCTGCACGCCGCCGATTATCCGGGCTCGCACGTCATCATACGCAATCCGGCGCGCGGCGACGTGCCGCAACGAACGCTGCTCGAGGCCGCGAGATACGCCGTCATCTATTCCCAGGCCCGCGAGCATCCGAAAGCGGCGGTACATTACACGTCCCGCAAGAACGTCCACAAACCGCGCGGAGGCGCTCCCGGCCTCGTCAGTTTGACCAATTTCAAAACGATCATCGTCGCCGGCGGGTGATCCGCGTCACCCGTCGGCAACCAGGCACCGCGCATAGGATTCGGCGAGCGCGTCGCGAACATCGCTTGCCGCCATCGCGCGGTGCCCGAACCGTTCTGCCGCGATGTCGCCGGCAAGCCCGGCGATGTAAACGGCCGCGACCACGGTTTGGAACAGATCGACCCCCATCGCGGTCGCCTGCGCGACAAATCCGGCGATCACACCGGTCAGCGTATCCCCGTTTCCGGCCTTTCCAAGCCCCGGATTCCCCGTCGGATTGATGACGACCCGCCCGTCGGGGGCGCCGATGAGGACACGTTCGCCTTTGAGAACAAGAAACACCCCGTGGCGGACCGCGAAGGTCCGCGCGGCTCCGATCCTGTCGGCAAGCAACGACCGGTCGGCGGATCCGAGCAATCGCAAGAACTCGCCTACGTGCGGAGTCAGAACGGTCGGCGCCAGACGTCCGAGATCGAACGGCGCCAGCGCGTTGAGGCCGTCGGCATCAATGATCACAGGCTTTTGGCAACGCTCAATGAATTGCTTGACGGATTCGCGGTTGGCGCCGAGGCCGAGTCCGCAGCCGATCGCGACGGCATCGGCCCGTTCCGCCAGTTCGCCGATCTCAGAGAAGGTTCCGAACGCCAGTCGGCCCTCTTCGTCTTCGGGCAGACCGCGTGTGATGACCTCTTCAACGGTTTTCGACGCGATCGCGACCTGCGCCGAACGCGTCGTCGCGACAGTCACCAGCCCGGCGCCCGAGCGCATCGCGGCGTTGCCTGCGAGCGCCGCCGCGCCCGCGTAATCGCGCGAGCCTACGACGAGCAGCGCGTGGCCCCGCTTGTTCTTGTAGGAACCGGGTTCGAATCCGGTATGATGCAGCCATTCACGGGCGTCGGCGATATCGGCGACAAAGGTCCGTGACGGCGAGTCGTCGATCAACTCCTGCGGCGATCCGATATCGGCCACGATCAGTTTTCCGCCGTCGTTCGACGCGGGCGGAAAGACATTCGCAAGTTTCGGCGCCGTGAATGAAACCGTCAGATCGGCAACGGAGCGCGGCCCGATCGGGTCCGAGCGGTCGGAATCGAGCCCCGACGGCAGATCGACGGCTACTCGGAACGCGTCCGACCGCGAGATCTTTTCGACAAACCGGGCCCAATCTCCCTCGAGAGGTCGTGCGAGGCCGGTTCCGAACAAGGCGTCGACGACGCAATCAAAGCCGACGAGATCGATATCGACGGGAGCCGCCGATTCCAAAAACTCGACCTTTCCTTCGCGGCCGAGTTCGGCAATGCGTTCGAAATTGACGTGCGCGTCGCCCCGCGTGTCTTCGACGCGCCCGGCAAGCCAGATACGGATCGCGGCGCCGGCCCCGTGCAGCAACCGCGCGACTGCCGCGCCGTCGCCGCCATTGTTGCCGCGTCCGGAAACAACCGCTATCTTAAGTCCCGCGACCGTTCCGCCAAAGTGAGCGGCTATCGCCCGGACTACGGAAGCGGCCGCATTTTCCATCAAGTCGATCGAAGGCACACCGAACTTCTCGGTCGTTAACCGGTCGACCTCGCGCATCTCGTTCGCTGTCAGGATCTTTCTCATCGGACGCAATCAGTTCGGAGTCCCGCGTTTGGAGTCCCGCCTTCAGGCGGCTACCGTCCGTATCACACAAGCATCCCACCCACAAACGGTCTCCGTACTCAATTATCCTAGTCTACCTCGAGCTTTTCAATCCAAACGCGAGCCGCCTGAAGGCGGGACTCCAAACTCGACCCCAAACCAGAGCGCAAAAAAAAGGGCCGAACCCTCGCTCTGGCTCGACCCTGAAGTTATTGACTGGAGATTGTGAACAGACTTCGGACAGATCCTGGAAAGCCAGTTTGCTTGCCACTGCGCTTGACCACCGTTTTCTTCCGTTGTTTATAGAAAGGTCCATTCATATTTCGATTCCAAAAAATGACCGAAACAATCTCAAGTCGCTCTCGGCAGACGGTCCGCCCGCGTCAAGAATTGGAATAAGAAGCCGTAGCGCGCGGAATTACCGAGTCGTCAAACGGGGCGAACCAGAAACGGCGTCGCCCGAACTAATTCATTTGGAGTGGAAAATATGTTCAAGAAATCAATCGCAATCATCTCGTTGACGAGCATTCTCGTCGCTGGTCTTATGGCAATCACCGCAAGCGCCAAACCGAAGAAGCAAATGCGCTTCAAGGTCCGGATCGAGAACATTTCGAGCGGCGAGCAGATGAACAAAAGCGGCTCAAAGTATCCTTTCGCGCTCTCGCCCGGACTTTTCGTCGTGAGCAGCGACGATATGCCGCTGTTCAACGTCGGCGGCAAGGCTTCCGAAGGACTTGAAGCTCAGGCCGAAGACGGCAACCCGACGATGCTCTCCGAAAAACTTGGAAAAAGCGGCTCGCGCTCGGTCGGCATCTTCAACAAGCCGGCCGGGGCAGAGATGCCTGCCCCGATCCTTCCGGGACAATCCTACGAATTCGAGTTCACGGCGACGGAAGGCCAGAAACTGACTCTGGCCGCGATGTTCGGCCAGTCGAACGATCTGTTCTTCGCCCCCGCGAAGGCCATTCATCTGTTCCACAACGGCGACCCGTTAAATGGCGATATCACATCGAAACTGATGCTCTGGGATGCGGGCACCGAGGTCAACCAGGAACCCGGGACCGGTGCCGACCAGGCACCCCGGCAAAAGGCACCGAACACGGGGATGAGCGAGAAAGCGCCCGTTCGGCTCGTCGTCGACGAGTTCGTTTACCCGAACACCGCGTCGGTTCTGCGCGTCACGGTCGAACCGGTTGGCGGCTCGATCTAAAAATAGGGTTGATCTGAGGGAGCGGCCAAGGCAACAAGTCGCCTGGCCGCCTCCTTCTTTTTGGGAGCAAAAAGATGAAAAACGTATTCAGAACTACATTCGCGGCCCTCGTGTTCTTAGCCGTCGCCGGAAGCGTTCTTGCGCAGACGATCGACAGAAGGACACTGACCCTCGAGGGCGCGCGCCGCGTTCTCGCAGGCGCGAAACAGTATGCCCGACGGAACAATGCGCCGGGCGGCGTGATCGCGGTCGTCGACGACGGCGGTAATCTGATCGCGCTTGAGCGCCTCGACGGCACGTTTCCGGCAGGAGCTAACATATCGATCGGCAAGGCGCGGACGGCCGCGATGTTCAAACGGCCGACGAAATTCTTCGAGGACGTCATCAAGAGCGGCCGGACCTCGATGGTCGCCCTACCCGATTTCACGCCGCTTCAGGGCGGTGTCCCGATCGTCGTCGATGGGCAGATCGTCGGCGCGGTCGGCGTGTCTGGAGCGGCGTCGGCTCAACAGGACGAAGAGCTTGCGGTTGCGGGAGCTGCGTCGATCTCGGAAGCCGCGATGCCGCCGGTCAGGTTTTTTGACGCCGAAACGGTTTCGGATTCGTTCGCAAAAGGCGCGGTCCTCTTCGACGGCGACAGTGAGAACTTCATGGTCCACGCGTCCCGGCGCGATAAGCCCGGAATGAGCGAAGTCCACGAACTCGACACCGACATTATTTACGTTCTCGACGGCACCGCGACATTTGTGACCGGCGGGCGTTCGGTCGATCCGAAACCGGTCTCGCCGAACGAGTTCCGCGGCACATCGATCGACGGTGGAGAAACGCGGCAACTGAAGAAAGGCGATGTCATCATCGTCCCGAAGGGCACGCCGCACTGGTTCAGGCAGGTTGACGGTGCGTTTCTTTACTACGTTGTCAAGGTTCGTTGATGTAACAGGGGCGGACGCGTCGAGACGTTTTCTGCCGCTTGTCTTTCACAGGTGAAAATCATATGAAGTCTTTATTTCTTGTCTTATTGGCCGCGATCGGCGCGTTCGCGGGCGGAGTCCCGGAAGGCAAACCGCTCGCGACCGTCGATCTCGCGACGAACGAAGGAACGGCCGCGGTCGGCGGGGTTTGGAAATATAGTGACACAAAGATCGTCGAGACCGATTTCCGCGCTGCCGGAGCGGACAATCAACCATCCGGTCCGACCGTGAAAACCTACGACTACACGCCAAAAGCGGGTGGCGCCGATTTCGATGATTCCGGTTGGCAGACCATCGCCGCCGCGGACCTCGCGGCGCGGCGCGGAAACGGACGGCTGTCGTTCAACTGGTATCGGATCAGCATCACGATACCGTCGACGATCGGAGGATTCGATCCGACCGGTTCGACCGTTGTTTTTCAAACGGCGCTCGACGATTACGCCGAGATTTGGATCGATGGCGAACTGACTCGATACCTTGGCCAGCAAGGCGGGTCGGTCGTCGCCGGCTGGAACGCCGTTAATAGGCTCGTGGTCGGGCGCAATGTCCGTCCGGGCCAGAAAATACAGCTTGCGATCTTCGGCATCAACGGGCCGATCTCGAACCCGCCGACGAACTACATATGGATCCGCGAGGCAAGGCTGGAGTTCTTTCGCGGTGAGACCGGACCGGTTGCGATAACGCCGAGCGAGGTCAACGTCGAGGTCATCCGGAATGACCCGGCGATCGATCGCATCATTGGCCGGAACCCGAAGCTGTTCAAGCTCGCAGAAGGCTTTGAGTTTACCGAAGGCCCGGTCTGGACAAAGGAAGGCCTTCTGTTCAGCGACCCAAACGCGAACAAGATCTATCGTTATTCGACCGACGGCAAACTTTCGGTCTTTCGCGAACCGAGCGGCTACTCTGGCAACGATATCGGCGAATACCGCCAGCCCGGCTCGAACGGACTGACGCTGGATCCGAGCGGAAGCGTGGTGATCAACCAACACGGCAACCGCCGCGTAGTCCGGATCGAAAGGGACGGCCGCGAAACGGTGATCGCCGACAGCTTCGAGGGCAAACGCCTGAACAGTCCGAACGATTTGGTCTATCGCTCGGACGGTACGCTCTTTTTCACTGATCCGCCGTTCGGCTTGCCGAAGTTCGCGGATGATCCGCGCAAGGAACTTGCATTCTCGGGCGTTTACTCGGTCCGAGACGGCAAACTGACGTTGCTGACAAAAGAGTTCTCGGGGCCGAACGGGATCGCTCTCTCGCCGGACGAACGGCTCCTGTACGTTGGAAACTGGGACGACAACAAAAAGACGGTCTATCGTTACGAACTGAATCCTGACGGTTCGATCAAGGACGGCAGATTGTTCTACGATTTCACAGGGGTCAAAGGCGAGGACGCGATCGATGGCGTGAAGGTCGACGTCGATGGAAACGTCTATGTTTCGGCGCCCGGCGGCCTTCAGATCCTATCGCCGGACGGCAAACTGCTCGGCACGATCGTTACGCCGATGCACGTCCACAATATGGCGTGGGGAGATGACGACGGCACAACGCTTTATCTTTGCGCGCGCAGCGGACTCTACAAGATTCGACTCAATGTCTCCGGCGTACGGCCAAAACGGCTGAGTTGAATTCAGATCTGAGACGCGTCCCTGGGAGACGATCCGATGATGGCCCGCCGTTTGATCGGCGGGTCGATCATTTTGAACACCCGACTGCGTTCGGAGAGACGCACCTCGTCAGTCGAGAACGCGCCGTTCGTCGTATTCGATCCGATTTTTGTCCAAAAACAACATGAGTTCGGTCTCTGGGTCCACCCGTTCATCGTGTTCCGCTTGATTCTTGATCCCGAGTTGGGCGAGGTCTTTGTCTCGAACTCCGAACGGGAACTCGAGGTAAGCTTTGTGCCTCAGCCCGGCGTTTAACGTCGGCCGCCCTTTTTAGTCCGATCGCAGAAAAAAATGCGCCGGGACCATCGGATCCCGGCGCGAGCCCCAGACAGGAGTAGGAGAAACTCATTTCAGGCGGCCATCTTCGTTATCCCGATGCCGTATTCCGCGGCGACTCCGGCGAGCGACCGCCTGAGCTGGGTCCGGGCGCGACTGAGGCGGGACATTACCGTTCCGATCGGAATATCGAGCACCTGTGCAACCTCCTTGTAATCGAACTCGTGAACATCCGCGAGCAGCACGACGCTGCGGTAATGTTCCGGCAATTGGTCGATCGCCGCGATGACCTGCGCGTCGGTCAGGTTTTCGGGGACCGGCTCGGTGCAGGCCGCGCCGAGGAAAACGAGATCGTCCGCTTCCTGAAAATACTTCGCCTGCGTGTATTTTTTTCGCCGCTGATGGTCGAACTTGTTGAACATGATCTTGTAAAGCCACGCTCGACAATTCGTTCCGGGTTCGTACTGTTCGAACGAACGCCAGGCTTGCATAAATGTCTCCTGGATCAGATCCTCGGCCTCGATCTGGTTCATCGAAAGACGTCTTGCCGTCCGGAACAATTCGTCCATATGCCGCATCGCCTCGGTCTCAAATAGCTCGGGGGTGGTCTTGTTCGTCATAATTTATGAAAACTCCTCAATCAATGCTTTCGAAAAATAACCTCGTACGCCCACTTTGTCGGATGGAAATGGAATTCCTTACAGCTTTTTTTTGGGATTGTGATAAAAAATCTTGCGGCGATCCGGAATAAACCGAGAATGTGAAGTGTTTAAGAGTGGTGTTATGAACAATTCCGGGAACAAGCCTGATCGGAACGGCAGCAACGGCAGACGCGCGGCTGACGAAGCAGATCATGAGATCCAGAAGCTGAGGTCGGTTCTGAAGCGGGCCGTCGCGAGCGAATCCGCTCCGGGGGAACTGCGCGAACGAATAATGAGTTTGATCCGCGGGAAATGAAAGCGATGATGTCCAGACCGCCGTCAGAATTTGATCCGACCGCGTGGGTTGAAACGTACGGCGACTATTTGTTCACGTTCGCCGTCGCCCGCGTTCGGGATACGTCGACGGCCGAGGACCTTGTTCAGGACACGCTGCTGGCGGCGATCCAGGCCGTCAAATCGTTCGACGGAAGATCATCGGAACGGACCTGGCTTTGCGGTATTCTCAAGCACAAGATCATCGACCACTTTAGGAAAAGCAGCCGCGAGGTGGAACTGAGCGACGAAGAATCCGACCTGTCAGCCTATGAACACATGTTCCAGCAGGACGGTGCAGCGAAAGGCCATTGGACCGCGGTCGCCAAGCCGGTCCAATGGAACGACTCGCCGGAGCGCGTGCTGGAACACGCCGAGTTCCGCGAGGCGCTCGCAAACTGTCTTGGCCGGCTTCCCGAGCGTGTTGCGAATGTCTTTACTCTGCGCGAACTAGACGGTTTCAACTGCGAAGAGATCTGTGAATCTCTCAATATCAGCCCGGGCAATCTGTGGGTTATGATGCATCGCGCGCGGCTTCATTTGCGCCGCTGCGTCGATCTGAACTGGTTCAAAAAGGTGGGCAATTAGATCAAATGGGGATCAAGAAGAGGATCAAAAGTTGGGTTTCGATCAGGGCGGAAAGCTGCAAAAGCGTCGCGCCTCTTTTCTCGCACGCGCTCGATCGCAAGTTGACCCTGACCGAACGGTTGAGAATGCGTTTCCATTTGATGCTCTGCACGGCCTGCACGAATTACGTCGCGAACATCGGATTCCTGCGCGACGTTTTTCACGCTCATTCCGACAAGATCGAGAGGGACGAGATCAGCACGCCGCTGAGTCCCGCCGCGAAGGCACGGATCAAAGAAGCACTGAAAAGGTAGCCCTGTATCGGGCTCCGATCCGACTCCAATACCGCCGACAAGTTCGCAGGCCGAGCGATCAGCCGAAAGCCAGCGATCCGACCTGCAAACCCGATGGTTGCCTTGGAATAAATCCCCGCCAAAACGTGGTAAAGGGCGTGTATGTTCGACGACACACACGCACACACGCACCGGCAAAACCGCTTTGCCGTTATTCCGACAACAACGAAACTGGGCGCGATTCCTGATTTCAAGGGACGCGGCGTGACCATCGCGTTTCTCGACTCGGGATTCCGAGCCCATCCGGACTTCGCGAGCAGGGTCATCGCGTTCCACGATGTTTCAGGTGAAGAGCGTTCACCTGAGGACGGCGAACCGACCGCGGTTCACTGGCACGGAACTCAAACTGTTTCGGCCTGCGCCGGTGATGGAAGCCTTTCGGACGGAGTTTACAAGGGACTCGCGCCGGCCGCGAAACTAGTGCTCGTGAAGGTCTCGCGCAACGGCTCGATCGGCGATGCCGAGATCGAAGCCGGTTTACGATGGGTGGCCGCGAACCGCGAGCGACTGAAGATACGGATCGTCAATATGTCCCTCGGCGGCGACCGCGACGAAAGCTCGGACACGAGCGCGATCAATCGTCTCGCCGAATCGCTTGTCGAAGCCGGCGTCGTCGTCACGGTCGCCGCCGGAAACGCCGGCAATGCGCATTCGATCCCGCCGGCGAATGCGCCTTCGGCGATCACGGTCGGCGGATTCTCGGATTCGAACAGCCTCGACGCAGCCGACCTTGAACTCTACGGATCGAATCACGGCCCGACCATCGACGGCATCGTTAAGCCCGAAATCCTTGCCCCGGCGATGTTCGTCGCCGCGCCGATCTTGCCGGGAACCAACGATTACCGCGCCGCCGAATCGCTTTCAATACTCGCCGATACTCCGGACTACGCGTTTCGGGAAATGCTGGCCGAGTTGTTCGAATCAACGGGCCTCCCGCAAGAAGCCGGGAAGCTCGCGGTCCCAAGACTGCGAAATCTCGTCGAAGACGAACTGAATCGCCGCCGGGTCGTCGCCACCCATTACCAGCACGTCGACGGGACAAGTTTCGCCGCGCCGATCGTGGCTTCGGTCGTCGCGCAAATGATCGAGGCAAATCCGGGTCTGACGCCGGCGGCGGTCAAACATATTCTGACCTCGACCGCGTTCAGGCTCACCGGCTACCCGGCGATCCGACAGGGTTTCGGCGTTCTCAACGCGCCGGATGCCGTTTCCCGCGCGCTTCGCGAAACGCACGCCCTCGACGCGACGCATCTCAGGCCTCCACGGGTCGCAAACGGCTCCGTCGAATTCCGACATCACGACCATGATGCCTCATCGATCGCCGTCGCGGGCGACTTCAATGGCTGGGATCCGGAGGCGACTCGATTCGCGCCGGCGGACCACGGCTTCTGGCACGCCGCGATCCCGGTGCCTGCAAGCGGTGACTACCGCTACAAGTTCGTCATTGACGGCCGCGAATGGAAAGAGGACCCGAGCAATCTGATGAAAGTCGAGGACGGCCTTGGCGGATTCAATTCGGTCCTGAGGGTAATGGAATAAATCGGACACGCCGCGGATTTATCAAACCGAAATGACAGACCGATCGACGAAAAAATGGACCATCTATGCCGCGGAGGCGGTCGGCCTCGGGGCGTTCATGATCTCCGCGTGTGTCTTTTCGATGGTGCTATTTCATCCTGAGTCGCCGGTCTCGGCTGCTCCGAGATGGGCGAAACTCGCGGCGATGGGCGCGGCAATGGGGCTGACGGCGATCGCCATCTTCGTATCGCGATTGGGGAAACTGTCCGGAGCTCACATCAACCCGGCCGTCACGCTGACGTTTCTGCGGCTCGGAAAGATCGGCCCCGGTGACGCGTTGTTCTATGTGCTTTTTCAATTTATCGGAGCGGTCGCCGGCGTCGGGGCGGTCTATTTGATCGCCGGAGCGCCGCTCGCCGACGCACAGGTCAACTTCGCGGTCACCGTCCCGGGATCGAGCGGTGCGGCGGTCGCCTTCGCGGCCGAATTCGCCATCTCATTCCTGATGATGGCAGCCGTTCTGACCTGCTCCGGGAACCGCCGTCGTGCCCGGTTCACGCCGCTGGTTGCGGGAGTCCTGGTCGGTCTGTTCATCGTCTTTGAGTCCCCGGTCTCGGGTATGAGCATGAATCCGGCGCGGACATTCGGTTCGGCGGCGATCGCCGGAGTCTGGACCGATTGGTGGCTTTATTTTCTCGCGCCGCCGCTGGCAATGCTCGCGGCCGGCGAGATATTTCGGAGAACATCCGATCGAAGGTTGTCCGACGCGAGCCGCGGCGATGCGCTTAAGAACAAACGCTCGTTGTCGCCAACCGGGTAATGCGGTCGTCTGCCGTCTACCGTCTACCGTCTACCGTCTACCGTCTACCGTCTACCAAAATTATGCGACTGAAAAACAAAACTGCGATCATAACCGGCAGCAGCCAAGGCATTGGCCGCGGCATTGCCGAAAGGTTCGCGCGCGAGGGCGCGAACATCGTCATCAACTACATCGGAAACAAGGAAATGGCCGACGAGGTCAAGTCGGTCGTCGAGGCCTTTGGCGCCCGGGCGATCACGGTTCGCGGCGATGTTTCTAAGATCGCCGACATCGAAGCTCTTTTCGAAGCGGCGATCAACGAGTTCGGCAGTGTCGATATTCTCGTGAACAACGCCGGCGTCGAACGCCACGCTCCGTTTCAGGATGTATCCGAGTCGGATTACGACTTCGTGATGAACGTCAACGTCAAGGGCTCGTTCTTCGGATCACAGGCGATGGCGCGCCATCTGATCGAAACCAAGCGCCGCGGGAAGATCGTAAACATCAGTTCGGTCCACGAGGACCTCCCGTTCCCGAACTTCACCGCCTACTGCGTTTCGAAGGGCGGCGTCCGGATGCTCACCCGCAATCTTGCGGTCGAGCTCGGACAGTACGGAATCAACGTCAACAACATCGCGCCCGGCGCGATCGAGACGCCGATCAACCGGAATCTTCTGAACGATCCGATGAAGCTCCAGTATCTTTTGGGCCAGATACCGCTTAATCGGCTCGGGCAAACCGAGGACGTCGCCGGCGTGGCGGTATTCCTCGCTTCGGATGAGGCAGACTACGTCACCGGCTCGACATTCTTCGTCGATGGCGGCCTGACCTGGTTCTACGAAGAACAGTAAACCGATATTGGAATTGGAACCGTTTTCCGGAATCTCGGAATCAGGTCCTTTGAAAAAGCCGAGCCAACAACCGTTCGTGTCCGGTTCGTGCTGCTTCGTGGATGAAAAACGCTGACATCCACGAAGCTGCACCAAGGTGACACGAAGAACAGGCCGCGATCTGTGGATTTCGTTGGAATCCTGAAATGTGGATTCCAGATTCCAGACCCGGATTCCGAGATTCCAGATTCCAGATTCCAAGATTCCATATTCCAGATTCCGAGATTCCAGATTCCAAGATTCCATATTCCAGTTCGCGGTGACTTGGGTCCTCAGTTCTGACCGTCGCCTAATCTTGAAATCTTGAATCTTGAATCTTGAATCTTGAAATCTTGAATCTTGAATCTTGAAATCTTGAATCTTGAAATCTTGAATCTTGAATCCTGGAATCTCGGAATCTCGGAATCCCGGAATCTGGGATCCGGAATCTGAAATCCCATTGAGCACTATGAACTACGACATAATCATCATCGGCACCGGCGCGGGCGGAGGAACGATCCTCAACCGCCTCGCGGCATCGGGCAAGCGAATCCTCGTCCTTGAACGCGGCGATTTCGTCAAACGCGGTCCAAACAACTGGAATTCCCGCAAAGTGAACGTCGAAGGGGCCTACAACACGAAAGAGGTCTGGTACGATCGCGACGGCAAACCGCTTCACCCGCACACCAACTACAACGTCGGCGGGAACACGAAGTTCTACGGCGCGGCGCTGTTTCGGATGCGCGCCGAGGATTTCGGAGAACTCCGGCATTACGACGGCATCTCGCCGGCGTGGCCGATTTCGTATGACGAACTCGAACCCTATTACGCCGAGGCGGAGGCGATGTACTGCGTTCACGGCAAACACGGCGAAGATCCGACCGAACCGTGGCGGAGCGGTGACTTTCCCTTCCCCGCGGTTTCGCATGAGCCGCGGATCCGCCAACTCGCCGAAGACTTCGCTGCGTCGGGCTGCAAGCCGTTTCACGTCCCGCTCGGGATCAAACTCAACGAAGGCGACCGCCGGAGCGAGTGCATCCGGTGCGCGACGTGCGACGGTTTTCCGTGCCTCGTGAACGCAAAGGCCGACTCGCATATCTGCGGAGTCGAACCCGCGCTCGACCGACCGAACGTGACGCTGATGACCAACGCGTTCGTCAAAAAGCTCGAAACCGATCCGTCCGGACGCCGTATCGCCGCGGTCGTCGTCGAGTCCGACAACGGTACGGAGCAATTTTCGGCCGATCTCGTCGTACTCTCGGCCGGCGCGATCAATTCGGCCGCGCTCTTGCTCCGTTCGGCCAATGACAGGCATCCGAACGGGCTCGCAAACTCGAGCGATCAGGTCGGTCGCAATTATATGGGACACGTCAATTCGGTGATGCTTGCCGTTTCGAAATGCCCGAACCCGACCGTCTTTCAGAAAACGCTCGCGCTTAATGACTTCTATTTCGGAAGCGACGATTTTCCTTACCCCATGGGCCATATCTCGTTCGTCGGAAAACTCGACGGCGTCACGCTTTCGGCGGGCGCGCCGGCGATCGCGCCGGGATTTACGCTCGACCTGATGGCCCGGCACTCGCTTGATTTCTGGCTCACGACAGAAGATCTTCCCCGTCCTGAGAACCGTGTGACTCTCAATCAAAACGGAGAGATCGTGCTGAGTTACACGCCGAACAATCTCGAGGCCCACCGCCGTTTGCAGGCGAAGCTCAAGGACCTGATGAACCGGCAGAGGAAATGCGACATCCACGGCGACGAATGCCACCGCGGACTCTTCGCCCGCAATCTGTATCTTCGCGAGCAGATCCCGCTCGCCGGAGTGGCGCATCAGAACGGTACGCTCCGGTTTGGCGACGATCCCGCGACCTCCGTGCTCGACCGGAACTGCCGCGCGCACGACGTCGAGAATCTCTACGTCGTGGACGGAAGCTTCTTCCCGTCGAGTTCGGCGGTGAACCCGGCGCTGACCATTATGGCGAACGCGCTCAGGGTCGGCGATCTGATCGCGTCGGCGTGATCGGCAGGGACCGCGCGGCTCCGGTGCGTGCGGCCGTTATCGTTCGAAAAAAGGGTACGGGTTTTGGAATGGCACAGAAAACGATTCACAAACGAATAGGATTCGGATTACTTCGAAAAACGGCCGCGGTTTTCTTGATGGTCGCGACGCTTTCATCCGTTGCCACGGCCAAGGTCTCAAGGGTCGAATCGGTGGGTTTCACCGTCTCCGATGCAGACCGGGCGGTCGAGTTCTTCACCCGTGTTCTCGACTTCAGGAAGGTTTCGGACGTCGAGGTTTTCGGGGAGGACTTCGAGCGCCTGACCGGTGTCTTCGGCGCCCGGGCGCGGATCGTCAGGCTCGAGCTCGGTGACGAGACGCTCGAGGTCACCGAGTACCTGACCGGCGGAGGGCGTCCGGTCCCGCCCGATTCGCGAAGCAATGACGGCTGGTTCCAGCATATCGCGATCATCGTTTCGGATATGGATCAGGCATTCGCCCGGCTGAAGTCACAAAAAGTCCGGTTCGCTTCGACGGCGCCGCAGACCTTGCCGGCGTCGATCCCGAATGCTTCCGGGATAAAGGCCTTCTATTTCCGCGATCCCGACAATCATTTTCTGGAGATACTCGAGTTCCCGCCCGATAAGGGTGCGCGAAAGTGGCACGATCTCAAAAAGTCCGGCCGGACGTTCCTCGGAATCGACCACACCGCGATCGTCGTCGGCGACACCGAAACGAGCCTTGGCTTTTACCGCGATGCGCTCGGTCTTTCGGTCGCCGGCACAAGCGACAATTCCGGAACCGAACAAGAACATCTCAACAACGTCTTTGGCGCCCGGCTCCATATCACCGGATTGCGGACCGCGGAGACAGGCATCGCGGTCGAGTTCCTCGAATATGTTGCCCCGCGCGATGGCCGCCCTTTTCCGTTTGATACGCGTAGCTGTGACCTGTGGCATTGGCAAACCGGTTTCGAGGCGGTCGGGGCCGAAGGCCTTGTGCCGGTCCTCGAGGGTGGCCGCTTCCGGTTCGTATCAAGCGGTTTCGTCGCTACAAAATGGAATAAAGACGGCAGTAGCGGTGCTTTACTTGTTCGCGATCCCGACGGGCACGCCGTACGGATCGCCGGGAGACAGTTATGAGAAAAGCAATCATCGGACTCTTCGTCGTCGCCGGAATCGCCATCGCGGCCGGCATTTGGTTCGGGACCAGAGTGCAGAAAGGCGTCAAACCGGTCAATACGACGCTCGAAAACGTCGCGATCAAGGGCTACGACGCGGTCGCATATTTTGCCGCCGAAGCCCCGGTCGAGGGCGATCCGAAGCTTGCGTTCGTGTGGAACGGCGCGAAATGGCTGTTCGCTTCGACTGAAAACCTTGAGAGATTCAAGGCGAATCCGGAGCGGTTCGCGCCGCAATTCGGAGGCTATTGCTCGTGGGCGGTATCGCACGGATATACCGCCGACGGCGATCCGACGGCCTGGAAGGTCGTCGATGGCAAGCTTTATTTCAACTACAATCAGAAGGTGAAACAGATGTGGGAAGCTGAACAGGAGAACCTCATCAAAGCGGGGGAGACGAACTGGAAAAGCTTCAAGGCGAAGAAGCCGCAGCATCGTGGCTAGATTCGGCTCCGGAATTCAGGCGACGAGCCATCCGGCGTATGGCGGACATTAGTCGGGTCGGTCCGGCTGCGGCGCGAACGACATAAAATCGCGCTCGAACCGTGTCGTGTATTGGTCGAGCAGCGAACGGAGCCGCGATTGATCGGCGGACCGCAAAACAAGCCCGGCGTGATACTCGCGCTCGGGACGGAACATTATCTCGGGATCGGTGTAGGCCGACGTGTCGGGTGATTTCTGCCTCGCGAGCGATACGACGATCCCGCCGAACTCCTTGCGCTTGACCTTGGGAACGTAGGGCTCGCCGTCGGGAGCCGTTTCGATCTTCGCCCATTCGGCCCAGACATTGAGACCCGAGGCCGCTTCGAAGGCCTCGGCCGTATACGCTCCGCCGACGCGCGCCCCGACCTCGAGAAAATAGAACTCGCCGTCGGCGTTCGATTTAATGAACTCGGCGTGCGTCGCGCCTTGCTGCAATCCGAAAGCCTCGAGCACCTTGCGGTTCGCTTTGAGAAGTTCCTTTCGCTCGTCCGATTTGTAATCGATCGTGAACGAGCTCGACACGCCGCCTCCGACGGCGATCTTGAGCGGCGCCGCGCCGTACCGGTTAGCGCACGCGACCGCGACCTTTCCCGCGCTGACGAGCGAGTCGACGTGGTAGACCTCGCCGTCGATGAATTCCTCGAGAAGATACGCATCGGCCCGCTGGCGCAGATCGGCGTCCGAATTCAGGCGATCGACGGCTCGCCAGACCTGTTCGGAATCCTCGAATTTCTTGATCCCGATCGCCGACGCGTCCGCCCTCGGCTTCAAAACCCAAGGCGCCGGAACCCGCGCCATGAACTCGCCTATTTCCTGATAATTAAGCGTGTTGACGAACCGCGCCTGGCGAATCCCCTGCCGCTCTCCGGTGGCACGCATCGCGAGTTTGTCGCGGAACAGGCGCGCGCGCGAACTGTGCAAACCCGGAATGCAGAAATACTCGCGGAGACGCCCGGCGGTGATCACATCGCCTTCTTCGAGCGCGACGATCCGCGTCGGCTTAACCATCCGCGCGGTCTCGATCGCGGCGTGAAGGAACGAGCTGATATCGCCCTCGTCATTAACCGGGATGATCCCGTCAAGCGCCTCGCGTGCCCACTCTCGGTTGACGATCTTCGAACGGGTCAAAAGGTAGACGCGATGCCCGAGAGCCTTGCATTCGCGCAGGAAATCGTTGCCCTTGAAGTAGCTGGCAAGGCAATAGACGGTCTGTTGACGCGGGTTCATATCGAATTCATTATATCGGCTTTCGGCGCTTGTCCGTGAATCCGGAGCGGAATAAATCTCACGGATCAGATGATAGAACCGGTATGAATTCGGAGGAAAAACGATTAGCGGACGGCAACGGATGGAAACTGTGGGGGCCGTATCTTTCGGAACGCGCCTGGGGAACGGTCCGCGAGGACTATTCGCCGGACGGCTCGGCTTGGGATTTCTTTCCGCACGATCACGCGCGGTCGCGCGCCTACCGCTGGAACGAAGACGGACTCGCCGGGATCTGCGATGCCCAACAGCGCGTCTGTTTCGCGGTTGCGCTTTGGAACGGTCGAGATCCGATACTCAAGGAGCGGCTCTTTGGCCTCGGCGGCAACGAGGGCAATCACGGAGAAGACGTCAAAGAGCACTATTTCTATCTCGATTCGACGCCGACGCATTCGTATCTGAAGTTTCTATACAAATATCCGCAGTCTGAATTCCCTTACGCACGACTGATCGATGAAAACCGACGGGCGGGCAAGCGGCACCGCGAGTTCGAACTTTCCGATACGGGTGTTTTCAATGAAAACCGCTATTTCGACATTCTCGTCGAATATGCGAAAGAAGCGCCCGAGGACATCCTGATCAAGATAACAGCCGCCAACCGCGGTCATTCCGAGGCGTCGATAAGTGTCTTGCCTACCATTTGGTTGCGCAACACCTGGTCCTGGGACGGCGACGAGTCGAAACGCGGCTCGATCCGATTGGCTAGCCACGGATCGATCGAAATCAGCGAGCCATCGCTGGGCGATTATCAACTTGTCTGCGACGGCGCCGACGAATTCCTCTTTTGCGAGAACGAAACGAACAACCAACGACTGTTCGGAGCGGAAAACCGGTCGCCGTTCGTCAAGGACGGCATCAACGAGTATGTCGTCAACGGCAACCGCGACGCCGTCAATCGGGCGCAGAAAGGGACTAAAGCGGCGGCGAATTATTTTCTGACGCTCAAAGGCGGAGAAGAACGATCGATCGTGCTGCGGCTCGTGAAGACCTTATCCGCGCGCCGTCGCGGATCAGCCGATATCTTCGATGTCCGAAAGAAAGAGGCCGATGACTTTTATTCGAAGATCATTCCCGCGTCGCTTTCCCGGGAGGCGCAAAACGTTATGCGTCAGGCATTTGCGGGAATGCTTTGGTCGAAGCAGTTCTATCACTTTGATGTCGACCGTTGGCTCGATGGCGATCCGGCGCAGCCGGCGCCCCCCGCCGGACGACGAAAGGGGCGGAACGCAGAGTGGCGTCATCTGAACAACGCCGATATCATCTCGATGCCCGACAAATGGGAATACCCGTGGTACGCGGCGTGGGATCTTGCGTTTCACGCCATTCCGCTCGCTTTGGTCGATGCCGGGTTCGCGAAGGAGCAACTGATCCTGATGCTTCGCGAGTGGTATATGCATCCGAACGGCCAGATCCCGGCCTATGAATGGGCATTCGGCGATGTAAATCCGCCCGTCCACGCTTGGGCCGCGCTCCGCGTCTATCAGATCGACAAGAAAAGGACCGGAGTCGGCGACACGAAGTTTCTCGCTCGGATCTTCCAAAAGCTGTTGCTTAATTTTACCTGGTGGGTGAACCGCAAGGACGCCGAAGGAATGAATGTTTTCGAGGGAGGTTTCCTCGGGCTCGACAACATCGGAGTTTTCGACCGCTCGCGGCCGTTGCCGACCGGCGGACGACTCGCGCAGTCGGATGGAACGAGCTGGATGGCGATGTATTGTCTCAACCTGCTCTCGATCGCGCTCGAACTCGCGGCGGTCGACGATTCCTACGAAGATGTCGCCACGAAGTTTTGGGAGCACTTCGTCTACATCGCCGGCGCGATGAACAACATCGGTCAGGAAGGAATCTCGCTGTGGGACGAGGAAGACGGCTTCTATTACGATGTCCTCCATCTTCACGACCGCCAAAACCAGCCGCTCAAGGTCCGCTCGATGGTCGGCCTGATACCGCTTTTCGCGGTCGCGACGATCGATTCGGAAACGCTCGACAAACTGCCGGATTTCAAACAGCGTTTCGAGTGGTTCATCGCGAATCGCCCGCAACTGACCGCCAATATCGAACGAACCGAAGGCCGCACGCTTCTTTCGATCGCCTTTCGTGAACGGCTCGAACGCGTTATGAGAGTGATGCTTGACGAATCCGAGTTCCTGTCCCCGCACGGGATCAGGGCGCTTTCGCGGTATCACAAGGAGAACCCATATGTTCTGGAGGTCAATGGCGAACAGCATCGCGTTGACTATGAACCGGCCGAATCGTCGACCGGACTCTTCGGCGGCAACTCGAACTGGCGCGGGCCGATCTGGATGCCGGTCAACTATTTGCTGATCGAATCGCTGCAGAGGTTCCATCACTTCTATGGAGCGGACCTGAAGGTCGAATTCCCGACCGGTTCCGGGAAATCAATGGATCTTTGGGAGGTTTCCCAAGAGCTCTCGCGGAGGCTTTCGCGGATCTTCCTGCCCGACGCCGACGGCAGGCGACCCGTTTTCGGCAGATCTCCCGAATTCGGCACCGATGAGCACTGGCGCGATCTCGTCCTGTTCTATGAGTATTTCGACGGCGACACGGGCGCAGGCGTCGGCGCCAGCCACCAGACGGGCTGGACCGGACTTGTCGCCAAATTGCTGCAGCAATCCGGAGAGTAGAGATGATGCTTGTTGCGAAGGCGATGGTTTACGGCTCGTTCTTTTACCTCGCGATCGGAGCGATCTTCTCGCTCTGGTTTGTGACGCGTCGAATCGGCAGGTTCGACCCGGCCGCTGCGGGTACGGGAATGGGCTTCCGGGCGATCATATTCTTCGGCGCGACGGCGCTTTGGATATTGCTCGCGGTCAAGCTTCTTGGGCGGAGATAAGATGACTAGCAATATCCGCAGATTGCATCTTTTTGCGTGGCTCGCGCTGGCAATTCTCTTGCCGGCGCTGATCTTTGCAGCCGTTTGGCTGCGCCACGCGGAACCTGTCAACGACTCGGTCCCGGCGCGGACCAAGCAGACGAAATGAGCGAAAGATACGTTGCGGTCGGCTGGAACCGGCAGAAGAAGATCTACGACGCGATTCTCGTATCGGGCGTCGCGGGTTATCTTGCGCTGTTTGTCGCGGTCGGGGTGCTCGTCTCCCCGAATGCGACGATAGAGACCCTGCTGATACGCGGCTTTGGAACGTGCGCGATGATTCTGCTGCATATCGTGCTCGTCATCGGCCCACTTTGCCGGTTCTTTCCGGTCCTGCTGCCGCTGCTCTACAACCGGCGTCATCTCGGCGTGACAACGTTCTTTATCGGCGCAGTCCACGGCGTTTTTTCGATCATACAATTCCACGCGCTCGGGGTGATCAACCCGGTTGTCAGCGTTCTGGTAAGCAATACGAGGTTCGGAAGCGTTCCCGATTTCCCCTTTCAGGCATTGGGTTTGCTGGCCGTGATCATCCTGTTTTTGATGGCCGTGACGAGTCACGATTTTTGGCTGAGGAACCTGTCGGCCCCGGTTTGGAAGGCGTTGCACACGCTCGTATATCTGGCTTACGCGATGCTTGTCGCGCACGTCGCACTCGGGATCTTGCAGGCCGAAGGCGCGCCTTTGCTGACGGGGCTTCTGACGGTCGGGGTCGCAACCGTTGCCGGGATGCATCTCGCGGCGGCGCTGAAAGAATGGAAGGCCGATGTGGACCTGGGCGCAGCCGACTGGGTAGAGGCTTGCGCCGTCGAAGAGATCCCGGAAAAGCGCGCCTGTGTCCGAAGCGTTGCGGGCGAACGCGTCGCGATCTTTCGGTATGACGGCAAGGTCTCGGCGATTTCCAACCTCTGCCGGCATCAGGCCGGACCGCTCGGCGAGGGTCGGATCATCGACGGCTGCGTGACGTGTCCGTGGCACGGATTTCAGTATTTACCCGAAACCGGCGCATCGCCGCCGCCGTTCACGGAGAAGGTCGAGACGTTTAACGTAAAGGTAACGGACGGAAAGGTTTACGTCCAAACGAAGGCAAACGCCCCAGGGACACGCGTCGAACCGGCGCGTTTTTGAATGCGATTCCGGCGCTTTCGCGGGAGCGCGCCCCGGCTTATGCGTAAGGATTCAGATCGCGGATTCTTGACGAGTTTCGGACTGCCTGACATTTCGCCGTTTGCGTTCTTTGCGCGGGAAATTGCCTGTTTGGCGAGGGCAGGCCGGTGCCTCGCGAAAATCACGCCACGATCGCAGCGGCGAAAATCATCAAAATTCGCCTCCGTTTCGTGATGCGGGCTTAACCCGGCTTATGCATTCGAAGGCGATCCGCCAGCATATCACTCTGACAGAAGCGGCAATGTCATATTGCGAGTTATTGAACGAGTCGGATGTGTCAGACCAAATTATGAGCAAAGAAGATTTCTACATCGGTTATCTGCCGAAAATGCCGGTCCGCTCGGGCCGATCAGTGAAGTTGTTCCTGATCGCAGTATTCTGCGCCGTGTTCGCGGCGGCCGCGCTGATTTGGATCGGCCAG
The DNA here is from genome assembly GCA_964487505.1 of uncultured Blastocatellaceae bacterium. Lineage (GTDB taxonomy): Bacteria > Acidobacteriota > Blastocatellia > Pyrinomonadales > Pyrinomonadaceae > JAFDVJ01. Next base: position 6,613 of record CAZARD010000038.1, on the reverse strand, counting down.
AAACCGTTCGCCCGATCGGTCTTCGAATTCGGGAACGTCCGCGAGTTCCGCGGCACGATCCGCGCGGGCGCCGTTCCCTTTCTGATCGTGGAGAGAGATTCGCAGAACGGCGGATTGCCGGATTTCGAACGCATCCCGCTCGTCGCCGAGGGGAAGCACGGCGCCGCGGTCGGAGCTTTCGACTCAAAACGCGTCGCGCTGCGAGGCACCCTGATATATCGGGATGATTTGAAGATGATCGAGATCGCGGATGGGGCGTTGGAGATCGTCGATAGCGAAACTCCGAAATCCGAGGGTGGCGTCCAGTCGCTCGGCCAGTACACGCTACGCGGCGAGATCGTCGATTCGAAATGCCATCTCGGGGTGATGAATCCGGGCCAGTCCAAACCGCATAGGGACTGCGCCGTCGCCTGCATCCGCGGCGGCATTCCCCCATTGTTCATCGCAAAGGACGTCAGCGGAAACGTCTCCGAAATGTGGCTCGTCGGCCCGTCGGGCGGCGCGATTGGCAACGATCTGCTCGAATACGTCGCCGAGCCTGTGGAGATCACGGGCCGGGTCGAACGTCGCGACGATCAACTGCTCTTTTTCATTGATCCGGCAAACGTCAAACGCCTGACATAAGCCCGGATTGCGCATTAGCTTAGCTGTCCATTTGGGGCGATGCCGCGCGGCGCGCCCAAGAAATACGCGCGACCAGCGGACGATCAATGATGCGTTTCTTGAGAGAGTCGGATTTTGATAATTCTCGCCGCTGCGTACGTGGCGGGCCTTGCGCGAGGAGCCGGAACGCCAACACCGAACCGGCATTTTCCGACGCAAAGAACGCAACTCCTACGGGTAGACCCGGTCCAAAACGGTCCCACATCCCAAATGCCTTCGCCCTAGCCTTCGACCCAGACTTCGCCGTCGGCGTAGACCTCTTTTTTCCAAATGGGAACGGTGCGTTTGAGTTCTTTGATGAGCCATTCGCAGGCTTCGAAAGCGGCGCGCCGATGCGGGGCGGCGACCGATATCACGACGCTCGTTTCACCGATCTCGAGCTTTCCGAGCCGATGGACGATCGCGACGCATTGGATCTCGAATTGGTCCCTGGCGCGCCCGACGAGCTTTTCCATCTCCTTGAGCGCCATCGATTCGTAGGCTTCGTAAACGAGGTGCCGAGTCTCGCGGCCTTTCGTGAATTGCCTGACGAAACCGTCGAGCGTGACGATCGCGCCGCAAACGGGGGGCACCGCCCAACGGGCGATCGCGCCGACGTCAAGCGGCTCGGTCGTAAGCTCAACACGATCCGCGTGAACAGTTTCAGTTTTCGCCATTTGTTTAACTATCCGCCGCTGACCGCCGTAAAGACGGCCAGTTCGTCTCCGTCGGCAAGCTGCCGTTCGCCTTCGACGTATTCCTCGTTCACCGCGAAAAGAAGCTTGCGCCCGGCAAGACGCGGAAAGCGCTCGACGACAAGTTCGAGGGCGCGCGCCGTCCGCGTCCCGTCCGGAACGTCGATCTCGAACGCTCGCGCGCCGGTGTCATCGGCGGTCGCTCCGAAAAAAAGGGCTTTGATCCTCATCCGGTCGTCGTTTATCGCGATGCGAGTTCTTCCTTCAAAGCGCGTTTCAGGATCTTTCCGGTCCCACCGATCGGAAGATGTTCCCGGAATTCGACATAGCGCGGATACTTGTAGGCCGCGAACTGCGTCTTGAACCACTCGATCATCTCTTCTTCGGTGACCGTAAATCCAGGTTTTCGAACGATATACGCTTTGACCTCCTCGCCCATCTTGTCGCACGGGACGCCGATCACCGCGACCAGCGAAACCGCTTCGTGCGTGATGATGACCTCTTCGAGTTCTCGCGGGTAGATGTTGTAGCCGCCGCGAAGGATCATCTCCTTCTTGCGGTCGACGATCGAAAGGAACCCGTCCTCGTCCATTATCCCGATATCGCCCGAATGGAACCACCCGTATCGGAACGCCTCTTCGGAATCGGCCTGCCGCTTGTAATAGCCCTTCATCACATTGTGGCCGCGAATCACGACCTCGCCGCGTTCGCCGCGCGGGACCTCGTTTCCGTTCTCGTCAAGACACTTGACCTGAACGCCGAACAGCGCCTGGCCGACGGTTCCCGCGCGCGATGGCACGTTCGGATGGTTGAAGGTCGCGACCGGCGACGTTTCCGATAGCCCGTAGCCTTCGAGGATGCGGACGTTGAAGGTCGATTCGAACTGCTTCATCAACTCGACCGGCATCGGCGCGCCGCCGGAACTGAGTATCGCGAGCGATTCGGCGTAGGGCGCCGGATCGATCTTGTTTTCCTCGACGTATTTCAGGATCGCCCAGTACATCGTCGGGACACCGGTCCAGAAATTCACGCGCTCGCGTTTGATCGCTTCAAGCGAAGCGTGAGGGTCAAAACGCGGCAGCAGTACGATCCGGTGGCCGGCAAACATCTGGGCGTTCATCTGCGCGGTCTGGCCGGTCGTGTGGAAAAGAGGCAACGTGATGAGGCACGTCTTCTGTTCGCCGTCGGTATAATCGAGCCCCGGGACGTGCAGGTTGAAACACGCCACGGCGTTGAAATAAATGTTGGAATGCGTCAGCTCGGCGCCTTTCGGCTGACCCGTCGTTCCGGATGTGTAAAGGATCGCGCAGGTATCGTCCGGCCGCGTCGGGTAGCATTCGAACTTGTCCGATTTGTCGAAGATCATCTGCGATAGCGTCTTGTGGCCCTCGATCGGGCTCGGCGCCGTCTTGTCGGCCGTCATCACGATCAGGTGCTCGCATCCGGGAACCTCGTCGAACGCCTCTTTCACCGTTTTCGCCATCGGCAGTTCCGGCGTACCCTCGAAGACGAAGATCGCCTTCGCGTCCGAATCGGCCAGATGATAGGCGACCTCGCGCGGCTGAAAAAGGACGTTCAGCGGGACGACCGCGGCGCCCGACTTCAGAATGCCGTAGTACACGATCGGGAAATACGGCAGATTGGGGCACGAAAGCGCGACGTTGTCGCCGTAACCGATCCCGAGCGAATGAAGCGCGTTCGCGACTCGGTTGGCCAGCGCGTCGAGTTCGCCGTACGAAAGGCGGACGTCGTTCCAGACGACGGCCTCTTTGCCCGGCGTCAGCCGCGCGTGATGCTCGATGATGGACGCCAGATTCAGCGTTGTTGCGTTGTAGTTCAAATGATTACCCTCCTTGGTTTGGTTGATGGTTGACCGTTAACGGCGTGGCGGGCTGTAGCCCGCCGCTGAACGCCGCTTTCGCCCCGGTGGGCTCTAGCCCGCCACTGAACGCCGTTTTCACCCCGGCGGGCTGTGGCCCGCCACTGAACGGCATTGCGGCCCACCCGCGATTACAAAAATCCGAAATCCAAAATCGAAAATCCAAAATCGCTAGACGGTCATTCCGCCGTCAACGGCGATCGTCTGACCGGTCAGATAGCTCGACGCGTCCGAGGCGAGGAAAACGGCGACGCCTTTGAGTTCGCCCTCGCGGCCGATGCGCGGAATGACATTGCTCTCCTGGATCGAGCGTTCATAAAGGTCGATGACCTTGTCGGCGAGGCGCGAATGAAAAAAGCCCGGCGCGATCGCGTTGACACGAATGCCCTTCCGGCCCCAACTGGCGGCAAGTTCGCGCGTCAGACCGATCAACCCCGCCTTGCTCGCGACGTAACCGGCGTAGAACGGACCGTTGGCCGAAGAGGTCATCCCGGCGATCGACGCGATATTGATGATCGATCCGCTTCCCTGTTTCAACATCTGCCGGCCGGCGGCCTGCGCCATCAGAAAACATCCCGTCAGATTGACGTCGATGACCTTTTGCCACTGCTCGCGAGTCATTTCCTCGGGCATCGAGCCCCAAGAGATGCCGGCGTTGTTGACGAGGATGTCGACCCCGCCGAATTTCGCGACCGCTTCCGAGACCACCTTTCCGACCGCCTCTTCATCGGAAACATCAGCGACGATCCCTTCGACGTTGAAGCCGCGGCCGCGGAAGTCCTCGACCGTCTCGTTCAGCCATTCCTCGCGGCGAGCGCAAAGCATCAAGTTAGCGCCGGCCTCCGCCAGCCCCTCGGCCATCTCCTTGCCGATCCCCCGGCTGCCGCCGGTGACGATCGCCGTCCGGCCCGCAAGATCGAATAGATCCTTGACGTGTTTCGACATACGTTTCATAGAAAATAGCATAACCGGGGCATCCGAAAAAATTTCCGAAGTCTTTTGCGCCGCCGCGCCGATTGAAGTTTAATTGAGGTTATGGCGAAATCTGCGAAAGAACTTGCGTTTCTGCGCGACCTTTATGTCGATCCCGACTGGACCCTTCGGTTCGCGGAATTGACTGACAAGCACTTCAAGTTCGAGGACGACAAGAGCGTGCTTTATATGAACGCCGGCGCCGGCAACCATATTCTCGAGATCGCGAACCGCGCCGGACGCAAGGCGCGGATCGCGGCCGTCTGCGAGGACGAGCATCTGCTCAAGATCGCGCGGGAAAAGGCCACAGTGACCCGTTCGACGGTCGAGTTCTCGAGCGAGGCCTTCGATGAAGAGGATTTCGACTCGGTGATCGCCGATGCGAGTCTGACGCGCCCGGGCCGTCTCGGCGAGATCGTCGCCGATGCCGCGCGCTGCGCCGAGGTCGGCGGAACGGTCGCGGTCTTCACGGTCGCCGCCGGGAGTTTCGGGGAGGTCTTCTCAATTCTTTGGGAAGCGATGATCGATGGTTCGGAATCGGACCGCGCCCTGGCGGAAAAGCTCATCACCGAGCTCCCGACCGTGAGCGGTATCGAGGACACGTTCGCGGCGGCCGGACTCGAGGATGTCGAAACGAGGATCTCGAATGAGATGTTCGATTTCGAGAACGGGCAGGCGTTCATCGATTCGCCGCTGGTGGCGGATTTCCTGATGCGCGAATGGTTCGCGGAATTGGGAGAAAAAGAAATTGAGCGAGTCCGGGGACGGCTCGCTCAATTGATCGACGAAGAGGACGGAAGCCTCTCGTTCAGATTCTCGGTCAAGGCGGTTCTGGCTTTCGGAACGAAATACTGATCCGCCGCCCGGCTATTGTTTCGCCTGTGCGCGGCGCTGCATTTCGGCAAGCAGTTCCTCGTCGCTGACGGCGTTGATCTGCGGCTGCGCCGGCGAGTTCAGTTTCTTTTCGCTTTCGGAAGCGAATTCCTCTTCGGCCTCGCGCATTCCTTCCTTGAACGCCTTGCGCGATTGTCCGAGCGATTTGGCCAGCTGCGGCAGGCGGCTCGCGCCGAACAACAGGAAAAGCCCCAAAACGATCAACAGAATTTCCGGTGTACCAAGTCCAAACATAAGTGCCTTCTTTTCGGCCGCCTCTCCCGGCAGCCGAATTTCATAGTTCGCTAATCATACTCCGATTTTTTTTTCGTGGCTACGGCGGAATGCTCTAAAGCGCCGCCGAATCCCGAAATCTGTCCATCGCGTCGACGAGGGCTGAAGTGATCCCGGGCTCGCTCACCGAATGTCCCGCGTCGGGGATCACGTTGAACTCCGCTTCCGGAAACGCCTTGTGGAGATCCCACGCGCTGGTGATCGGGCAGACGACATCGTAGCGGCCTTGGACGATGACGGTCGGGATATGGCGGATCTTGTCGACGTTCTCGAGCAGATAGTTCTCTGACGGGAAGAACGATCCGTTCATGAAGTAATGGCATTCGATGCAGGCCAGCGAGAGCGCTTCGTGCGCGCCTTCCCAGTGCTCCATCAGGTTCGAATCCGGATAGAGTTTCGAGGTTGAGCCTTCCCAGACTGCCCACGCGCGGGCCGCGGAGAGACGGACCGACTCGTCTGAACTCGTCAGTCGCTTGTGGTAGGCGCGGATGAAATCGCCGCGCTCCTCTTCCGGAATTTCGTCCCGGTAACGCTCCCAATAATCCGGAAAGACCTCGGACGCTCCGTATTGGTAGAACCACTCGAGCTCCTTCTTCCGCGTCAGAAAGATGCCGCGCAGGATCAGCCCGCGGCATCGGTCCGGGTGCGATATCGCGTACGCAAGGCTGAGCGTGCTTCCCCACGACCCGCCGAAAACGAACCATTTCTCGATGCCGAACTTTTCGCGCAGCTTCTCTATGTCCTTGATCAGGTCCCACGTCGTGTTCTCGCGCAGTTCGGTATGCGGCGTCGAACGGCCCGAGCCGCGCTGGTCGAACAGGATCACGTGATACGCTTCCGGATCAAAATACTGGCGATAGGTCGGTATCAGTCCGCCGCCCGGACCGCCGTGCAGGAAGATGACCGGGATGCCGTCCGGATTTCCGGCGCGTTCGAAATAGATCGTATGCAGATCCGAGACCTTCAGCATTCCCGAATCGAAGGGTTCGATTTCCGGATAAAGAGTTTTCATATCTGGATGATACAGGAAACCGAAAGTGCGATTCAAACCGATTCAATGCGGATCACGCGTCGGAGACGATTTGCCCTCGAATCGCTCAAACCGAGACGGAAGAAGCAATTTTTGCAGGCCCGTGCCGTTTTGGCCGAAAAAGATCCGAAACACCGATCGTTTCCTGAACGTCTGTTGAACCGGGATGACGCAATGGAGGCGAATCTCCGTAGTTGTCGCCGTTGCGATCTTTGCGGGCTTTGCGCG
>CAZARD010000037.1:19814-34614 GCA_964487505.1 uncultured Blastocatellaceae bacterium | reverse complement strand
ACTGTCCACTGTCCACTGTCCACTGTCCACTGTCCACTGTCCACTGTCCACTGTCAGTTGTCAGTTTCGGCCATCCACGCCAGATAATCATCCGAAACGTGTTCGGCACGGACCGCGACGATCTCGGGGACCTCGTAGGAGTGATTCGATTTGATGAACGCCTCGAGGTCGTCAAACTTCTCGCCGAGCGTCTTGATCAGTAGAAGGTTTTCTCTGTCATTTTGGATCTTGCCCTTCCAAGAATAGAACGAAGTCATCTCGGGAAGCACTTGAACGCAGGCCGCGAGTTTCGATTCGACCAGCGACCTCGCAAGCCGTTCGGCCTCTTCAAAATTCGGAGTTGTGACAAAAACGATGAGCATTGGTTGATGGTAGACGGTAGTCAGTAGACGGTAGTCGGAAGACGGCTTCAACCGATTCGCCAACTTCACGCACGACTCCGAATCTGAAAAACACCGCTGCCAGAAAAACCGCAAATCGCAAATCCCAAATCCCGAATCCGTCACCCGTTCCCGTTCTCGCCGGCGACGCAGGTCTTGATGATGAAATCGACCGCGTCTTTCGGAGAATCCGTTAGATGGATCAGGCCAAGATCCTCGGGATTGATCTTCTTCTCGTTGACCATCGTCGACGTCAGCCACTGCAAGAGCCCGCGCCAGTACTGCGAGCCGAACATCACGACCGGGAAGTTCCGTATCTTGCGCGTCTGGATCAGCGTAAGCGCCTCGAAAAGTTCGTCCATCGTCCCAAAACCGCCCGGAAAGATGACGTACGCGTTCGAGAACTTGATGAACATCGTCTTGCGGACGAAAAAGTACTTAAAGATCAGCGATTTTGTCAGGTGCGGGTTCGCCATCTGCTCAAACGGGAGCTGAATGTTGCAGCCGACCGAAACCCCGCCGCCGTCGTGCGCACCGCGGTTGGCGGCTTCCATAACTCCGGGCCCGCCGCCCGTGATGATCTCGAAACCCGCCTCGGCCAGGAGACGGCCGGTTTCGCGCGCCGCTTCGTATTCCGGCTCGCCTTCTTTGGACCGGGCTGATCCGAAAACCGATACGCCGCGCGTGATCGTCGCCAGATTGTCGAATCCGTAAACGAATTCGCTCATGATCCGAAGCACGCGCCACGAATCGGACGCCTTGTAGTCGTCATCCGGCTCGGGCGAGCGCAGCAACACTTCGTCGTCGGTAAGCTGCCAGTACGACGCTTGCTCGAGCGTCTTCGCTTCGGCAATCGTTTTCGGCTCGATGATGGCCTTGTTCTTCTTTAGTTTCGACATTGAAGTTTTTCAATCTCGGATGCGTTCGACATCGTTGGCCCGACGACTATATCGCCACCGCACGATCCGAATTCCCAAATCCCAAATCCCAAATAGCTAGATTCCCATTATGTTGTAGCCGCAATCAACGTAGATCGTCTCGCCGGTGATGCCCGAGGCGAGGTCGCTGACGAGGAACAGCGCTGTGTTTCCGACCTCGCTCGCCTGGACGTTGCGTTTGAGCGGCGATTTTTCTCCGACGTAGCTGAGCAGCGACCCCATATTCTTGACCCCGCGGGCCGAGAGCGTGTTGATCGGGCCGGCGCTGATCGCGTTGACCCGGATATTTCGCGGTCCGAGATCGGCCGCAAGATAGCGCGTCGATGCCTCGAGCGCGGCCTTCGCGACGCCCATCACGTTGTAGTTCATCACGACCTTTTCGGCGCCGTAGTAACTCATCGTGACGATGCTTCCGCCGTCCTTCATCAACGGCATCGCGGCGAGCGCGACCTGCGGAAGCGAGAATGCGCTGATCTCCATCGCCGTCAGGAAAGCCTCACGGGTTGTCGTCAGGAACTCGCCCTCGAGCGCTTCGCGAGGCGCGAACGCGATCGAATGGATCACGAAATCGAGCTTGCCGTATTTCTCACCGACCGCCGCGAAAGCTGCATCGACATCCGTTTGATTCGTAACGTCGCAGGGCACGACCAGCGAATCCGGCAGATCCTTCGTCAGTTTCTCAACATTTTCCTTAAGGCGCTCGCCCTGATACGTGAACGCGAGTTTCGCGCCCTGCGCGATACAAGATTCGGCGCAGGCCCAAGCGATCGAACGCTTGTTGGCGACACCAAAGATCATTCCGACTTTATCTTTAAGCATAAGAAAGGGTTTCAGTTTAGCAAAGAAAGCGGGAACGAAACAATCGAATCTGGATTTTGGATTTTGGGTTTTGGATTTTGGACGGAGATGCTCCTTACGCGATCGGCCCTGGATGTCCAAATCCAGCCGGTCAACGATCTAAGCTCCAAAATCCTGGATCGGGACTATTATTCCAGCGCGTAGATCTTCTGGAGCGCTTCAAAGTCGAGAAGGCGAATGTCGACGCCGACGGGGGTCGCGCCGAATTTCTTCGAAACGGACGATCTCAACTGCGCTTCGGCGGCCGCATCGAGTTGCGTGACGAGAACGAGAAGAAGCCGCACGCGCGCATCGATCTTGAGATTTCTCAGAGTTCGCATCGGCGCCGCCACCTTCTTCAGGACCAGGTCGATCTTCTCCTGACTGATTATCGGCGTCACGAGAAAGGTGACTTCGACGCAGGTTATCAGGTCGCCCTTGACGATGACCGCATCGAACGGGGTGTTTCCGACCACGACGTGGCGCATCAGCGGCATCCGCGCTTCCTGCTGGATCTGACGCAGCGCGAGGTCTTCCGCGACGATGTATGCCGACAACAGATCACTCATCTGCTCGGACGGGATCTCAAGAATCCGCGCCAGCTCGGTCACTTCGCGGCTCAGTTTCAAACGCTGGCTCTCGGGCAGGTCGATGTCCCAGTGCAACCGGCGGCTTCTTTCGCCGACGCCCAGTTTCTTCCAGTGCGAAAAATTGATCCAGAGCAGCGCGACGAGCCCGAGGATGGAGACGCCGCAGACGGCCGCCGGAAATGCGCTGCCGGCGCCGATCGACCAAACCAGTCCGATGATCAGGCAGAACAGAAGGGCCGCGCCAATCCCAAGGACAAAATAATTCTGGATCGGATTGCCGAACTCAGCGAGCAGGCGTTCGTTTTGCTTAACCATCGGTCTCCGGGAAAAAATGGATTCGGGGAAATAAAGTCATAATAAACTTCATTTCCCCGAATAGAAAGTTGACCGGAAATCGTGATCAGGCGCCGATGCCGCGCTCGAACGGGATATCGTCGAAATGCGTCATTCGCTTGAAATCGCGGAAGCGCTGGTTGATCTCCGGATAGTCGAGTTCATCGACGCGCTCGGTGCCGAATTTCTCGACATTGAACGACGCCATCACCGATCCGTATATCATCGCGCGCCGGAGCGTTTCATCGTTGATCTCCTTCTGGCTCGCGAGATAACCCATGAATCCGCCGGCGAACGTATCTCCCGCACCCGTCGGATCGAAGACGGACTCGAGCGGATAGGCCGGGCAGGCAAAATAGGAATCGTCGGTGAAAAGCGTCGCTCCGTACTCGCCGCGTTTGATCACGACGGCCTTCAGCCCGTAGTCGAGGATCTGCCGCGCCGCCTTGTGGATGTTGGGCTGATCGGTCAACTGCCGCGCCTCGGCGTCGTTGATGATTATGCAGTCGACGACCTTGATCGTTTCGATGACGGCATCCTTCATCGACGAGATCCAGAAGTTCATCGTGTCCATCGCGACGAAATCCGCTTTCGGACATTGCTCGCGGACCTGCTTCTGAAGCATCGGAAGGATGTTCGCGAGGAACAGCAAACGCGCGTCCTTCGAATGGTCCGAAAGCTTCGGCTGAAACGTCTCGAACACGTTGAGCTGCGTGTCGAGCGTGTGCGCCGTGTTCATATCATAGTCGTACCGCCCGCGCCAGAAAAAGGTCTTCCCGTCGGCAACGCGTTCGACGTCATCGGTGTTGATATGATGACGCTCGAACACCGCCCATTCTTCGTCGCCGAAGTCGTTGCCGACGACGCCGACGGCGTTGACCTGTGTGAAAAAGCTCGCCGAAAGCGAAAAATGGGTGGCCGCGCCGCCCAAGATCTTGTCGCGTTTGCCGAACGGCGTCTCAAGCGCATCGAACGCGACCGAACCCACAACTGTTAAAGACATATCGATCCTCTTCTGTAAATACTCAAATTTTCGGTGTAGAAAAACAAAATGAAAGACTATCACAAACGCCCGCAGTTGCTTAAGCCGTGGTTGGAGGAATTCATCCGTAACGGCGTGGACCGAATGATGATGCCAGCCGCGCGAAGTCAAGCTGTCAGCTGATAGCTATCAGCTCTTAGCTAGTGTTCCTGAATTACCGGACGACCTTCCACGGGGGATTCTTGCGGTTTTCGCGGGCGCGGAAAAGGCAGATGCGATTGTTCGACGGGTCACGCAAGTACGCTTCGCGCCAGAGCCAGGCTTGATCTTTTGGGCCTTCTTCAAATTCGATGCCGATATCTTCAAGTTCGGCGACCTTGGCGTCGAGATCGTCGCATTCGAAGTAAAGAACGATGCTTGAACCGGTTTCCTCGGCATCTGCCGAATGAACCGAAAGCGTCGAGTCGCCGTCGGGACATTCCAGACGCGCATACCGCGGCAGGGAATCGACGATCAATTTCAAACCGAGTTTCTCGTAGAAATTTGCCGTCTCGATCGGTTTAGATGAAAAAATCGTAATCTGATTGAGGTTCATTCTGCGGATCGGGCGTCCGTGTCTTTCGGCTCGAACGTGCCGAAGGGGGCGGCCTACTTCTCGAGCTGTTTCAGCGCCTTTTGCGCATCTGACTTGAATCGGCTCTGCGGGAACTTCTCGACGATCATGTTGAAATAGACCAACGCATCCTCGCGGAGCTTCTGCGGATCGTACTTCTTCTTGTCATCCTCCGTCGCGGTCGCGTCGAGCTTCTGCTTGCCTTTGTTGTCCGAAAGATAAAGGCTGCTCATCCCGGCGATGTAAAGGAATTCGTCCATCTTGGAAAATTCCGGATACGCGGCGAATGTCTCCTCGAAACGGAGCAGAACGGCCCGGTAAGCCTTGCGGGTCTTGAAATAGTTCAGCGCGACATCGAGATTGTGTTTCGCGTCAGCCTCAAGCACCGGATCGCGCTGAATCTGGGATTCGATCTGCTTCTGGCCGAACGCCTGAAACGTCGTGAGAAGAATGATCGGGAACAGAAGGATAAAAGCGGTCTTCCTCATAGTCAGGGATTTTGATGCGGCCGACCTTCCGTCGGTTGTTTTCGGAGGCCGAGATTCCAGATTCCAGGGATTCCAAACCTCGATGCACTGAAATCTGGAATCTGGAATCTGGAATCTTGGAATCCTGGAATCCGGCTACTTCTTAGTCTCGATAAGATGCGCGAGGATCGCGTCGACATTCTTCTTCGCGTCGCCGAACAGCATCCGGTTGTTCTCCTTGAAGAAGAGCGGATTCTCGACGCCGGCGTAACCGCTCGCCATACCGCGCTTCATCACGATCGAGAAGGTCGCCTTCCAGACCTCGAGAACCGGCATTCCCGCGATCGGGCTGTTCGGATCGTCTAGCGCCGCCGGATTGACCGTATCGTTCGCGCCGATGATCAGCGCGACGTCCGTTTCGGGGAAGTCGGCGTTGATCTCGTCCATTTCGAGCACGATGTCGTACGGAACCTTTGCCTCTGCAAGAAGGACGTTCATATGTCCCGGAAGCCGTCCCGCGACCGGATGGATGCCGAACCTGACCTCGATGCCTTTCGCCCGAAGAAGTTTGGTGATCTCCGCGACCGCGTGCTGGGCCTGCGCGACCGCCATTCCGTAGCCCGGAACGATGATCACGTGCCGCGCCTCGGTCAGGAGATGCACGGTCTCCTCGACGGATATCGGCGTCACCTCGCCCTCAGGCTGCTGGCCGGAAGCCGGAGCCGTTCCGCCCGTCGTACCGAATCCGCCAGCGATGACGCTGATGAACGAACGGTTCATCGCCTTGCACATAATGTACGACAGGATCGCACCGCTGCTGCCTACGAGCGCTCCGGTTATGATCAGCAGGTCGTTGCCGAGCATAAAGCCGGCTGCCGCGGCCGCCCATCCCGAATAGCTGTTGAGCATCGAAACCACGACCGGCATATCGCCGCCGCCGATCGAAGCAACGAGGTGTACTCCGAGGATCGCCGCGACCGCCGTCATAATGAGCAGCGCCGTGAGCGGCGTCATCGCGGTGGTCGGGGACACGAAAAAGTACCCAAGGACCACCGATCCGACGATCATCAGGAGGTTCAGAAAGTGCTTTCCGGGAAGCGTCAGCGGCGCGCTGCTGATGATCGCGCGGAGCTTGCCGAAGGCGATGATCGAGCCGGTGAACGTCACCGCGCCGATGAAGACCCCGACGAAGATCTCGATGTCGTGGATCATCGCCTCGGTGGTCGTCTTGAACACCTTGTGCTCGAGATGACCGGCGATGCCGACGAGAACGGCAGCCGCGCCGACGAAGCTATGCAGCATCGCGACGAGCTCCGGCATAGATGTCATCGCGACTCTCGAGGCGACAAATCCGCCGATAAGGGCGCCGGGGATCACGGCCACAGCGAGCGTCATCCCGCTGCCGCTCTTGATCTGAAGGGCGGTCGCCGCGAAGGCGATCAGCATCCCGACGATCCCATAGTAGTTCCCGCGCCTCGCCGTCTCCTGGTTCGAGAGGCCGCCGAGGCTGAAGATGAACAATACCCCCGCCACAAGGTAGGCGACGGTGACCAGATTTTTTATCAATTCTTGGTTTTCCATTTTCTTGTCGTCCTTCCTTATGGTCTATTTCCTAAACATTTCGAGCATACGCTGGGTCACAAGGAACCCGCCGGCGATGTTGATCGTTCCGATAAGGATCGCGACCGCTCCGATGATGTTCGTGACGGCGGTCGTTTCCGCCGAGATTTGAAGCATACCGCCGACGATGATAATTCCGCTGATCGCATTCGTGACCGACATCAGCGGGGTGTGCAGCGCCGCCGTCACGTTCCAGACGACCTGATAACCGACGATCACGGCAAGCACGAACACGGTCAGGTGCTGGATGAACTCACGGTCGGTTCCGGTTCCGATGCCGTAAAGCGCCACCGCTCCAAGGACGATAAGCGCCAGGCTGCCGATGTTCCTCATACCCGAGGCCGGCGGCGGCGCGGCAACAGCCTCGGCGGCCAATTTCGGCGTCTGCGACGTGTGGATCGCCGGTGCGGCCGGTTTCGGAAGTTCCCACGTCACCTCGCCGTTCTGGGTGACCAGCGCTCCGCGTACGACCTCGTCCTCCCAGTCGACCTTGTAATTCTCGGATCCGCCCATATCCTTGAGCAGATGCCAGAGATTCGTGCCGTAAAGCTGGCTCGATTGGTTTGCCATCCGGCTCGGAAGATCCGTCAGTCCGACGATCTTGACGCCTTTGTAGTCGACGACCTCGTTGGGCTTCGTGACCTCGCAGTTTCCGCCCTGTTCGGCGGCGAGATCGACGACGACCGAGCCTTCTTTCATCGACGACACCATTTCTTCGGTGATCAGGGTCGGCGCTTTCTTGCCCGGGATCAGCGCGGTCGTGACGATGATGTCGACTTCTTTCGCCTGTTCGGCGAAGAGCGCCATTTCGGCGTCGATGAACTCCTTCGACATCACCTTCGCGTAGCCGCCTTCGCCCGTGCCGTCCTCTTCGAAATCGAGCACGAGAAAATCGGCTCCCATCGATTCGACCTGCTCTTTGACGACCGGTCGTGTGTCGAACGCGCGGACGATCGCGCCGAGGCTCCGCGCCGCGCCGATCGCGGCGAGTCCGGCAACGCCCGCGCCGATGACAAGGACCTTTGCCGGCGGGACCTTGCCCGCGGCCGTGATCTGTCCGGTGAAAAAGCGTCCGAAGTTGTTGGCCGCCTCGATCACGGCGCGGTAACCCGCGATATTCGCCATCGAACTGAGTGCGTCCATCTTCTGCGCGCGAGAGATGCGCGGGATCGCGTCCATCGCGAGGACCGTCGCTTTGTTCGAAGCCAACTTGTCGAGCAGCTCCTTGTTCTGCGCAGGCCAGATGAAACTGATAAGCGTCTTGCCTTCAGTCAAAAGGTCCGCCTCGTGTTTTCCCGTTTTCGGGTTTTCCATCGGTTGGCGGACCTTCAAGATGATATCGGCTTCGGACCAGAGGTCCTCGGTCTTCTTGACGATTCGGCAATTCGCTTGCTCGAACGCGTCGTCGGAAAAACTCGCGTTTTCGCCAGCACCGCTTTCGATCAGCACTTCGAACCCGAGTTGCTGGAGTTTCTTCGCGGTGTCGGGCGTCGCAGCGACGCGGCATTCGCCTTCGAAGATCTCCTTCGGAACTCCAATTTTCATTGCCGGCTTTGCTGTTGAGACTTCTTTGGTTTCGGTATCTGTGGTTGTGGTCATAGATTCTCCAAATTGAGGAAATATTAACTCAGTTAATGAATTATCCCAAAATCGACCAAAAATTAGTTAATCGGACGAAGTTGTTAAGGAAATTAGACGGCCGAAGGCCGATTTTGGATTTTGGATTTAGATTTTGGATTGGACGAAAAAGATCGGTCTATCGAGGATCGGTGATTGCGACCAAACAGTGAATCCAAAATCGAAAATCCAAAATCGTCGCGCCTACTTGCCAATGATCGCCTCAAGTTTTTTGGCCGTCTCCGGATCCCAGTGGTCGGGCTGGGTGAAGATCGCGCTCTTCGTGGCACCGGCGAACTGGTTCGGCGTTTCCTTTGCGGCAACGCGCTTGACCGCTTCTTTCAGCACCAGCTGCGCGTTCCGGACGTTGTTCGTCAGGTAGCCGATGACCATATCGAGCGTCACCGAATCGTGTTCTTCGTGCCAGCAATCGTAATCGGTCACAAGCGCGAGCGTCGCGTACGCGATCTCGGCCTCGCGCGCGAGCTTCGCTTCCTGAAGGTTCGTCATCCCGATGACGTCCATCCCCCATTGGCGGTAGACGTTCGACTCTGCCTTAGTAGAGAACGCCGGCCCTTCCATACAAAGATACGTCCCGCCGCGATGGTATCTGAGGCCCTCGACCGTTTTGCAGCTCTCCTCAAGGATGTCGCCGAGTTGGTCGCAGACCGGGTGCGAGAATGTGATATGCGCGACGATGCCGTTTCCGAAGAACGTCGATTCCTCGGCGCGGGCGCGCGTCCGATCGAAAAACTGATCGGGGATGACGAAATCCATCGGCGCGTACTTCGCCTGAAGGGAACCGACCGCCGAGACGGACAGAATATAGTCGACCCCGAGCAACTTCATCGCGTAGATGTTGGCCCTGAACGGCAGTTCCGACGGCGTGAACTTGTGTCCGCGTCCGTGACGCGGCAGGAACGCCACCCGTTCGCCCTCAAGCGTGCCGATGATGAACGCGTCCGACGGCTTGCCGAACGGCGTGTCGACCCAAACTTCGTTGATGTCGGTCAGCTCGGGCATTTGATAGAGGCCGCTGCCGCCGATGATTCCGATTTTTACTTGTTCCATTTTGTTGACCTAGCCTGAATTGTATTAATTTTCGAAAACCGGCTTGCTGGCCGGTTCCGGGTTGAATCCTTCGGATTTTAGGGAACCGGCTTTCAACATATCGGCCTTTGCAAGTTCCAACTTTCCCATCTTTTCATAAACCAAGGCGCGACGGCGGTAGGGTTCAGCCCAACGAGGAAAGACGGCGATCGCGCGATCGTATTGCGCGATCGCGGCGGTGTTGTCGCCGGAAACAAAAAGCGCGTTTCCGTAATTGAATGCAAACACCCCATCGTTTGGTTTCAGCATAACCGCCGTCCGTATATCTGCGATCGCGAGCTTTGTCCTGCCGGACTTGAGGTAAAGCACGCTTCGATTGTTGTATGAATCCGCAAAGTTGCCGTTCAACCGAATTGCTTCGGTGTAATCCAAGATCGCGTCTTCAGTCTGTTTCATCAGGTCATAAACACGCGCTCTGGAATAGAACAGCAAAAACGACTTCGGGTTAAGTTTGAACGCATTTTCGAAGTCCGCAAGGGATTCGCGATATCGACCGAGCAGCCCCAAGGAGTTTGCTCGATTCATGAAAACCCGGTAATCCTTTGGGGAAAACTCAACGGCCTTGTTCAAATCGGGCAGTGATTTGAGGTATTCACCCTTCTCCTGCAGCGCGGAGCCTCTTCCCAAGTATCCATAATACTCGTTTGGCAGAAGTTCAATAACCTTCGAGTAATCGGTAATCGCAGCATCAAATTCGCCCAGAGCGCGATAGGCGTTGCCTCTGTTGTTAAAGGCTCTGAACGAGTTCGGATCTATCTCGATTGCGGCAGATTGATCTTGTACGGCAGCGTTCGCCTTCCCCAATTGGAGAAGAAGTACCCCTCGGTTTTCATACGCCTCTCGAATCCGCGGCACTAGTTCAATGACCTTGGTCAAATCAGAAATTGCCAATTCCGCACGCCCCGCAAGCATGTGGCATTGAGATCGAAGATAGTAAAAGGCAGGCTCAGCGGGTGCTTGTGCAATCGCTTCCGCTAGGTACCTTTCCGCTGCTCCGCACTCGCCGCGCTCGATCAATCTGCTGGCATCCTCGATTTGACGTTGCCGTGAAAACCCCAATGTTTGGGCGTTCACTGGCAATTCTACGAACAAGAGCAGTAGCGGGAAAAATGCTATTACGAAACGCAACATATCGTCGTTGATTTCCAGCAATTATATTGCAAATTGCGTTTTGGTCGAAATGACAGGATCAAGACCAACACATTATGTCGCCGGACAAACAACTCCCTTCTCCCCGCGTTCGAGCCGGGCAAACGGTTCGTCCGGATCGTGATAGAACAGGCAAAGCCAATCCTCTTCAACCGCGCGCGGCAGGAGTTCCTTCTTCGCGGCGAGCGTTTCGAGCGGGAAAAGATCGTAACCCATCACCCAAGCATACGGGAGATGCGCCCGCGTCGGTATCAGATCGGCGAAACCGTAGAGCGTCTTCCCGCCGCGGTCGAGTCGGACCGTCTGCATCGTCGCCGAATGCCCGCGGACGGTCGTCATCCGCAGGCCTTCGACAACCTCGTAATCGTCGGGTTTTGTCTCAAGCACGCCCGCCTCGACGAGCGGCCGCCAGTTCTCCGGCCGATAGCTTGCGCGGTCCCGTTCGGTCGGGTTCTCGGCCGCGTTCAGTTCGCTTTTCGAAACGAAATAGCGCGCGTTCGGAAACTGTGGCACGACCCTTCCGTGCTCCGGGCCGATCGACGTATTTCCGCCCGCGTGGTCGAAATGCAGATGCGTGTTGACGACGATGGAGATGTCTTCCGGGCCGACTCCGGTGATCTCGCGGAGCGAATCGGCCAACGGACGCTCGCGGAAGATCCCGAAACGCTCCGCCACATCGGCGCTCCATTTCTCGCCGATACCGGTCTCGACAAGAATCCTCTCGGTCGGCGTTTCGACGAAGAGGCAATTCATGTTCATACGGATCCGATTGAATTCGTCAGGCGGGCATTTTCTTTCCCAGACGACGCGCGGAACGACTCCGAACATCGCGCCGCCGTCGAGCCGAAACTCGCAATCTGGAACGATCTCGATGCGGTAGTCGCCGAAAATCATGTCGTCAGATCTCACCAAAAAAGCCGATCGCCGAACGGTCTCTGCATTTCGGAGGAACCGCGTCCGAAACTCGGGTACGTTCTTTCCGGCAGTGACCGATCGGCGATCAACTTCAACTACGGCCCGCGACTAGTTCTTTACGGGCTTCTTCGGTTCCGGTTTCTTGGCGTCCGGTTTCTTGGCGTCCGGCTTCTTCGCGTCCGGTGTCTTGCCGTCTTCCATCTGTTCCTGCATTTGCGGGAACTGTTTCTGCATCATTTTCTGCAATTCCTCGTCTGACACCTGAGGAACGGTGAAATCTTCGGCGACCGTGACCTTGTTGGCGGCCATGATCTCATCGAGCACCTTCTTTTCCTTCTCGGTCTCGAGCTTCTGTTTGACGAGGTCCTTGACCGGCATTTCGCGGCCCATCGGATTTTCCGGATCTTTGACCATCGTCGAGATCAAGATGTGTCGCGCGTCGTAGGTCTGCGACACCTGTCCTGCCGAATCCTTTGCCTCACCGAGTTTCTCGAGCTTGATGATGTGATATCCGTAGTTGGTCTCGATGAGGTTTGGCGAGATCTGGCCCGGCTGAAGGGCAAGGGCCGCATTCTCGAATTCAGGCACCATCTGTTTCTTGACGACGCCCTCGTAAAGGCCGCCTTTGTCCTTGCTGCCCGGATCTTCCGAAAACTCCTTGGCGAGCGCGGCGAAGTCCTCGCCGGCAAGCGCGCGTTTGAGGACCTCTTCGGCCTTGGCCTTCTTCTCGGCCGCGACATTCAGTTCCGGATGGTCCGCAAGGTATTTCGCGATGTCGGCATCGGTCACTTCCGTCCTCTTTGCGAGAACTTCCTGGTACTGACGGGCAAGGAACTGCGCGCGCTGAAGCTTGCTCTGAAGTTCCGTTTTGGCGATGAATTCGGCCGAAAGGGCTCCTTCCTTCGCTTTCTGGCGGGCTTCTTCGTCGTAGATCTTGACCTGCGCGAACTGTTGGCGGAACTGCTTCAGTTCTTCTTCCTTCGGTTCCGCGTCTTCTTTCGCCGCCTTGCTCTTCTTCATTATCTCGACGTTGAGCGCGACGAATTGGTCAAGTTCCGACTTGCGCCGGCGCGCGTTCGCGTTTCCGAAAAAGCCGGACGGCTCGCCATCGCCATAGAAAGCGTTGATCTGCTCTTCGGTGATGAATCCGAACGGCGGCATCGGTCCCTGATCTTTGTGGATCTCCTGGTCGTAGCTCTGGGCCCAAACCGCAGAATCTATAAATTCAAGCGCCCGACGCGTAGTAAGCGTGTAAACATTGCTGTCCCTCTGCGCTTCGCTCGCGAGCGCGAGCAGTTGCTTCAGGTTGTCGATCTGCTGTTTCTTCATCTCGGGGTTGTCCGCGAGACGCTTCAGCAACATCGGGTTCGCATCCTTTAGCAAGAGTTCCATCTCTTCCTTCGAAAGACTGCTGAACTCGCCGCCGTGACCGCCGTGCTTGCCTTTCCATATGACGAGTCCCGCGCCGATGGCGAGAATTACGAACAACAAAACAACTGCTTTTCCTAAACTACTCAACTTTTTAGATCCTCACTTAAAAATTTCTCTTGTGACGCAAAACATTAATCTTAACTGATATTGGCAATAATTCAATTCGCGGGCCGGAAATATCGGCCCGGAACCGGATGATTCTTATGACGCGTCTACTTCGTTTCCTGCACGAGTTCGAGGAGGACGCCGCCCGTCGCCACCGGATGGACGAAGGCGACGAGGCAACCTTCGGCCCCGATGCGCGGCGATTCGTCGATCAATCGCGCCCCCTGCGATTTCAGTCTTTCGAGCGCGGCCGCGATGTCTTCAACCTCGACGGCGATATGGTGAATTCCCCCGCCGCGCTTCTCGATGAACTTCGAGATCGGCGAATCCTCGGAGGTCGGTTCAAGAAGTTCGATCCGCGATTCGCCGATCGGCAGCATCGCGACGCGCACCTTCTGGTCCTCGACGATCTCAGTGTGAACGTTCTCGAGTCCGAGCGAATCTTCCCAGAACTTGAGCGCCTCTTCGATTCCTTTCGTAGCGATTCCTAAATGATTGATCTTCATAGCATTTTCGATTTGCGATATCCGCGACCCTCAATTTGCGACCACGTCAGAAGCGTTGATCCGAAAGCCTCGGAGCAATGCGATCGCGAACCGGATCCGGTTCCGTTTTGTGCCGGTGAGTTGCCAAAACCGCATAAGTCCCGCTGTCGTCACCCGGTTCGGCCCTTCAGGATCTCTTCCACGGCACTGTACGGGTTCGTGCGCTTTTCGGCGATCTCTTCAGCGAGGCGTTCGATCGCTCCGCGCGTCCCGTCGCCGGAAAGCGCATCGGCCAGAAGGCGTTCCTGAAGCAGTTCCAAAAGCCGCCATTTCGCGATCGAGCGTCGGCGTTCCAGATTCTCGCCTTTCTTCTGAAATTCGTAGTAGCTTTCGATGGCGGTCGAGAGTTCTTCAATGCCCTTCGACTCGGTCGCGACCGTCTTGACGATCGGCGGATTCCAAAAATCGGGCCGGTGAGCGAGTTCGAGAAGCGCCTGCAGTTCCTTTTCGGTCCGCAGAACGCCCTCGCGATCGGACTTGTTGATCACGAACACGTCGCCGATCTCCATAATCCCGGCCTTGATCGCCTGAATGTCGTCGCCCATTCCCGGAACGAGCACGACCACGGATACATCGGCGGTCTTGACGATCTCGACCTCGTCCTGACCGACGCCGACCGTTTCGACGATCACCTTGTCGAATCCGGCGGCGTCGAGGATCGTCACCGCATCGACCGTCGCCCGCGAAAGCCCGCCGAGGTTTCCGCGTGTCGCCATCGAACGGATGAAAATGTTCTTGTCGATCCCGAGCGTCGACATCCGTATGCGGTCGCCGAGGATCGCGCCGCCCGAGAAAGGGCTTGAAGGGTCGACCGCGATAATGCCCACGCGTTCGCCGCGATTCTTATAGAAGAGCGCAAGTTTGTCGACGAGCGACGATTTGCCTGCTCCAGGCGCGCCGGTGATGCCGATGACGAGCGCTTTGCCCGTCTTCGGGAACACTGCCTTCATCAGTTCGCCCGAATCGGCGAGCGAATTCTCGACTATCGATATGCCGCGCGCGACGGCCCGCTGTTCGCCCTTCATTAGGCGTTCGATGAGTTCCGGGAATTTCATACGACTAAGGGAATCTTCGCATTTCAGGGTCGTGCAAGGCAAAAACGGCCAATGCGGAACCCCGCACGCAGTAAGGGGGCCCGCTCGCGGGAGCGAGCGTTCTTTCGCGATCG
>CAZARD010000037.1:14778-19714 GCA_964487505.1 uncultured Blastocatellaceae bacterium | reverse complement strand
GAACCCCGCACGCAGTAAGGGGGCCCGCTCGCGGGAGCGAGCGCTCTTTCGCGATCGGGCCCCGTCACCTCGTACGGGTTTCCGAATCGGCGGTCCGCCCGCTACCGCGGTCGTGCCCCCTTATTTCGTGCGGGGTTCCGCATTGCGACCGGCGAAATCCCAAATCCGAAATGCCAGACGCCTACATCTGTCCTTCGTCGGCCGAAGGTCCGTAGATCGACGGAACCGGGATGTCGTTGAGGCGCATATAAACCGAAAGCTGGCCGCGGTGATGCCAGATATGGTTCAGACAGAACGTGCGCAGCGTTGCGATCTTCGGCATCGTGAAATAGACGGCCTCGCCGTTGCGGAGCGTCCAGGGCTCGTGCATCTCGTCGTCCGAGGTCGCCTTGAGCGCCGCGAACGCTTCGCCCGCGAGGCGGTCGAGATTTTCGATCAGTTCCGTGGCGCTCGTCGCCGTAACCGGTTTGTAATCGCCGGCGGCGAAGTCGAGTTGCGACGTCTTGCAGGTCACCGCGACCCAGTCGAACATCTCGACGACGTGGTTTGCGAGTCGGCCCAGCGTCATCGATTTTTCATGGGGTTTCCAGTCAAAAAGATCCGCCGGAAGGCGTTCGAGACAATTCCGGGTCGTTTGGATCTCGTGTTCGAGCTCGCCGATGATCCCGGTCGCGATGTTATACGATTTTGCGGTTGCAGATTCCATAGTTCTAACTAACTCCTTTTTTCGATCAATTAATTGCCGCTTCAATCAAGAAGGGCGGTCATCATAACAGAGATGTTGCACAGATGCAACAGCGTATCACGTTTTCTTCTTCGAAAGCCAAAAGATATCGACCAGGTTCGCGATCGGTCCGACGAGGAACAGCGCGAAATATGGCGCGTGGACGTTCTCCGTCATCCGCAGGACCATTTCGGCCAACGCGACGAGAAACGCGACCAGCATCTGCGCGCCCTTCGAATGCCTGACCGTCGTCGGCGGGTCGGTGATCATAAAGAAGATGAACAGCTGGTACATCGCGCCGGTGATCGGCGCGATCTCGGCGAGCACCGGATGTCCCGTCAGAAAGGACCGCAGGACCGCGAACGCCAGAAACGAAACGACATACGTGAACGTGATGTGAAAGCGCCGGAGTCGGTAGATGATTATCGATCCGAGCGTCCAGATGACGAGCATCGCCCACAGGTTGTTTCCCCACTGGATCGAGAGCGTCGAGTAAGCGAACGGCGCGATCAGCAGCATCACCGAGATCCCGAAGTTCGACGGGTTCCAGATATGCCGGCCGCGGACGCGGATCACGTACTTGGAAACGACCGAGATCGCGGCGCAAAGCGCGAACGGCCAGAATTCAGGCGAACGCGTCAGGATCCCGACGCTGATGCCCGAAATGTAGGCGCTCGCAAGATGCGGGAATTTTCCGTAGACCAGCAGCGACAGGATGATCTCGAGCGTGATCGATACGAGGATCGCCGTGATCGTCTGCGGATAGCTTTCAAGGATCCCGAACGTGACCTGCCCGACAAGCAGGATCACCGTGATCAGTATCGGCATTATGAAGCGCGTGTCGATGCCGAAGATCTTTTCGATCTCCGGCGCCGGGCGCGGCTCGAATTCAATTACGTTTGCACTCATAAATAAAGACCTATCATTGCTCGCGAACGACGTGAACCCTTCCGATCTCCGGATTCTGAATAGTCTGGACCTTGCCCGACGTCCAGCGGATCTCGACCTTTTCGATCTCGCGCGCCTGTCCCAGACCGAATTGGATCCGGCGCTGGTTCTGCGCGCTGAATCCTATGCCGCCGTGCACCTCCTGAAGCTGCGTCTTGCCGTCCCAGAAGATCTTGACCGAACTGCCGATTGCGCCGCCGCTCGCGCCGACCAGATCGAACGCGATCCAGTTCGCCGGTTTCGTCGGGACGTTCTTGTAGATCAGAAGCGGCCCCTTTTGGTGCGCGACGATGACGTCGAGCACGCCGCGGTTCCAAAGGTCCGCGACGGCGACCGCGCGCCCGTCGAAGGTTTCCGTGACCCCGACCGCGAGCGCGACGTCGTTGAACCGACCCGCGCCGTCGTTCAGCCAGACACGTTTTTGCTGGTATCCGGCCAACGACTTGCCGTTCATCTCGGCCCAGTTCGCGGCGTCGCCGATGATCGTGTTGTTCCCGACCGTGATCTTCGAATAATCGTACCAATAGTTGGTGCCTTTGTCGGCGGAAATATAGCCGTTCGTCAGGAAGAGATCGAGATTTCCGTCGTTGTTGAGATCCCCGAACTGGGCTCCCCAACTCCAGCCGCCGAGTTCGACGCCGAAATTGTTCGCCTGGTTCTCGAATTTCAGTTCCGCGCCGGGTTTCGGCACCCAAAGGTTGTTGCCCTGAAGCAATATGCCCTCTTCCGAGATGTTCGAGACATAGATCGAAAGCCGTCCGTCGTTGAGAACGTCACCGAAGCTCGCGTTCATCCCGCTCTTCGGCGCAAAGCCGACGCCCGAACGTTCTCCGACGTCTACGAAACGCTTGCCGGCCTCGTTCAGGAAAAGCTCGGAAACCCCGTAATCGTTGGCGATGAAAAGATCTGCGAAGCCGTCCGTGTTGAGATCTGCCGACCCGAGCGCGAGCGCCCAACGGTTCGATCGGACGCCGAATTTCTCGGAAACCTCCTCAAAGCGGCCGTCGCCGAGATTCCGGAACAGGTATTTGCGACCGCCGTTCCGCGCGTATTCGAACGACTCCGGCATTATCTTCGTGTCCTTGAGGTTCCACAGATCGAGATCTTCCCGAAAATAGCCGGCGAGAAAGATGTCGAGCCTGCCGTCACGGTCGAAATCGAGCCAGATCGCCGAATTCAGATTCGCCCACGCCGGAAAACCCGCGGACTCGACGCGCGTGAAACCCTTGCCGGCGTTGTTTCGAAAAAGATCGGTCCGGCCCCACTTGTAAACCAGCAGATCTTCGAATCCGTCGTTGTCGTAATCGCCCCAGACGGCGCCCATCGAGACGCCGGTTTCCCGCTGATTGACATCGGCGACGCCCAGATCGCCCGCGACGTCTGTGAATGTGCCGTCGGAATTGTTTCGGAAAAGCGCGTTCTTCGATCCCTCGCCGCTGTTCGTGACGTAGAAATCGCTCCAACCGTCGCGGTCGAAATCCGAAACGGCGACGCCGGCGCCCATCGACGCGATCTGCGGCATTATGTTGCCGAGCTTCGGGTCAAGCGTCGGCGCGGTATGCGTGAACCCGACGCCGGCCTGTTTCGAGACCTCCTCGAAATGAAAACCGTAACGGCTCGCCGCCGATTGGCGGTCGAACGCCGGCTTGTCCGCGACGTAGTAAGGGCGCAGAAGGAACGGGATCGCGAGCAATGCGATGAAAAAGACGGTGATCAGCGGCCGGACGAGTTTCTTCATCGTTTTCTTTGGATTCAGTTCAATGTTTCTCATTTGCGGACCGCGTTCCGAAAACTGTCGGGCGCGACATAACGTGTATGGAAATCCTCCCAGTCGCGGCGATTGCGCTGAAAGACGGGATCATCTTCGAGCGATGCCGGCGGCCGGGAATAATCGCTGTCGGCGTGCGTCGGCAACGGCAGGACGGTCCGCGAGAACCGATTGTTGTAGTCGCCTTCCTTGATCCAGCCGACGCCGACGAAAATGAAATCGCGGACGAATCCCTCGCGGACCGGCGGCAGCGCCCTGAATCTGAGGCGCATTTCGTCGCCGGACGCGACGATCGCGTAACGGTCGTCGGTCCTCGCCAACGGTTCGCCGATCGGGCCGTATCGCGTGTAGTAGCCCTCGATGCTCCGCCAGCGTTCGATCGTCGTCGCGATACGTTCATAATCGGGGATCTCGGGCGACGAATCGTTCGCCTTTTCGATGACCGAATAGCCGCGATGAAGGAGTTCGGCGTCCGAAAGCTCCACCTGCGCAAATGAAAGACCGTCGTCAGGAATGGCGGCGGCCCAGGCCAGCCGATCCCAAAAGACCTCGGAATTCGTTCGCAAACGGGCGCGTTTCGTACCCGCGGGCAGATCGAATACAACCGTCTTCAGTTTTCCCGCGGGAACGCCGAGATCGCCGCCGAGCGTCCGCCACTGTCCGTCGTCCCCGGCGACGTCGAGACTGATCCCGCGCGGCTTGTCAAATCCGCTCTGGCTGATCGCGACGTTCAGCGAAGTGTCGGTCGGATGAAGCCATCCGTCGGCGATGATCTTGAGCGGCGTTCGCGGCGCATCGTCCGGAATCGCCAGTTCGACGAAATGCTCCCTGGCAACACCCTGAAAACGTCCGTCCGCGAATGTGTCGAGGTAGATTCCGTCGCGTTCGGCGATCATTCCGAGAACGTCCTTGCCGGACTCGTCGGCCGCCGCCGCGAACGGGCTCGCGGCCGCAGTAACGTGAAGCCTGAGCGGTGTCGGAACCGGATAGAGTTCGTTCGCGTGGACCTCGGTCCCGGCCGGGTGATCGACCGCGAGCAGCGAATAGTGATCGATGTAATATGCCTCCCAAAGCTCGTCCGTGATCCGTATCTCGTAAGCGCCGTCCTTTTCGGCCAAAGCCGATCCCGGGATCTTGTACCATTCCTCGGTTTGCGTCACCGGAAGCGTTTCGGAATCCGATACCTTCAGCCCGAGCGACGTCGCGAGCGGCGCGGCGTCCTTGACCAACGCGAACTCGGATCCGTTCCAGGCGAACAGATGCGGGCACGATCCGGTAAGACGCTGTTTGACGAGGATCTGCTGGTCACGCGCGAGTTCGAACTCGGCCTGGATGAATCCGTTGCCCCATATGACGCGCAAAAGGTCGGTCGATGGTTGCTCGCCGAGTCCGAAATGGACCTGCGGCGATGAGATCGGCCGTTTCTGGGCGAGAAGTCCGGCCCGGATCTCCATCTCGCCCCCGATTCCGAACGAATTGACGCGCTGGTCGCCGTC
>CAZARD010000037.1:0-14678 GCA_964487505.1 uncultured Blastocatellaceae bacterium | reverse complement strand
TCGCGCCGGCGAAACTGCCCGCCGCGCTCGTTGCTGAAGACCACGAGTTTGCCGCCGGCGACGAACGCGGCGTCGATGTCGCCGTCCTCGTCGGTATCGATCGCGGCAAGGTCCGTCGCGCCCTTCACGTCGCCGAACAACGACAGCTGTTTGAACGTTCCGTCGGCGTTGTTGCGAAGCGTAACCGGTTCGCCGCCGTCAGCGACGGCGATGATGTCGAGATCGCCGTCGATCTCGACGTCGAGCGTGAAGACGCGCGAATACGGCCGGTCGAGCAGTTCTTTCGGCAGTTTCGTCGCGGCGCTGATGTCGTTTCGGTCGGCGCCGAAGAATCGCAGGCCGTTCGGTCCGGCGATGACGAGATCGTTTCGGAAATCGTAGTCGAGGTCGATATTGACCGCGTCGCGCGCCGGGAAACCAAGAGCCGCGTCGCCGACCTTCGTTTCGCTCCCGGACGAAAACGCGGCGACCGGCGGATCGTCGCCGTTCGGAAAGACGATCGCCGCGAAAGCGGACGGCTTGTCATTCAAACGCTCAGCGGAGAAACCGAGTCCGGTGTCGGGCGGCGCAGGCCTGAAATCGGGCGCCGCGATCCGCAGCGGCCTTGAAAACGGCTCGCCGATCGTCGTCTTGCTGAACTTCACCTCGTCGATCGCCGCCCGGAACTCCGGAACTCGCAGCAGGACGTTCCGAAAGAAAGCGATCTGCCGGGTCACTTCGCGGAAATCATTGGCTTTGACACCCGCGTCGAGCGTCGCGTACTGTTTCCGGACCTCTTCGTCCCAATCGTCCCGCCGCGGATTGATTACGGCGAACGCCGATGCCAGCCGCGGGCCGTCCCCGCGTTTTGCCGCGAGCCGGGTAAGTTCGAGCGCCACCGCTGCGTTTTCGGGCCGCAGTTTCTGCGCCGCCTCGTAACGCTCGAGCGCGCCGGCCTCGTCGCCTTGCCGCTCGAGTTCCTCGGCCAGCGCGAAGACGGGCTTCGCATCGTTCGCATCTGCCGCGATCGAGCGTTCGAGATTCTTCCTGACCTCGTCGAAATTCCCGAGCTGCGTTTGAAGCACGGCGAGGTTCGCGTAGATCCGGCCGTTGTCGGGCGCGAGACCGCGAGCGCGCTCAAGCGACTTGAGCGCTGCCGGGAAATCCTTTTGCCGCATCTGAAGGATTCCCAGATTTGCCCAAGCGGCCGGTTCTCCGTCCGCAAGTTTGACGGCGTTCTCGAGTTCGGTACGGGCGCGGATGTCGTCAGCGACCTGCATCGCCGCGAGGCCGACATAGAACGATCTGATCGCGGCCGGGTAATTCGCGTTCGATCGGTCGGGAACGCCGCCGCGGCAGGCGCCGAGAACGGCGAGCGCGACGAGGAAAAGCACCGGTTTTCGCCACCCCAGGATCATTCCCGATTCGCCTCCAGGTCCGCCTTGGCGCGGTCGATCAGTTCGTTGTTCATTTCATACGACAGGTCGCCCATCCGATCGGCGGCCGGCGGATAGAAATGACGCCGATACGCGGGATAAGCTTCGGTCCGCAAATGCGCCGGCATCATATGGCCGCGGCGCGTCGCGCGCTCGTGGCGCAGCGCCGCGACGTCGATCGGCGCGACGACGATCCGCTCGCCCGGGCCCTCGCTCGCCCGCGCCAGCACGCGGCCGTCGAAATCGACGACCATCGAACCGCCCGACCAGGAATATGGCGGATAGTGGCTCAAGCTGGCCGCCTGGTTCGCCGCCGCCACATAGGCGACGTTCTCGAGAGCGCGGCAGCGGTTCACAACGGTCCACCAATCCATCGGTTCCGACGCATTCCACGGATCCATATATGCGGAAACGCGAACCAGGATCTCGGCTCCGTTCATCGTCAGCTGCCGTGTCGTTTCCGGAAAGATCCAGTCATAGCAGATCGCGCAGCCGATGTTTCCGATCTCCGTCTTCGCAACCGGGAACAGTTCTTCGTCGTACCCCTCAATGTCATGCGGCGAGGAATGAACTTCAAAAGGGATCCACGGGTTGACCTTGCGGTATTTGTAGATGATTCCTCCGGGGCCGATCAGGCAACTGGTGTTGAAAACGTGGCCCGGATACTTCTCGTCGACTTCGAGCATCGATCCGCTTTGGACGTAGATTCCGTGTTCGAGCGCTTTCGCGGCCAGCCGCTCGGTATGCTCGTTCGGGATCTCGACCGCGAGCTTTTCCCGCAGGTCGACGAGCTTTTCGAAGACCGGCGCCGAATGCGCGAATTCGGGGAACACGACGAGCCGCACCGGCAGAAAAGGCATCGCGCCGATGACCGCCGAGTCGATCATCGCCAGGATCCGGTCCGTATTGCGCCGCATCCCGGATCGGCTCACCGGATTGGCAAGGTCGGTCTGGCAGACAGCGGCGGAATATCTGATCTGATCCATCGAAAGAGAATCGGCTATTCGAGACGTTTCGCGCCCGGGACGAATTCGACGGGTGCGACTCCCTGCTTCAGGAAGTAATACTTGCCGGCTCCGATCGAACCGATCGATTGCTTATCGCCGTTTGGCCAGATGACCGTCATTTCATCTATCGATCCTGACTGCCCGATGCCAAAATGCAGCCTGAAATCGCTGACCGAAAGATAACTCTGCGCGCCCTGTATCTGCCGTTCGTAGGTCTTGTCGCCGATCCTCGCGACGACGCGGGCTCCGATGGCGCTGCGGTTCGAACTCGTTCCTTCCAGAAGCAGTCCGACGAAATTGCCTTTCTTTTCCGTGTCGTTGAACGCAACCTGCACGGTGCCCCCGTTGTTGACCACAAGGTAGTCGAGGTCTCCGTCGCCGTCGAAGTCCGCGGTCACCAATCCACGCGAAACCTGTTTATCCTGGAGCGCTTGACCCGCGTATTCGGTCACATCCGAGAATTTGCCGTTGCCCAGATTCTCGTAAAGAGTGTTGGGTTGTTCGAAGGTGACCGAGTCCGAGTTTTGGGCAATGTTGTCCTCGACGTGACCGTTTGCGACCAGAAGGTCCTCGTCGCCGTCGTTGTCGGCGTCGAAGAAATCGATCCCGAACTTGAGCCGCGCGCGGGCGGAGCGTCCGATCCCGACCGCATCCGAAACCTCGCGAAACAGCAACGGCTCGACCTGGCTGTACAGCGCGGTCGTTTCATCCTGAAAATTCGGGACCGCGATATCGAGCCGGCCGTTGCCGTCGAAATCGGTGAAATCGACGCCCATCGAGCCCTCCTCGCGCCCTGCTTCGCTGTAAGCGCAACCGGAAAGCCCCGCGATGTCCTTGAAGTTGGCCTTTCCGTCGTTTATCCAGAGTTGATTCTTGTCGGTGTCGTTGGCGACATAAACATCCTGGTCGCCGTCCTTATCGATGTCCGCGATGCCGAGCGCGAGGCCCTTTGCGGGCTCTTTTGTGATCCCGGCCTTCTCGCTGATGTCGACGAACTTGCCGCCGCCCGTGTTGCGGAGCAACAGATCGGGGAGGGGAGTGTAGAGCGTCGGCGTCGGATAGATCATCACCCGGTTGCGGAATGCCTTGGTGGCGGTCTTCGGATCGAACGCGACATACCGCACGATCCAAAGATCCAGATTCCCGTCACCGTCAAAATCGGCGAACCCCGCGCTGGTCGACCATTTCCCGTCGGCTTTGATCCCTGACGCGAGCGTCACGTCTTCGAACCGGCTTCCCGTGTTCCTCAAAAGCCGGTTGTCGCCGAAAAGATCGGTCAGAAAGAGGTCGGTCAATCCGTCATTGTCGATGTCTCCGACGGCGGCACCCATCCCGTAGCCGCTGGATGTCAGGTTCCATTCTTCAGTGCGATCGGTGAAACTGCCCTTCCCGTCGTTCAGGAAGAGGCGTGTCTTGGCGTTCTGCGGCCGGTCTTTCGAAAGCACCGAACCGCCGTTGACTATCACGACGTCGGGGGCGCCGTCCCGGTTGAAGTCACCGACCGCCGCGCCGCTGTTCATTATCTCCGGGATCCATTTGTTGTCGGTGCGGGTCGGAACGTGCGCGAATCGGATGCCGCTCTTCTCGGTCGCGTCCGAGAATCGCAGACCGGTGCGGGGCGACTCGTTTTGCGTGTTTGGGGCCTGCTGACCGCAGGCAGCCAGCAAACAGACGGCAATGATCGTCAGTAAAATTCTCATTTCTGCTGGAGTTTGAGCACTTCGGCGCGGGCTTTTTCGGCTTCGGCCGTGTTGCCGAGGGCGCGGTGCGACTCGAAAAGATATGTGTAAAGGACGGCCTTTTCGTTCGGGTCCGTTGATGTCGTAAGGAGATCGTTCACAAGGGTGACGATCTCGTCGTATCGCTTTGCCTTCCAAGCGGCCTCGACCGCGTAGATCTTCTCGACGCGTTTGAATGCCAACTGATCCCGTTGCTTCGCGTCATCCGAGATCCGGACCGCGAGCTTTCTGTACTCTTCGGCCTTCGCTTCGCTCCCGAGACGCGCATAGACTCGGCTGAGGTTCGATGCGGCCGAAAGATTGCCGCGATCGACGGCAAGCGTCGCCAGGAAGGTTTCTTCCGCCTTTTGGAGCTGATTCTGATTCAGATGGATCAAACCTCGAAGCGACATAGTTTCGAAGCGCTTCTCGGCGATGATCTGCGGCCAAACCGCGTCAAGCTGCGCGCCGGCCTTGTCGAACTCACCGACCGCGTTGTACGCCTCGGCCAGCATCGATCGGGCATCGGAACTGTTCGGGGTCTCTGAGACCAGTTTCTCAAGATGGACTATGGCTTCGTCGTATTTCGCGACCTTTACGAGTACGCGGCCGAGCAGGATCCTGTCTTCGGGCGAGAGATCGCTCGCCGACTTCGCGCGAAGAAGCGTTTCGAGAACGGTCCAGTCGCCGCGTACGATCAGCGCGCCTTTGTATGCGGTCACCACGTCCGCGGCATTGGGATACTTCTCGAGAATCCTCTTCAGAGCCGCGAACTGCTCCGGCGAGATGGTCTTTGACGAATTGATCGTCGCCGCGATCTGAGAGAGCGTCGCGACGGCGTTCGAATCTCTCTTGAATGCCGATGTGTCGGTTTCCGTTCTGTTTCCGCAGGCGCCAACGACCAACGATAACGCGACGAGAAACAGGCACAGCGGACTTGGCATTTTCCGGGACCGAACTCGCATTGAGATAAAGTACCGTTTCTTCGGCCCGCTTTCAACTTGGCTTTACGCCTTCAGGAGCTGCTTGGCGATAACGATGCGCTGGATCTCGCTGGTGCCCTCGCCGATGGTGCAGAGCTTCGAATCGCGCCAATATTTTTCGGCGGGATAGTCCTTTGTGTAACCGTACCCGCCGTGGATCTGGACGGATTCCTCGGCAACGCGGACGGCGACCTCCGAAGCATACATCTTCGCCATCGCCGATTGCTTCGTCACCTTCTTGCCGGCGTCCTTGAGCGCCGCCGCCTGCAGCGTCAGCAAACGGGCGCATTCGATACCGGTAGCCATGTCGGCGAGCTTGAACTGGATCGCCTGAAAATCGGCGATCGGCCGGCCGAACTGCTCGCGTTCCTTCGCGTATTTGACGGCCGCCTCGTAGGCGCCCTGCGCGATTCCGACGCTGAGCGACGCGATCGAGATCCGGCCGCCGTCGAGCACCTGCATCGCTTGTGAGAATCCCTCGCCGAGGTTACCGAGAATGTTGTCTTGCGGGACGAAACAGTCTTCAAAGATCACAGAGGCGGTTTCCGATGCGCGCATCCCGACCTTGTTCTCCTTTTTGTCGGGCCGGAATCCCGCCATCGATTTGTCGAAGATGAAGGCCGAGATGCCCTTGTTTCCCTTTTCCTTGTCGGTGACGGCGACGGCGACGAGCGTGTGGCACGAGATCGCGTGCGTGATGAAGTTTTTCGATCCGTTGACCTTCCATCCGCCTTCCGTCGGAACGGCCGTCGTCCGCGTGCCGGACGCGTCCGATCCGGCCATCGATTCGGTCAGCCCCCAGGCACCCCAACTTTCGCCCTGCGTCAGCGGTACGAGATACTTCTGCTTCTGCGCTTCACTCCCGAATGTGTAGATATGGTTCGAACAGAGCGAGTTGTGCGCCGCGACCGAGAGGCCGACCGAGCCGCAAACCCGGCCGAGTTCCTCGATGATCGTCGAATATTCGACGTACCCCATTCCGGCTCCGCCGTACTGTTCCGGAAAGATCACTCCCAACAGGCCGAGTTCGGCCAATTTTGGCCGCAGTTCGTCGGGGAAATGCTGTGTCTCGTCCCAATCAAGGACGTGCGGTTTGACCTCGCTTTCGGCAAATTCCCGGATCGCGTGCTTGATCTGCAGTTGCTCGTCGTTCAATTCGAAATTCATAGGTGCTTATAAAGAAAAATTATCTTTGCATAACGAATTGAAGTCTGCAAATGCGCCGCGGAACGCGCGATCAATCGGCTTCTTTTCCTGATGTTCCGTGATCGAGGCCGCGCCGACAGGAAACCGGGCGGGAACTATCAACATAAACGCTCCTGTTTTCCGTATTGAGACTCCCCAGCTAGTTTCCGATCGGACTGCAGAAATTCCTGTCAAAATTCCTTGACACTCTTTGTCGTCGCGAGTCGCGACGACCGTCAGCGCGAATCCAATGTTTTGACGGCGTCATTTTACAAGGATCAGGATTTAGGAGATGCGTTCTGTGAAATGCGGCGTGGCGAACCCGTTAATCTCTCGAACGGGAATATGTATTTGGCGCAAACCGATTACGGATTGCCGGGAATCGGTGAAGCGATTGAAATCAAAAGAACTTACAACAGTCTTTCAACCGCCATCGGTTATTTCGGTCTCGGATGGTCCAGCGTTCTGGATGAACGCCTGTCAAAGCCGTGGAACGATGAATTCGAACTGAGACTCGCCCTTCCGAACGGTCGCGCCGTCTATTTCTCACGTCGGCAAACAACCGACGCGTTTACATCGGCGACACGGGGTTTCTATGCAGAGATCGTGAAAAATCCCGACGGATCGTACAATCTCACGTTCAAGGATGGACGGGTGCATAAGTTCGATTTGCTCGGAACACTCGTCTGGCTCAGGGATCGAAACGGTAACCAGACGACCATCAACTACGATCAGACAACCGGCCATCTGACGGGCATAACGGACCCTTTCGGACGCACCCTGACGATCAAAACAAATCTCAACGGCAGCATCTCAAAGATCTACGACAGTCTTGATTCGGAAACAAACGCGACGGCGGAATATGAGTACGACCCCGGCAATGCTTCGATCCTTAAGACCGTGACGTATCTCGATCAATCGAAGTATCAGTTCTTCTATGACACGACAAGCGCTCCCGGCCGGACGTTGCTTAAGACAGTTAAGGACGCGCTCGGGAACGTCCTTGAAACGCACGATTATGACAACCAAGGGCGCGCGACGACATCCGGAATCGGATCCGTCGGGGGCGTTGACGGCGAGATTGAGAAATATACGTTCGACTACTCGAATCCGTCGTTCACGAACGTCACCGACGCGCTCGGCCGGGTGACGAAGGTCTATATCGACCGTTCGCGCGGGCGGAATTTCGTCACCAAGACCGAGGGATTCTGCAGTTGCGGCGGAGGCGGTTCGGAAGTGACGCAATACTTCTACGACGAACAGTTAAACGTCGTTAAAAGAGTTGATGCGCTTGGCCGTGAAACGCTTTATACTTATGACACTGCCGGAAACCGGCTTTCGGTCACCGACGTTTTGGGCACCGAAGTTTATACCTACAATTCATTCGGACAGATTTTAACAAGAACCGATCGAATGGGCGGCGTGACAACAAATACTTACAATGCATCCGGAAACCTGCTGACCGTGACCGACGCACTAGGTAACGTGTCAACGTTTACATACACGGCAATCGGCCAACCGGCTACGGTCAAGGATGCATTAAATAACACATCGGTTTTGACTTGGGACGCGTCAGGTCGTCTGACTCAGGTCAAGGATGCCAACAACAAAACGACGAATTATTTCTATGATAGCCGGGCTCGGCTAACAAGCGTCACGAACGCACTTGGTCAAACTACGCAATACGAGTATGACTTAAACAATCGGCTCAAAAAGATAATCCATCCGGATACGACCTTTGTCCTTTTCGAATACGATCTCGCCGGACGCCGGACGAAGATAACAGATGAACGCGGGTCTGTGACGAATTACGCTTATGACAATTCGTATCGGCTAACATCGGTGACAGACGCCCTGGGCCATGTTTCGAACTTTGATTACGATGCAATGTCGAACTTGATCGAGCAACGCGATGCGCTCGGAAACGAGACAAATTATGAATATGACGAGTTCAACAGGGTGAAGAAGGTCATCTATCCTGCGATTACGCCCAATGGCGCCCGACTTGATCAAAGAACTGAATACGATCTCGTCGGTAACGTCAAGAAACGGATTGATACGGCCGGCAGACAAACAATTTATGAGTACGATAATGCGAACCGACTGATTAGTACGACCGACGCAATGGCGCAGGTGACGCATTTTGAATACAACGCGCGGAGCCAGATGGTCAAGGTCACGGATGCCTTGAACCAACAGTATGTCTTTACCTTCGATCCGCTTGGTCGCCAGTTGTCGCAAACTCGCGCTGGTGCCACGATGAGCTTTGAATACGATGCGGTTGGCAACCGAACAAAGCGCACCGATTATGCGGGACGCGAAACGATATATGAATACGACGTTTTGAACCGTCTGAAAAAGATCAATTATCTATCGGCGACAAATCCGGTGCCGATGCTGACTGCGACCTACAATTACGACGATTTGTCGAGATTGACGGGCGCGACGAATGAAAACGGCACGGTCAACTTTACTTACGACACGCGCGGCCGGGTTAAAACCTCAACCGATGTTTTTGGCCATCTCGTTGAATATGCTTACGATGCGGCTTCGAATCGGACGCAGTTGAAATTGGATTCGGCCGTTCACACGACTTACAACTATGACGACGTGAATCGTTTGACGCAGCTGACCGACGAAGCGAGTCAGAATTTCACTTTCGGTTATGACATTGTCAATCGTTTGACTTCAAAGACTTTGCCGAACGGAGTAACGATGACCTTTGATTATGACGGAATGAGCCGACTGACGAGATTGAAAGACGCGACTTCGACCGCGACGCTTTTTGATCGTCAATATCAATACAATCCGGCGAATCAAATCGCTCAGATCGCCGAACCGTCGCAAACGCGCAATTTCGGTTATGACAACATTGACCGATTGATTTCGATGACTAACGGCACATCGAATGAAAGCTATAATTTTGACAGCGTAGGCAACCGGACAAGCTCGCATTTAAGTTCGACTTATGGTTATCAGCCGTTTAATCGAATGACTGCAACCGCAACAACTTCGATGAATTACGATGCGAACGGTAATATGACGACGAAAGCCGAAGGCAAAGAATTCTGGCGGTTTGCATGGGATTACGAAAACCGCTTGGTTTCAGCTTCAACCCGCAAGCAAACGGTACGTTACAAATACGATGCATTAGGAAGAAGAATTCAGCGTTACATCGTCGGCGGACGCGAGAACACGAAGTTTATCTATGACGGTTTAGATGTCGTAATGGATGATAACAGCGGAACATTGACCAAGTATCAGAACGGTTTGGGGATTGATAACAAGTTGAAGTTGAGTTCAAACGGCGTGTCGAAATACTTCGTCTCAGATCATTTAGGAAGCACGAACGCTTTAACCGATGCAAGCGGCACGATACTTGAACAAACCGCTTACGATTCATTCGGCAACGCGACGAATCAACTTTCGACGCGTTATGCATACACGGGACGCGAGTTTGACGTATTTACGGGCTTGCATTATTACAGAGCGCGGTTTTACGACACGAAACTCGGCAGATTCATTTCGGAAGACCCGATTGGATTTGCAGGTGGTGATGTTAATTTGTTCGGGTATGTGAAGAGTAATCCGCTCATATTTTTCGATCCGCTAGGTTTAGATGTGGAAATTATTTTTCTCCCGTTCGCAAAAAAAAATCACCGTAAAAGAAAATTGGGGAGGATGGGGAATTTGGGACTGGTGGTATGGCCCGAAAAGCAATAACGAATTTAATGTTTTTAGTGGGGCTTGCGAATGTAGTGAAACAACGGTTGGTAAAGGTCCTATCCCGAAAGGTCTTTATCTGATTGATAAGGACCACGATGTAAAAGGAGACCTGCCTTGGAAACATATTTCATATCGGCTTTATGCTTCTGAGAGTGGAACGATGGACGGTCCTTTCAAACCTCAAAAAGAACTACTTGACCCAAACACAGGACAAAAAATAATCAGAGACAACTTTTATATTCACCCGGGTAGTGTAAGTCTTGGTTGTATTACTTTCCAAAAAGATTCAAATCTTCCAAGTGGTGCACCGTGGAGCCCTGATTATGAAAAATTTGATGGGATTTTGCAAGGAACTTCGCCAATTTATCGAAAAGGGGATGAATTTGCGGGAACGATTATTGTTGTAGATTGAGGTTAAAAATATGAAAAATAAAGAACCGCATTTGAAAGTTGGAATAAATATTCTGTTTATAGCTTTGATTATTTTTTCCTTCAGCTGTCAGACTTACCAATCTGGCAAATTGAAAAATGATATAGTTCCAAATAGCGATTATGATGCTCGAAAAATCAAAATAATTTCAATTTTGGAAGAATTAAGCGATATTAAGTATTCCAATGACAGTCAGATGGAAGAGAACAGACAAAAAATAATTAAGATAATTGATAAACTTGAGAATCCTAGAGATTTAATGACACTTGCTTTAATGTCTAAGAATCTTTCAGGAAATTGTCATGATATTGAATGTTACAAGGCAAGTAATTTGCGCCCAACCTACGAAAATACATATTGGGCGGTAGTTAAAAAACTGACAGTCAACAAAGAAGAAAACAAAAAGATTTTAGATGAGTTAAAAATTCGTTCTCAACTAACTGGAACTGATATTGGCGATTGGGAGCGAGTTGTTGATAAAAAAGAATTTCCATAAGCGATTATGAAAACACGGCAAATCGGCTAGGAAACGCGCGGACGCATCAAAAATTCCACCGATGTTTTTAATCATTTGGTCGAATACAGCTATGACGGCGTTTCGAACCGGCCGCAGTTAAAGCTCGATGGAATTGTTCACACGACCAGAGCGGAAGGCAAGGAGTTCTGGCGATACAATTGGGACTACGAAAACCGTCTGGTTTCGGCGTCAACACGGAAGCAGACCGTTCGCTACAAATATGACGCCTTGGGACGCAGAATCCAGCGCATCGTCGGCAACGGTCGCGAGAACACGAAGTTTGTCTATGACGGCCAGGATGTCGTAATGGACGACAACAGCGGAACGTTGACGAAGTATCAGAACGGTTTGGGAATTGACAACAAGTTGAAGTTGAGTTCAAACGGCGTTTCGAAATACTTCATCGCCGACCATCTCGGTTCAACCAACGCGCTGACGGATACTTCGGGCGCGATTCTCGAACAGACCGCTTACGACAGTTTCGGCAACGCGACGAATCAGCTTTCGACGCGCTATGCCTTTACCGGCCGCGAGTACGATGATTTCACCGGATTGCATTATTACCGCGCGAGGTTCTATGACGCGCGGCTAGGACGATTCATATCTGAAGACCCGATTGGATTTGAAGGAAATGACGTGAATCTCTTCGTATACGTCCACAACAATCCGCTGAATTACTTCGATCCGGAGGGCACACAAGTACGCGCAGATTCACGTTGGGAACCGTGGCCACGTGAGGAAAATACTAAAATGGTAACGAAAATCCGAAGTATGCCGAATCCGGAAATAACCGACCGTTGGGAGCGCCTCGTGGCCTGCCATGAACGCTATAAGTTCTCGACACTGGGTGGAATCGTTCCGTACGGCCAGGAAACACTCGAGATTTTGGAAACCGGATCAGTCCTTTCGATCGGGAGCGATGTCGTTGCCACGGGAATAAAGGCGGGCGGGACGACATTTTCAAAGCCCCAGCCTTATGCAAGCGGGATCAATATGATTCTCCGCCGAACTAATCGAGTGCTTGGTCAGCGAAAGATCGGCGGTTTTTATCCGTATAGATATCTTAGGCCTTTGGGCGACAAAGCCACACGAGGTTTCCTTTTGTTTGGGGCGTTCACGTTTTCGTACAACACGACCGTGGATATTCAATGTATATGTGGTGTTCTGGAGTGATTTATGCTACGTGACGCAAAAGCGAGATGGGAGAAGAGATTTCCGGGCCGAGAGCTATTAAGTAAAATCGACCTTTATGAACGCTTTTTCATGCACCGCGGCTTGGACAAGAACGACGTCTTCTCGTGTTTTGATGTTTTCGAGTTTGACTTTGATATTCCAGTCGGTTTGTTGCGCCCTGAGGATGATCTCTCTTTGTTAACCGAACCGCCCAGAACGGCGAATCCTATTGACCTTCTTTTCGGCGGAATTTACTTTCGTGGCGACGATCTCGCTGAGGAATTGAGTATCCGGTTGAAACGTTTCGGTTCGGAAAACGACTGGAAGTCGATAACCACGTTCGATGAGTTGGTAAGGGCATGGTGCGGGCTCAGACGATGAGGTCACCGGCCGCGAATATGACGATTTCACCGGGCTTCATTACTACCGGGCAAGATTCTACGATGCGCGGTTAGGACGATTTATTTCCGAAGACCCGATCGGCTTTGCGGGCGGCGATGTCAATCTCTATTCCTACGTCAAGAATCAGCCGCTGATACTAAGAGATCCAACTGGCAAAGTGCCGATCGTACTAATCGCTAGCGGAGGCGCAGCGGTCGCTGGAGAATTAGCGCTTCATCTGTATCTCTCGGAACGCGCTGAGGAGATCAAATGGTCTGGAGCAGACCCCAAAGGCAGAAAACGGCATTGCTACGTCAATTGTATGTCAACTCGGCTGCATCTCGGCAACACGGCAATTCCGACAGTGTTTGGGACGGCGAAGGAAGTAGTCAACATGACACAAAACGGTGATCTCGATGATTCGATTGGTGATATGAACGCGAACTTCTACGGACAAACTCAAGCAATATTTTTTTGGAGGTCTTGTAGCGAATTATGCGACGAATGTCAGCTTTGAACATTTTATCGGTCTTGGTAATCTTGTGCACCGCCGGCCTAATGGTCTACCTGATCAACCGGGAGCACGAAGTGACGAGGTTCAATGGGATTGAAGACATTAAGACCTACAAGAACTCAGTGACGGAAAACATTAGAGTCGTAGATGGCAAAAGCGGTCGAAGTCTGTTTTGGTACAACGAAGACGGCTCAATTAGGGCGACCAAGGTTGAGAGAATCACTGATGGGAAGTGGATTGTGACGATCGAAGAAATCGATCGTAAATAGCTTCTCTAAGCTCGGGCGGATTCTCGCAATTCCATCGCCGATCATCTCGGGTCAACAACTGCGCTGACTGACAATTCCGGAAACGTCACTTCATCGGCCTCGTACGATTCATTCG
The DNA here is from genome assembly GCA_964487505.1 of uncultured Blastocatellaceae bacterium. GTDB lineage: Bacteria > Acidobacteriota > Blastocatellia > Pyrinomonadales > Pyrinomonadaceae > JAFDVJ01. The sequence continues at coordinate 1,245 of CAZARD010000037.1, read as the reverse complement.
GCAACGCGAGCGGCAATCTTGCGACGCGGTACAAATTCACCGGCCGTGAGTACGATGATTTCACCGGACTTCATTACTACCGCGCGCGTTGGTACGACGGCAATTTAGGAAGATTCATCTCCGAAGACCCGATCGGTTTTTCGGGCGGCGATGTTAATCTTTACGGGTATGTACGGAACAAACCACTAAGTCATTCTGACCCGTTTGGTCTCGATGAATACGCGATGATGGAGCGGTTCGCGAACCAAGAACCGCAAAATCGTTCAGCAGATGAGATACTCGACGATTTGCAGCTTCGTCTCGCTGTTGCGGGAAGTGCCCCGATTGTTGGGGAGCCATTCGATTTTGTTGATGGGGGCATCAGTCTTGTCCGAGGGGACTATTTTGGTGCATCGATGAGCCTTCCCGCAATGCTGCCCTTTGTTGGAACAGGGGCGGGGATTACTAAGATTTGCAATCGAACCAACAAGATCTGGAATGCGAGTCCAAAGAAAGGATTAGACGGTGTCGGAAATGCATTCGAACACTGGAAAAAACACAAGGACAATCTTCCCGAATATCAGAACTCACTCGAGTATGTTCGTGGCGCCAGAAATTTTTTTGACAGTCCACCGCCAACGGCGCTATCAAAGGTTAGACCAAATGGCGACCGAGTTCTTTTTGATCCAACTTCTGATTTGTTCGGGGTAGAAAGAAACGGAATACCTAGTACGTTCTTTCGGCCGGATCCAGCAGTTCATGGCAGGAAAACCAACCTGGAGTATTTTTATGACCAGTAACGAGTTATTCATTTGCAGAGTATGTGGTCTGGCCCAGCCTGATATGCCTTGGGGCGAAAGCGGAGAGGATCCGAGTCACGACATTTGTGATTGCTGCGGCACAGAATTCGGATACGAGGACTCTTCGATGGATGCGATTCAGAAAAACCGCGAGTTGTGGATAGTATCGGGGGCAAAATGGTGGAACAGCAAAGTCATGCCAAATGACTGGATTTTGGAAAAACAGCTTGGGAATATCCCCTCCCGATACAGGTGAACGCCGGGCATAAGGAATGAAGAATACACCGGTGCTTCGTCGGCTCGAAGGAGAAAACGAAATTCATCTACGACGGCGCCGATGTCATCGCCGACGACAATTCGGGAACGCTGACGAAATATATCAACGGCCCCGGAATCGATAACAAACTCCGGATGCAGACCGGAAGCGATGTCAGGTATTTCATCGCCGATCATCTCGGGTCAACCA
>CAZARD010000036.1:5588-36060 GCA_964487505.1 uncultured Blastocatellaceae bacterium | reverse complement strand
TATGAGGTCCAGGCGAAGGCCAGTCACGTTTCGTGGCTTTGTTCCACACCCGATCTGGAATTTGCAGCGCGCGTTAAATCGTCCGATCGTTCGACGGCTGGGCAGGCCCGGCCCTGAACGGGTGCCGATGGATCGGCGGGCATTCGCTGCTTCCGTTTTGAATGAGCGGGCGTAGCCCGGATCGAATCGTTCGATCGTTCGACGGCCGGGCAGGAGCCCAGCCCTGAACGGGTGCTGAGAGGCGGGCGGTCGTGCGTTGCTTCCGTTTGGCGTCGGCGGGCATAGCCCGGACCAAAACGTTCGATCGTTCAACTGCTGGGCCGGAGCCCATCCCTGAACGGTTGCCGATCGAAATCGCTCCCGCGATCGAACCCGATGCATTTGGGATCTCGGATTATGGATTTGCGGATTACGGATTTCGTCAACCCGTTAGAGTTACGCGTTTACGCGTGACCGACCTCAGCAACACGCACGACGATTACTTTTCCCGAAATCGCCAATTGAGAATAGCGAATGACGCGCGTTGCGATGGAGACGAGCATTCTTGATCCGCGGAGATCAGATAAGCAAACTGCGGGCGAGATCTTCGTAGAGGTCGATAGCGTCTTCGAGATCCTTCTTCAACACGAATTCGTCCTTTGTATGCGCGTCGAGGATCGAGCCGGGTCCGAGGAGCAGCGGCTGTCCCCAATTCGTCAGGTACGGGATGTCGGTCGTGAAACGCACGACCTTCTGACGGAATCCGTCAACCGCGACCATCCGGACCGGCAGGCTGCACGACTGCACTTCCAATTCACCGCGGCCGTCGACCGCTTCGTCGAGCAGCGACATCACAGCTTCGAGCGGCGTCACCATTCGGATATGGAGCGCGGCCTCGGCCGAGGGCGCGATCACGTTCGATCCGACCCCGCCCGAGATCAAACCGATGTTCAACGTCGATTCGCCGAAGAACTCGTCTTCGGGAAGTTCGATCCGCCGAATGTCTTCAAGAATGTCGAGAAGCTTGTCGATCGCCGACTCGCCCATTTCGGGATAGGCCGAATGCGCCGCCTTGCCGTGCGTCCTGAGCACAACGCGCATGCTTCCTCTCGAGCCGACGGCGAGCTCGTTGTCGGTCGGCTCGCCGTTGATCAGGTATTCGCACCGGGCCGCGAGCGGATGAAGGTTCGCCGCCTTCGCGCCGAGCGACGCGCGCTCTTCTTCGACCGTGTACAGCAGGCCGATGTCAGTCACGCCCTGAGAACGCAACCGCTCGGCGGCGCAGATCTGCGCGGCGATGATGCCTTTCGCGTCACAGGCGCCGCGTCCGTAGATCCGCTCGCCGTCCTCAGTCGGCGGGATGTGCGGCGGGACAGTGTCGAGATGCGTCGAGAAAACCACCCGCGGCGAGCCGTTGAGATGTGCGATGACGTTCGATTGGGTCGCCGACGCCGGCTGCAGTTCGACCGTCCAGCCGAGACCGGTCAGCAGGGCCTGAAGATGCCCGGCGACCGCGGCCTCGTCTCCGGATACCGACGGAATCCTCATCAGATCGGTTGTAAGTTCACAAACATTCATCGTTTCACAGCTTAACATTATGATTCAAATCATACCTCGACGCGGCGGTCACAAGTATCGTAGCGGCTATGAAACTAAAGATCGAACAAGATTCGCTTCGCCTGCGGCTCGACGAGAACGAGATCGGGCGTTTCGTTTCGGACGGCAGGCTTCGGGAATCGGTCAGTTTCGGCACCGGTATGGAACTGAGTTTTGTGCTTGAGGTGGGCGGGTCGGCGTTGGCCGCGAGTTTCGATGACCGGACGCTTGCGATCGCGATGCCCCGCAATATGGCAGAGTCCCTAACCCTCGGCGGCGGCATCGGATTCGAGAGGACGCAGCTCAATGATGACGGTACGACGCTCCGACTGATCGTCGAAAGGGACCTCGGACGCAAGCGCGCACCGCTTCCGGTTGCCGCTTGATCAGACGGAGCAAGTGACCTCGTCGTCAGGATCGGCAAGAACGGGAAGGATCTGCCGCACCCGCCGGTCCTTGTCAACGCCGACGCGGTCAAGAAGCGCTCCCGCCGCCAGCGCGAGGTAGTCGATATCCGACTCCGACAACTGTCCCGCGATCCTTTCCGTCATCTTCGCGAGATGTTCGTCGACGAACGTTCCGATCGCCTTTTTCGTTATCTCCGCGTTCTCGTCACTCCCGCACACCAAAGCGAACGCTTGTTTCATCTTCAGATATGCGACAAATCCCGTCTCGACGGCGATATGATCGGGCACTTCGGGTATTTCGGGTCGATACGAGAACGCGTCGTAATAGGCCGACAGTTCGGACAGGAGATAACCCGGCTGGACCCAATCGCGATAACTGATCTCGCGCGCGGGCGCCGGTCCGCCGGGACCGAAGATCGCGTGATACAGTCCCTCGCCGGCCTGTTCCTGCGCGAATTCGCCCGCCTTCGCCAGTTTCTCATCGGCCACTTCCGCGGCGAGTTCACCGACTTGCTTTTTCCAGTCGCCGACCGGACATTCAAAAAGCAGGCTGATAAGCCGCCATTCGGCCGCCTCGCGCAGCAGATCGTTCGTCAATTCTTTCTGTTCCATAAGTTTACCGTTCGGCAAAGCTCTCGGTGACGCGTCCCAGCAATTCGGCCTTTTCGGCCTCGGTCGTGATGCGGTCGAGTTCCGGATAAAGAAACCGCGTCTCCCGAATGTCGTGGTGGTCGCAGAGTTTCTTGAAGAACGCCTCGCGCTCGAGCAGCCAGATCAGCTTTTTGTCCGGCTCCGGATCGTTCAAAAGGTTCCCGATCTCTTCCCGGAAAAGCACGAGGTGCGCCTTTATCTTCTCGTGCTCGTCATAGAACATTTGAACCGCCGCACCTTTCAACTTTTCGCCGTGCGCGGCGTAGATCGGGAGCAGATGCGTGTTCTCGTCGTCGATATGCTTCGAGATCGCGGCTTCGTAGTTCTCGAGGAGCCGCAACGCGCCGGCGAAGTCGAACCTGATCAATCTGCGCTGATGCTCAAAGAACATCTCCTCAAGCTCGCCGTGAATATCGAGCAAAACGCTGAGTTTCTTCATAGGTAAACTTATTTCAACAATAAATTTACCCAACCCGTGCGCATTTTCCTAGCCCCCGTTTCGCCGTGCGCGCCCTGCCAGACCGCGAACGCGATCTGTGACGGCGATTCCTTCGTCAATCCCGCCGGCAACGGCCGCGTGATGACGACCGCCCAGCCCGAACCGTTCCGCGCCCCCTTTCCTTTCGAGAACTGGTTGGGACCCGGCGAAAGCGTTCCCGGCCCCTCGGCGATCAGGTCCTCGACGGGCTGCGACCGCGGGCCTTCGCGTCCGTTGCCGAGCGAGCGGGCCGGCGAATATCGCAGCTCGGCCTGTTTCCGGGCATCGGGATTGCTCTCGAGCGATTTCGCGTTGAACGGGTAATGATCGGGCTTGGCGTTCGGATAGATGCTCGTGACCTCGTCCGCGCGCCCATCGACGATCGCCTGCCAGTCGGCGCGCCAATACGCGATCTCGACCGTCTTTCCGGTCTCGCCCATCTGCGGCGCCGGAACGTTGACATCTATCTTCGCCGGCAACTGCACCGCGACGCCGTCCATGAAGCGCGCCGGACCGGGAAGATCGTTCGGCGAATCGTCCGTCCATTCGATCCGGAACGCGATCTCCTTGCCGTCTGTCACCGCCTGTACCTGGACCTCCTGTGTCGAAGCTTCCATCAGGCGCGGTTCGACGAGGTCCTGCGCGATCAGTTTCGAAACGTGGACCGGCGCATTGCTCCAGACCGAATCGTTCGCGTCGAGCGTGATCTTTGCCGTCGGCATGACCTGAACATCAGGCGTTGCGACAAACGCCCTCCGGCACGCAACCGCCCCTCCGAGCGCGAGAATAAGCGCGACCAATATCGTTGCTTTCATAACAACCCCAAATCCAAAATCCAAAATCCCAAATCCAAAATCGCAATCACGGGCAGTTGACGCGCGTGATCTGATAGAGCTTGTCGTATGCCGGCCGTTCGATCACGCCCTCGCGCAACGGCACCTGGACGATCTCCTTCCCGTTCGGGTCGAGACCGATGACCTTGTCGCCGACACGTTTCCAACGCTCCATCAACATCTCGCTCGAGCCAAAAAGGCCGAGCAGTCCGGTCAGATCGTCGTCCTTGTTCGCCGCCGCCTCGCGATAGGTCTTGACCGCGGCGTCCACGCCGGGCCCGAACATCTGTTTCGTGAAAGACGTCGGCACGTGGATCGGCGGAATGTAGTAGACGTTCGGCTCCAGACCGAACTGCGGAAAGAGCGGCAGGGCGACTTTTTTGACGTGAACGAGATAATCGATCGGGTTCTGCGGGTCGGCCTTGTCGGGAGGATTGATGAATCCCGCCATCCGGATCTTGCCGATGCAGTTGACGAAACACTGCGGCTGGATTCCCTGCTCCATCTTCGGAAAGCAAGCGATGCATTTCTCGGACGTGCCCGTCATCATGTTGAAAAAGACCTTCTTGTACGGGCATCCGCGGACGCATTCCTGATAACCGCGGCAGCGGCCCTGATCGACCAGGACAATCCCGTCCTCGGGACGTTTGTAGATCGATCCGCGCGGGCACGACGCGAGGCAGCCCGGATACGTGCAGTGGTTGCAGATCCTCGCAAGATAGTAGAACCACGCCATGTTGTGCGTTTCGAAAATGTTCGCGCCGCCGTCGACTCCGCCCGCGCAATCGTCCTCGCCGACGTTCGGATACGCATAGTCCTCATCCGCCGGACGCCAGCCGAGGACGCGCTCGCCGGCCGGCGCCGACTCGAAGATCGTGCTGCCGTCGTAGACCGGCTTCTCGCCGGCCTCGTTCCACTTCTGGCCGTCGAGCATCTCGAGAAGCTTCAGGTCCCAGGCGAGCGGATAGAACCCGTAGGGCTTTGACTCGACATTGTTCCAAAGCATGTACTCCTGGCCCTTGCCCGAGGTCCAGGTCGTTTTGCAGGCCAGCGTGCAGGTCTGGCAGGCGATGCATTTGTTGATGTCGAAAACCGCGGCGAACTGCTTCTTGGGCCGGCTTTCCGGATACCAGTAAGACATCTCGCGACCAAGCTGCCAATTGTAAACGCGGGCCATATTGATTCTTTCTCCTTCGTGTGTCGGTCTTGATCGGCTGAATTTCACACCGATCCGCAAATTCGGCGATCAGCTTTTCAGAAAGCCGCCCGAAAGATATTTCTTCATCGCGTCGGATTCCGTTTTCGGACGGATCCCGATCTGCGCCGGTCGCCACGGGCCTTCGCCGCCGATCCCTCCGGCCTCCGCCTTCGTGATCTTGACGAACGATTCGCGCGGCGCGCCGGTCGGGCAATGGATGTCGGGCGCGAAGCCCTTGCCGATCGCCTGGCCGAACATTCCCTTGCGGACCAGCGAATCGGTCATCCAGGTCGGCTTGAGCCATCCGCGCGTCGCCGACTGGTGCGATCCCGACCGGAACATCGCCTGATAATTCGTCAGATCGTTCTTCGCCAGGCCGTCCTTGCGTTCCTTTTGGCCTTTGACCGATCCCGGCGTCGCGGCGTACATGTTGAACCACATCCGGGTCACGCCGCGGGGCGTGCCTGGATAATACCGGGCCCGGCAGATCAGCCTCGCGACCTCGAAGTCCGCCTTTCTTTCCTTCCAGCCGCGAAACGGCCGGTCCTCCGGATCAGGATCGATCCAAACGTAATCGCCGTCGCCGACACCGATCTCCTGGGCGTCGAGCGGATTGATGTCGACGTACCCTTCGGTCACGAACGGAGCACGCTTGTCGCGGCGGTAGATATCGCCGAACGGACCGAAAAGAATCGCGACCATATCGGTGTCGATCGGAGTCGTGTGCGATCCGTGACGGTATTTGGGCGTGTGGAAGATGAACTTGAAGCCGTCTTTGATCAGCGGATGCGGCTTCGTCTTCGCCTCGGCCCAGGTGTAGACGACGTTCCGCCCGCAGCGCGTCTCGCACGACAGATCGTCGCGCTTCGCGCCGTAGGCTTCGGGACCCGACGGCCGCAGCGCCTCGTGCGGCGGCGCGATGATGATGTTCGGCTCGTAGAACGTCGAATCGACCGGCTCACGGTGTACCGGCAGATTCTCGCCGGCCTCGATGAACTCGTCCTCCTCGCGGTAGAACTCGAGCCGGCCGCTCTTCGTGTACCACGGCGTCGAATCGGTCAGTTGATCGTAACCGACGTTCTTCGGCGTCGTCCGGCTGTTCATCAGCGCCGGAACCCCTTCGATGGCTTTCGCGTGGAGATCGGCGAACTTGTATCCTTTCGTGTTCGTCGAGTTGTCGAGTATCCGCTGCAGATGGACCTCGGTGTTTCCCTCGCGGACGAACTTCCAGTAGTCGTTGAACCGCTGGTCGCCCGTCAGTTCGGCCATTTTCGACGCCACCAGAGCGTAGACCTCGATGTCGCCCATCGTGTTGAAAATCCGTTCGATCGGCGTTTTCGGAAAGACCAACAGGAACGGATTCGTGACCGACGCCGTCATATCCGGATGCTTGAGCTCCGCCCACGAATCGACGCCGAACACGACATCGGCCCATTCGCACGATGTCGACCACCACCATTCGTTGACGGCGATCATCTCGATCCGCGGCAAGGCATTGAAAACCTGGTTGTAATGCCATTTGACGTTGCCGAGGATCGAGTTGGCGTTCGCGAACCACAGCGCCTTGGTCGGGCAGGGCATATGCGTTTTGCCGGTCAGGAGCTTGTCGCCGACACGGAGCGGATGGTCTTCGTGATTGTAGTAATGCGCCGATTCGGGTTTCCAGTATTGTTTCGGCCGCGCCGGCTTGGCAGGGTCGAGCTCGATGTCGAACGGGTTCTCGTTGATCCACTGCGGAGCGCCGTTGAACAGCGCGACGCGATAGTTCCCGGCGTACGATCCGATGTTCCCGCCGATCTTCCCGATGTTTCCGGTAAGCGCCGCGAGCAGCATCGTGTCGCGGTCCTTGTTGTCGCTGTTGAAGAACTGATTCGGCCCCATTCCGACCGCGAATAGGGTCGTACCGGGTTCCTTTGCGAAATGCCGCGCCAATTTCTCGACCGACGACGCCGGCGCCCAAGTGATCTCCTCGACCGTCCGCGGATCGAAGTGTGCCGCGTATTCCTTTACCAGATCGAAGACAGGCCGGCATTTCACCCGGCTGCCGTCGGCGAGCGTGACCTCGACCGCGCCCTCAAGCTGCGCGTCGACGGTCTTCGAGTTTTTGCCGACTTGGTCGCGGTTGAGGGCCTCGGGAGCTCCGGTCTTCGCGTTCCAGAAGACGTAGTCGCCCCATTCGTTGCGGAGCTTTTCAGGGACCACGTTCTGCGTCGTCTGCATCGCCGGCGGCGGTTCCTTTTCGCCCTCGCGCACGAGAAACGTCGACTTCAGATCGGCCGGCGCACCGCCGAAGACATCGCTCGCCTTCAGGTATTTGAGGCTGTCGAGCCGAACAAGGATCGGCATATCGGTCCATTCGCGGACGTATTTGTCGTCGTACAGCTTCTCCTGAAAGATGACGTTCGCGAATCCGAGCGCCAGCGCCGGCGTCGTCCCCGGCCTGACGACGACGACATCGTCGCCTTTCGTGGCGGTCGCCGAGTACTCGCACGCGATGACGATGATCTTCGTTCCCTTGACGCGCGCCTCGGTCAGCCAGTGCGCGTCGGGCATCTTCGTCGTGATCCAGTTCATTCCCCAAACGACGAGCGTCTTTGCGTGCTCGACCGAGCTGAGATCGAATTCGATGGTCTGCTGCCCCGAGACCATCGGATGTCCGGGCGGAAGGTCCGTGTGCCACGAGTAGTTGTCGAAACCCTTGCCGCCGACCGCCTGATCCGGGCCGACGCCGCGGATCTTCGCGTCGAGCAACGCCATCGAGTTCGCGAACCGGTACATCCCGAAGACGCGCGTGATGCCGAGCAACGGCATTCCGCCGCGGAACTTCATCACCTGCGTCCCGATGCCGTTCGTCGCCTCGATCGTCGCCTCGTCGTAATGCTGTTCCTTGAGACGCCGTTTGCCCTCGTCGCCGGTGTAGGTCTCGGCGATGTTCTTGAGCGCGGCGGCGACGATCGTCGCGGCCTCGTCGTGAGACATCCGGACCCATTCGTCGCGCGCGCGCTGAAAGTATCTCTCGTCTGGACGGCCGTCGGCGCCGCGCGGAAAACCATCATCGTGCCAACGCTTGAAACCGGCCCGGACCATCGTCTGATTGACGCGCCGGTCGCCGTAGAAGCGGCGCGTCAATGCCAGCCCTTTCTGACAGACGCGCGGATCCCAACGATGCGTCACCTTGTTGCCCGCGAGATCGGTAGCTTCGCCGTATCGCATCGACGGCCCGATCCGCGTGATCACGCCCTGACGGACGTACGCGTTCAGCAGACAGTTGTGCGTGTCGTTCGGCGCGCAGGTGAACGTGTACTTCGAATCGTAGGCCCATAGATCGCGGTAGACCTTTTCCCAGTCGCGGTTCGGATAGACGCCGAGCGGGTTGGTGATCGCCTCGAGCCCCCAGGCATTGCTTGTCGAAGCGACGAGCGCGCCGAAGCCGGCGGCCGAGATCCGGGCCAGGAATTCGCGTCGTGTGATTTCTTTTTTCATATCTTTCTCTCTTGCTGCTGATCCGATCGGACGTCAAGTTACTTTGCCCCGAACGATCGCAGATAGACGACGATCGATTGGATCTCGGCGCTTGTCAGGTTGCGCCGGACGATCGAACCGGCCGCAAAACCTTGCATCGTCGTGCCGCGGCGTCCGCGCGAGATCGTCTCGACGAGAAACGTGTCCGAGACCGCGGTCAGGAACTGCTTGTTGCCGAGCGCCGGACCCTCGATCCCTTCTCCGAGCGCGCCGTGGCAGCCGGCGCAGTTCGAAGCGTAGAGCCGACCTCCGACCGCGCTGTCGCCTTTCGCCCATATCCTCGGGAGCGGGTCCGGCTTTTGCGCGACGCCGCCGCCGAGTTTCCGTATGTACGCGACGAGCGCCGCGATCTCTTCGTTCGTGAAACCATTCTCGCGGTCGCGCCAGGCGAGCATCGGACGGCCCGCGCGCCCGGCAGCGATCGTTTGGGCGATGAACTCGTCGGATGCGAGTTCGAGAAAATCCGGGTTCGTGATCGACGGGTTCGGAACCAGCCCCGCAAAGCGCATTCCCTGTCCTTTCGCGCCGTGGCACGCCGTGCAGACCGCGGTGTAGATCCCTTCGCCGTCCGCGACGAACTCGCGCGCGCCGAAGCGCATCGCCCGGACGCGGTCCTTCGGCAGATACACATCCGGCAAGGTGCGTCGACGGAGCGACAAAACATACATCGTGAGCAGGTCGATCTTCTCCTCGGACAGCCCGAGGGCCGGCATCTGCGATCCTTTGACGGTCGAGACGGGTGATCGGAAATGCTGCTTGATCCAGTTCTCGAGCGTGTGTTCGCCCGGAACGTTCGAGAAGTTCAGCTGGTTCGGATCACGGAATCCCGAGAGCGACAGATCGACGCCGGCATCGCCGCCGAAGCTCCCGACCTTGTGGCAGCCTGCGCAGCCGACGGTATTGAACTCGGCCTTGGCCTCGATGAGTTTCGACGCGCCCATCTGAGTGTCGAGAAAGGTCTTGAGCGCCGCTCGCTCGGATTCGGAGATCTCGCGAAACGCGTTACGCCACAGGTCGTCGCTGTCGGCTTTCTGGAGATGCGCCGCGTACCAGCCGTTGTCGTAGCCCTTGATGCCGGTGCGGGTCAGGTCTGGGCCTTCCATTCCGGTGACGTTGCCACCGACGCGGAGCGTCCCACCGCGGCCCTCGACGCGATGGCAAGCGTAGCAGTCGAGGCGTTCGAACGTTTTGGTAGCATTCGCCATCGCGTCCGAGTTCGGCACGTTCAGGGGCGTGTGGCAGGTTCCGCATCCGGCGTACGCGTATTTCGCCGGAAGCATCGGTTCCGTCCAGAACTCAACGGTTCCGTGCGCGTCCTCGCGCGTCGTCGCGAGCCCTTGGCCGCCGTGGCAAACCGTGCAGCCGATCTCGCCCGGCGAATGAACGACCGGCTTATGCGGAGCGCCGACCTTCAGAGGCGAAGAGATCTGCTCGCCGGGAGCCATTCCGACGTGACACGTGACGCAACGGTCCGAACTCTTGAGATTCGGATTCACGACCTGCCTCAGGCGCTTCTCGGCCGCGCCGTCCTGGGTCTTCGCCGAGGCCTGGATCGAGTGCCATTCCTTGAAGAAATTCTCGGACACCGCGGCGATGACGAGCAGCAACAGCACGCCGAGGCTCGAGAACAAAAGCAGGTACTTGTTCTTGTTCATATCATTCGCTCAATGCGCCTGCCATTGCGAAGGCGACCAGAAAAAGTCCCAATTCGGCCCGCGGAAATAGGTGCCGATGACGGTCAGCACGATGAATCCGCACAAGAAACAGGTGAACAGCGCGAGCGCTCCGGCACGCGTCGAGTTGTAGCGCCGTACGAGCCACACCGAATATGCCGCATAGATCACAGTCAGCACCGTCCCCGGATTGATCGCCGTGATGACGAGCTGCGGGATCGACGGGAACCATTCGCGGAGCCAGCCGAACCGGATCGCGAATGCCTCGACGAGGATCGACGATGCGAAACCGAAAACGATCGACCATTTGACTAGCTTCCATCCGCCCGGACCGCCGAACCATTCGCCCGTTCCTTCGGTCTCGCGGTCAAGGAACGGGATCAGCCCGAGCCCGACGATGCACAACATCGGAATGCCTATCCCGCCGGTGAACGCCGAGAACGAGACGATCTCTTGGAGCCCGAGGAAGTACCACGGGGCCTTCGCCGGATTCTCCGGCACGAGCGGGTTCGCGAGTTCCTTGAGCGGCGCGTCGGAAACGAACGCCAGGGCGAGACAGATCAGGACGGTCAGCATCAGGACCGCGAGTTCGGCGTAGAAAAGGTGCGGCATCGACGGAAGCGTGTTCTCGGGCCCCTTTCCGACGGCCGAAGTCTTGCCTTTGACCAACGCCGCGAGTTGAAATGTCTTTGTCGGCTCTTCGGTGAACACCGGGTAGTTTCGCGACCGCTCCGAGGCGACGCGTTCGTCCGCATCGGCGGGCCGCGCCAGTCCGCCATCCTTCCTGATACGCCAGAAATGGACGGCCATCAGCATTCCGAGCGCGATCGGCAGGATCATCACGTGGAGCAGGTAGAATCTGATCAACGCCTCCTCACCGACCTTGTCCGATCCGAGGAGCAGCTCGCGCTGCAGGCCGCCGATGTCGAGCACGTCGGTGATCGCGAGGGCATCCGTTATCTCACGCGGCGACTGAGCGATGTTCGCTCCGATCGTGATCGCCCAGTATGCGAGCTGGTCCCACGGCAGAAGATAGCCGGTGAATGACAGCGCGAGCGTAACGACAAGCAGCCCCCAGCCGATCAGCCAGTTGAACTCGCGAGGTTTGCGGTACGCGGCGGTGTAGAAGGCGCGCGCCATATGGAGGATGACGGCGACGACCATCACGTTCGCGGCCCAACGGTGTATGTTGCGGATGAACCGGCCGGTCGGAACGACGAAGTGTATGTCCTTGATCGACTGGTAGGCGACATCGGTGTACGGCTTGTAGTAAAACATCAGCAGCACGCCGGTCACGAGCGTGATGAGGAAAGCCGCGGTCGTGATGATTCCGAGCCCGGCGGTCGTCGACCAACGCAGGGTCCAGAGGTGTGTCCGGACCGAATGAAGATGAAGGAATACGTTTCCGAAGATGAACGTCGACCGGGTCCGATCGGTCTTTGGAACACCGTTTCGGAATGTCACCTCGAACAGCCGCCGCGGAACCGCGCGGAGATTTGAGACGAATTCGTTCAGTGCCGATGGCTGGGTGGCTTTCATACGTTACACCTTGGTTCCCGCCGGAACGGTCTTTTCCTCGTCAACGACATATGCCGAGCCGCTTTTGGTGACCTTCAGCCACGGCAAAGGCTTGGGTGCCGGCCCCTTGCGGACCTTTCCGTCGGCGGCGAAACCCGATCCGTGGCACGGACAGTCGAATCCTTCCTTACTGGTTTTGACGATGCAGCCCAGATGCGTGCAGACCGTGGAGATGGCGAAAACTCCGTCGGCGTCGCGGAACACCGCCACGTTTCGGCCCGCCGGAATGAACGCCTCGCCGGTCGCCAACGCGTCCGGAAGAGTGACGTTGAACTTCTTGGACGGCGATGCCGTGACCGCCGCTTTCGGGAGCTTGAGCATCCCGAAGATCGAGAACAAAAACGTGACGGCCATCGAGCCGATCGCCGCCAGGCCGAGAAAATCGCGCCGCGGCAGCGGCTCCGGATCGAATCTCGAGATCTCTTTTCCTGCTTTCGTGGTCATAGCATTCAAGCGTTTTGCCAACGCGTCGAAAACGACACGCGCTCCATCGTGATCGCATCCGCCGGACAGCGCCGCTCGCAGAGTGCGCATCGGATGCAGCGGTTCTCATCCTTGAGGATCGCGGAGTTCTCGGAAAGATCGGTGTCCGGGCCGAACGTCGAAGAGAACAGGTCGGACGGATCGTCCGCGAATTCCAATTGGTCGAGCGGGACGATCTTGAGACAGCTTGTCGGGCAGACATCAACACAGCCTCCGCAGAGAACGCAGCGCGAGCCGTCGAAGACGGGCGTCACGCCGCAATCGAGACAGCGCGAGGCCTCGCATCGGGCCTGCGTTTCCGAGTATCCGGTCTCCACGACGGTTTCGGGATGTTTCAGCCGATCTTCCGGATGGGCCACGGGAACCGGAACGCGGCGCACCGATTCGTAGCCGCGCTCGCGTGAATAACGTTCGAGGACAATGTGCTTCGTCAACGCGAACGGCTCGAGCCGCTCGCCGGTGAGCGCTTCGTAGATCTTCCGCGCCGCCGCCTTGCCCGACGCGACCGCGTCGATCAGCAGGCGCGTTCCGTGCGCCAGATCGCCGGCAACGAAAACGTTCCGGCCGGTCGTCGCCATCGAATCCTGGTCGAGCTTCAACCATCCGTTCGGCGTCCGTTCGATATCCGAACCGTCGAGGAACGCGAGCGCCGGCGACTGCCCGACCGCCAGAAGCACCGTGTCGCAATCGATCGTCACCGTTTCGGAATCGTCGTAGACCGGCGCGAACCGCCGCTCGTCGTCGAAGACCCGAAGGCATTTCCGGAACTCGACCCCCGTAACCTTGCCCGCGGCGTCGCGGACGATCCGCGTCGGTCCCCAGCCGTTCCTTCGCTCGATGCCTTCTTCGTCTCCCTCGACGATCTCGACGGTGTCGGCCGGCATCTCTTCGGCGCCTTCGAGCGAGACGAGCGTCACCTGCGACGTCCCCGCGAGGCGCGCCGCAGTCCGCGCCGAGTCGAAGGCGATCTGCCTCACGACCGTTCGGGCGACGTCGTAGGCGACATTTCCGCCTCCGATGACGACGACCCGGTCACCGACCTCGACCGCTTCATTCAGCGAGACCGCCCGCAAGAGATCGACGCCGCCGATCACACCCGGACCGTTCTCGCCTTCGAGTCCGAGCCCTCGTGACGATTTGGCGCCGACGGCAATGAGCACGGCGGCGAAGTCGCGGCGGATCTCGGCGAGCGTGATGTCGCGTCCGACCGTGACTCCGCATCTGATCTCGACCCCGAGCGCCTCGATGACGCGGATCTCGCTACGGATCAGCTCGCGCGGCAGACGATACGCGGGTACGCCTACGGCGAGCATCCCGGCGGCGACCGGTTCGGTCTCGAATACGGTCGGGCGAAATCCGAGCAGCGCCAGATCGTGGGCCGCCGACAATCCGGCGGGTCCGGCGCCGATGATCGCGACCCGCAAGCCGTCGGCCCTTCTGAGTTTCCCGTCGACCGCAGAATGGAGAAGTGCCGCCATTTCTTCAGCGTCTGCTGCGATAGGCGGCACAAAGTCCTTTGCGTTTTTCAGTACTTCCTCTGGCGGTATTGCTTCGGGCCCCGACCTGTCGCATACAAATCTCTTCAGCGCGCGGATCGAGACCGGCCGATCCTCACCGACGTAGAACCCGTCGTCATCGACCACCGGGACCTTGCCCCGGCGGCAAGCGGCCTCGCAGGGCGCCCCGCAGATCCGACCGCAGATGGAAGCGAACGGATTCGGGCCGCGAGCGATCAAATACGCCTCCTCGAAACGGCCTTCGGCGATCGCGCGAACGTAGCCGCGGGCATCGGTATGAACGGGACACGCCACCTGGCAGGAAATCAGACTCTGATGGTAGCGCTCGTCAGGGATTTGTACTCTGAGCGATTGCATATCAAACCTGCTGAAACACCGCGAGTTTCGGTCGGGAAACTGTGCATTGAGTCTATGGCAGATCGATCCTCATAATATGATTTGAATCATAAAGCGAGAATTTCCTAGAAAAAAAAGGCCGCGGAATCAGATTCCGGGCCTTTTTCGTTTCGAAAAAGATTGGTTTCAGAGGTTGAAATTGAAACTTACGAACCCGGTCGCCTTGACGGGTTGGCCGTCCCGGACAAAGGGCTTGAATCTCCATTTCCGGATCGCATCCTTGGCCGCGTTCTGGAGAAGGCTCGGCCCCGAAGTGTTCTGAACGGCCGCGACCTGACCGCTTTCATCGATCAGAAGCTCGACGCGGACGATCCCGGTCTGGCGCAGCGTGCGCGCCGTCGGGGGATAAACCGGATTGCTTTTCTGGACCGCGTATTCGACCAGCGAGCCGACACTGATCGTTCCGTCGGCATTTGTCATAGACGGCGGCGTGGTTTTGTCCTCGACGACCCGGCGCTCACGGCGCGGCCCCGTTGTAACGGTGGCGTCCTCGGTCTTCGCCGCGACCGTTTCGGTCTTCGGCGCGTCGACCGGCTTCAACACGGCCGGAGTCGACTTGACCTCGTCGGGTACGGGCGTCGGCAGCGTGTTGGTCGGAACGGTCGCGGGTACGCTCGTCGGATCGGCCGTCGCGACCGTCGATGGCGAAGGCGTCGTCGCCGGCTGCTCTTCAGTCATCGCGTTGAAAACCGTGGCACGGGAGTTCGCCAGCATCTCGCGCGAGTCGGCAACCTCGTCCTTCCAGCGGCGCGAGTCGAAATCGTCGCGCGCGAGTACCGAACGCGCGTTCCCGGCCTCCTCGAGCAAAGCGAACGCGTTCGCCGTCTGCTTGGCATCCTTTGCGACCGCCTTCGATTGCTCGATCACCTTCTCGAGCGTTTCGCGCATCTTCTCGAGTTCGGCGACTGCGAGCGGATCCAGGTTTCGATCCGAGACCGAAAGTCCGAGAGACTTGAAACGCTCCGACTGGCCGCGGGCGCTCTTGATCACCTGACCCGCGGCAGCATAGAAATTGGCAGCCGCATTCGGTTTGCCGGCCTTGATGGAGTTGAACAATTCGTTGAGAAAATCCTGCGACCGCTTGTAATCGCCTTGGTCAAGATAGCAGTTCATCAACAGAACATTGAGCACGCCGTGGACCGTTTGATCGCCGGTCTCGCGACGGATGTTCTCAAGCTCGTAGATCGCCGCCGGGTAATTCCGAACCGCGATCAAGGCCTTTGCCTTCGAGATCCTGCTGCGCATCACGTCGCCGGATGTCGGCGTTTGCGCGCAAATTGCTAAAAAACCAAATACAACTAAAAACAGCGAAGTGCAAAACCTTCTGACATTTAGCGGCATTTTTAGTCCTCCTTTCGACCAAATTTCCGTAAAGGTCAAGCGAACAACAAGAAGGCTCACTTTTTTCGACCCGAGTTTAACCTGTCTATTATCCGTTTTCGACGGCACCAAAGGCAAACGCGTCGCAAAAGGCGCAGTTTATTTCCTTAGGCTGTCGATGATTTTTTGGCGGAATAAGTTTGCGTCTTTTTTTATAGCACTTTCATCGAGGGTAAGCAAACGTCTTTCTTTCATGACAAACTTGCCGTCGATGATGACCGAAGCGACGTCATCGGCCTTGGTCGCGTAAACGAGGTGCGAATAGACGTTGTACATCGGGACTTGATTGAGGCTGTTGAAATCGACGATGACGATATCGGCCCGCTTTCCGATCTCAAGCGATCCGATCCGGTCTTCCATATGGAGCGCGCGCGCGCCGCCGATCGTCGCCATCTCGAACATTTCCTTTGCCGACGCGGCCTTCGGGTCACCGCTGAAAACCTTGTGCAGTTTGGCGGCGGTGTCCATTTCCTCCCACAGGCTGAGGTCGTTGTTCGACGCCGCTCCGTCGGTGCCGAGACCGAGGCGCATCCCGAGTCTGATCATCGCCGGGACAGGCGCGACGCCGGCCGCGAGCTTCATATTCGATTGCGGGTTGTGCACGATGCCGACTTCTCGGCGTTTGAGTATCTCGAGTTCCGATTCGTTGGCCTGAATGACGTGCGCGGCGATCGTCTTGTCGGAAAGGAACCCGATGTTCTCGACGTATTCGATCGGCCTCTGCCCCTTGTGATTCTGCTGTATGAACTCGGTCTCGGTCTTGGCTTCCGCGAGGTGGATGACGAGCGGCGCGTTCAGGCGGTCGCTGAGCTCGCGCGTCTTGAGAAGATGTTCCTTGCTGACCGTGTACGGCGCGTGCGGCGCGACCGCGGGAGTCACCAGGCGATGGCCCTGCCATTTCTTGACGAACCATTCGGTATATTTGACGGCATCATCGAAGGTCTTGTTGTCGGGCGCCGGAAAATCGATCAGCGTCTCGCCGAGAACGCCGCGAACGCCGGCCTTGGCGGTTTCATCGGCGATCGCGTCCTCGAAATAATACATATCGCAGTACGTCGTCGTACCGCCCTTGATGAATTCCGCCAGTCCGAGCCGCGTTCCGGCGCGGACGAACTGTTCGTTGACGTTCTTCGCCTCGGCCGGGAAGATGTACCGCGTTAGCCAGTCCTGCAGATCGAGATCGTCGGCGATTCCCCGGAAAAGCCCCATCGGAACGTGCGTGTGGGCATTCACGAGGCCCGGAATGACGACCTTTCCGCGGGCATCGACGAGTTGCCGAGCGCCGCGTTTCGCGTCCGCGGTCTTCCCGACAAAGACGATCTCTCCGTCGCGAACACCGACGGCGCCGTCCTCGATGACCCGATTTTCGCGATCCATCGTGACGACCGTCGCGCCCGTGATCAGCAGATCATAGACCGGCTCGAATTTTCTTTGACCAATTAGCGAAGATGGGAAGACAAGAATAAATGAAATGAATGCACCAAGAAGAATTTTCAGCTTTTCCATAACTGAATTTACTTCAGAACGCGGTCGGAAAGCAAGAATCGAAGAAAAACCGGCGGCCGCTTTCAAAAACGGCGCCGGTCTCAAACGTCCGTCAGACCGATCTTCGCGTCACGGAATGTACGCCGATGGGAGCGGTTGGTCGGCTGAAGCTCCGAAACCGCGGATCAAGGTTCCGGCCGTCGATTGGTTGACGTACCAGGTCGCCTGCGACGGGCGGAAGACGCCGGCGTCGGATTTGCCGTCGCCGTCGTAATCACCCACGACCGGAATGTCGGTGGCGATGCCGAATGGAAAAGCGTAGAAGCTGAAGTCCTCCGACCGGAGCACGAACCAGGTTCCGATCGACGGGCGGAAGATCGCGACGTCTGCCTTGCCGTCGCCGGTGTAATCTCCCGGGACGGGCCGATCGCCAACGGTTCCGAACTGAAACGCGATCGCCGTGTTCGTCGAAGAATTGATCCGCCACCATTGACCGAGATCGGGTTTCCAGATCGAGATATCGGCCATGCCGTCGCCGTCGAAATCGGCCACGACAGGCTTGTCGGCCGGCGATCCGAAGCCTTGGATGACAACCTGATTGTCGCTTGAACGCGAAATGAACCAGGTTCCGGTTGAGGCGCGGTAAACCGCGGCGTCGGCCTTCGCGTCGCCGTCAAAATCGGCGGGCGCCGGAATGTCGCCGTTGGCCCCAAAATTGATCGTGAAGTACGAGAAATCCTCCGAACGCAGAACGAACCACTGGCCCGTCGATGGCCGGAAAAGCGCGACGTCGGTCTTTCCGTCGCCCGTGAAATCGGCCGGAGCGATGATGTCGCTCGCAACCCCGAACGGGGTGGCGGGCACGGTCAGGTCGCTGCTCTTCATCCACCACCATTCGCGCACGGGGCCGTTGACCCGCGAGATCGACGTGTCGGTCTTCCGATCGCCGTCAAAATCGATGAATCCCGGCTGCGGGCGGACCACTGAATCCGCCAAGACGATCAGGTCGCCGTCGGAAGCCGTCCCGTTGTTCGCCTGGTTGCCGGCGGCGTAGAAATTGACCGTGCCGACATTCGTTGCCGGGGCCGTCCAGTTGAACGCCCACGTGGCTCCGCCGGTCTGGCCGGCATAGGTGCCCGCACTCGTATGATTCACGTAGTTCCGCCCGTTGGCGCTCGCGACCTGCGTGTTCGAATCCAGATTGGCAAACGTTCCGGCGCCGTTGATTCCGGCGATCGACGTCATCTGAAATCCCCAGCGTTGTCGGGACGGGTCGGAATTCGTATGCGTTACCGTGATCCGATACGTTCGGCCTGGGAAATAGAGCTTCGGGGCGGTGATCGTGAACGGTCCGGGCGTACCCGTGCCCGAATGGCAGGCTCGACAGTCATTCTCGTCCGGCGCTCCGGTGAAGCCGGTCGGCGGTCCGCCGCTCGACGCGTCCGCGATCGGCACGAACGCGCCCCCGGACAAGAAAAGGACAAGCGCAAAAACAGAAAACGACGCGACGATGACGATCTTGACGGTTCTCAGTGAAAACATAGCGCTATATTTTGCCACGAAACATGGTGAATAGTGCAAATTGCAGAACCCCGCACGAAGTAAGGGGGCCCGATCGCGGGAGCGATCGTTCGTCGGGTGTCGTGCATCGATCCCGAAGATTTCGTTTCAAGAGGCGTCGCGGCCGCGCCCGACAGCCCGCAAGCTGGTGAATAGTGCAAATTGCAGAACCCCGCACGAAGTAAGGGGGCCCGATCGCGGGAGCGATCGTTCGTCGGGTGTCGTGCATCGATCCCGAAGATTTCGTTTCAAGAGGCGTCGCGGCCGCGCCCGACAGCCCGCATGCTGAGTCCGGCCCGCTCCGCAAGCCGGCCCCCTTACTTCGTGCGGGGTTCTGCAAATGCGCTTTGCGCTATTTGAGGAATTTCGTATCGAACGCCCGGGGCAGGAGTTCGCTCATCCGGACGGTCTCGGTCTTGCCGCTGAGGTTTGCGAAAGTGACCGGGATGTCGCCGCAGAATTCCCAGATGATCTGGCGGCAAACCCCGCACGGAGGCGTCAGTTCCTCGGTATCGGCGACGACGGCGATCTGCGAGAATCCCTTCGCGCCCTCGGAGACCGCTTTCCAGATCGCGACACGTTCGGCGCAGACCGTCAGCCCATAACTCGCCGATTCGACGTTGCAGCCCGTAAAGACCGTTCCGTCGTCCGCAACGACCGCGGCGCCGACGCGGAAATTCGAAAACGGCGCATACGCGCGCTCGCGCACATCGGTGGCGAGCTCGATCAATTCTTGCTGATTCAATTCAAACCTCTTTCCTTCAAAAGCTTTTCGCGCACGAGCCCGCACAGAAACTCGGTGCTGATCTCCGGATTTCCGCCTTCCGGAATGATGATATCGGCGTGGCGTTTGCTTGGCTCGACGAACTCGTAATGCATCGGGCGGATGGTGTGTTCGTACTGCCAAAGCGTGCGTTCGAAAGATCGTCCGCGTTCCTGGACGTCACGGCGCAGCCGTCGGATGAGCCGGATATCGTCCGGCGTGTCGACAAAAACCCGAACATCGAGAAGGTCAAGAATCGCGGGTTCCGCGAAGATCAGGATGCCTTCGACGATGACGACAGGTTTCGGCCCGATCAGTTCGCTTTCCTCTTTTCGGGTGTGCGAAACGAAATCGTAGATCGGCATATCGATCGGCTGACCGTTCCGCAAGCGCTTGAGGTGATTGACCAGGAGGTCGCTGTCGATCGAATCCGGATGATCGAAATTGGCGTGATGACGCTCATCGAGCGGCATATCAGAGAGATTCCGATAGTAGGAATCCTGTTCCACGAGCACGACGTTTTCCGCGCCGACGCTTTCGACGATGCGCCGCGCGATGGTTGTCTTTCCCGACCCTGTTCCTCCGCAGATACCTATTATCATTTGCGAATTGCAATTTGCGATTTGCGATCTTCGAAATCAGGCTCCCAAACGCCTTCTACCGCCTACTGCACCTTTGCGATCACCCGCCGCAGCAGTTCCTTGAACAATTCGGCGACCCGGGCCCCGGTCTCCATCACTTCGGCGTGGTTGATCGGCAAGCCCGAGAGCCCGGCGCCAAGGTTCGTGACGCACGAGATTCCAAGCACGCGCATTCCCGAATGCCTCGCCGCGATAGCTTCCGGCACCGTCGACATTCCGACGACATCGGCTCCAAGGACCCGAAAAACCCGGATCTCGGCCGGCGTCTCGTATGTCGGACCTGAAAGCGCGCAATAGACCCCGCGAAAAAGAAACTGCGGAACCGAACGCTCGCGGGCCATCTCGAGCGCTTCGTTGTAGACGATCTCCTGGAAACCGCGATCGTAAACGGCGGTCATATCCGGAAACCTGGTCCCGAACCTGTCGTCGTTCGGACCGCGCAACGGATTGACGCCCATCATATTGATATGGTCGCGGATCAGGATAAGGCTCCCCGGCTTGAAACTCGTCCGCAGGCTCCCGGCGGCGTTCGTAAGGACGACGTTCTTCGCGCCGAGCAATGCGAAAACGCGCATCGGAAAGATGACCTGCGTCATCTCGTAGCCCTCGTAGTAGTGGAACCGGCCCTGCTGTACGGCAACGACGCGTCCGGCTATCTCGCCGAGCACCAGCTGACCGGCGTGGCCCTCGACCGTCGATCGCGCAAAGTGCGGGATCTCGTCATACGGGATACGGACGGCGTCCTCGATCTCGTCGGCAAACGCTCCCAGCCCGCTTCCGAGCACGATCACGGTTTCGATCTGTTTGCCGAATTTCGACCGAACAAAATCAGCCGCTTCGACCGCGTTTTCGTAAGTCATAAGCAGTAAAGGACAACCAGATTAGCACAAAGCCGGCGCGCGAAAAAAGGGAGCCAAAAAAACGGTCGATCAGATCGCGTTCTCTTCGGACATCGTCTTTGCCGATCCGCGTTTGCGCTCGACGACCGGAACGTCCATCGCGGCAAGCAGAAGCGTTCGCAGCTGGCTCGGATCAAGGTTGCGCTTCATCACGCCGTTCTCTACGAAAGTGATGAGTCCCGTCTCTTCGGAAACGACGATCGAGATCGCGTCCGAACCTTCGGTGACCCCGATCGCGGCGCGATGGCGGGTTCCCAGATCGCGCGAGACGGATGCGTTCTTCGTCAGCGGCAGAAAGACCGAGGCGGCCGCGATCCGCTCCCGCTGGATCACGACGGCGCCGTCGTGGAGCGGCGTCGGCGGATGGAACATCGTGACCAGCAGATCGTAGCTGAGTTTCGCATCGATCTGCACGCCCGCGTCGATCAGATTTCGCAACCCGACGTTCCGTTCGATGACGATCAGCGCTCCGATCCGGTCAGAGGCCAAAGTCGTCGCGGCCAGCACGATCTCGTCGTAGATATTCTCGCCCAGACCGCGTTGCCGGCGAAGGATCGGAAACCGAAGACGGTTGCCGAAATAGATCAGCGCCTGCCGAATCTCGGACTGAAAAAGGACGATGATCAGGAACGGATAAACAAATACTGCCGAGCGAAGCACGAATTCAAGCGTGAAAAGATCCTGAGCAACCGCCATCCAGTAAAGCAGCGCGAGTACGACCATGCCGACGACTGTCGGCACGGCGCGCGTCCCGCGAAGCAGTTTGAGCACGACGTAGACGATGACGAAGACGAGCGCGATGTCGATCACGCTGCGCACTGAATTGATCGTCGGAATGTAGTCGGTTATCTGCATTGCGCGGAAAATTTCCTACAATGATAGCAATATTCTGACCCTTTCGTGACCGGACGAATGCCGACCGTAAAAGCTTCCAGAGAGTGACGAACGAAAACTAAGCAATTTGCGTTCCGCTTAATTGCGTTTGCGAAGCCGGCCGCGCTGGAGAAACCCGACGAGACGGCCGCCGGAATCGACTACTCCGAGCGCGCCGATCCCGTTTTCGCGCATCAGGATCTTCGCGTCAGCGAGCGGCGCGTCGGTTTCGATGAAAAATTCGGGAACGACGGGCCGCATCGCGTCGCTGATCAGGATCTCGTGCCATTCCGATCGGTCGAACCGCTTCAGGTCTTCGAGAAGAAGGACGCCGTAGAATTCCTTCTTCCGGGCGACGAGAAAGACCGTCCGCCGGTGCTGCGGCAGAACCGTGTCGACGAACCGCAGAACGTTCATCGAAGGTTCGATCGTGACCGGCAATTGCATCGCTTCCTCGACGATCATCTCATCGAAGCGCCGGACCTCATCGATGATCGAACGCGCCGAATCGTACAGGAAGACGCCGACGAGGACCGTCCAGAAACCGGTGAAGAAATCCCCTCGAAAAAGGATCACGAAAACACCGAAAGCCATCAGCACGCACGCGATCACCTTTCCGAATCGCCCGGTCAAGACCGTCGCCTCGTTGAGATCGGTTCCGCGCCGCCAAAGATAGGCCCGAAGCACGCGGCCGCCGTCGAGCGGGTAGCCGGGGAAGAGATTGAAAACCGCGAGCAGGAAATTCCACAACGTCAGAAAAAAGAGAATTACGACGAGGACTTCGTTGCCGGCGGCGTCCGCCGCGGCCATCAGCAACGCGAAGAAGATGGCGAGCAGAAAACTCGCGGCGGGTCCGGCGATCGCGATCCGCAGTTCGGCCCGCGGAGTGTCCGGCTCGCGGCGGAAACGCGCGAGCCCGCCGAAAGGATGGAGCACGATCTCAAGGACTTCAACGCCCTCGAAGCGCGCGACGATCGAGTGCGCGAGCTCGTGAACGAAGATCGAGGCGAAAAGGACGATCGTCGTGACGGCGCCCACCAATACCGCGGCGCCGAAGTTCTCGACGTACTTCGGCGTCAGGTTCGAGGCCGTGACCCAAGACATCAGCGCAAAGACGAATATCCAACGCAGATCGATCCGCACCGGAATCCCCGAAATATGCGCGAGCAGGAGTTGCCGTTTGAAGACCTCGAGAAAACGGAACATTTGTTCTCGACTCGAAAAAGGATTTCGCGGCGATCAGGCTTCGAACTGGATCTCGGCGTTTTGCAGGAGACTCAGTTCGTTGCGCGAAACGCGGCCGAGCAGTTCCGGCTCGTCAAACATTTTCAGAAGTCCCCGAACCGTGGCGTAACGCGGCTCGTCGGCGATCGTCACCGGAAGATTGACGAAGTTGCGGAAATATTGATCGATGCCGTGCAACAGGGCCCCGCCGCCCGTCAGAATTATTCCGCGGTCGTAGATGTCGGCCGCCACCTCGGGCCGAAGCTCTGTCAAAGTGTCGCTGATCATCTGCCCGACTCGCCGCACGATCGCTTCGACAACCGGGTAGACCTCGCCCGCCGTTATCTCGACCGCGCCCGGGCTTCCAGTCTGCACGTCGCGGCCGCGTATCTCGATCGTTCGGGCAATGTCTTCGGGGAGATACGTCGACGCAAAATTCGTCTTCAGATTCTCGGTCGTTTCTTCGCCGACCTGGAGACCGCGATGACGCCGGATGTGGGTCGCGAGCGCGGTGTTGATCTCGTTGCCTCCGATTCGGGCAGAGGTCGAACTGATCACGGTCCCTTTCGCGATGATCGCGATATTGGTCGTTCCGGCCCCGAGATCGATCACCGCCGAGGCACGCTTGTCGGTCGGCGAAACGCCGGCACCGAACGCCGCCGCCAGTCCTTCCTCGACTAGATTGACCTTTCCGATATGAGCTTCCTCGGCCGCGTTCATCATCGCGCGTTGTTCGACGTGCGTTACGTCGGACACGATGCTCATCACGGCGCGGGTCGCGACCTGCGACGCGCCGGACTTCGACTTGCGCACGAAATAGGCGAGCATCCGTTTCGTTTTTTCAAAATCGGCGACAACGCCCCCGCTGAGCGGCGCGACAACCGTGATGTCGCGGCCCTCGCGGCCCATCATGTCGTACGCTTCCTGACCGTAGGCGACGACCTCGTTCGTCAGTTCGTTGACGGCGATATAGGACGGCTCGTCGAGGACGATGTCGCGGCCCTTGACCGCAATGATCGTGCTTGACGTCCCCATATCGATCGCCATCAGGTCGGTGACAAGCTTTTTGAGTGACGAAATTCGCATAATGCGGTGTACTTCCTTTCTAATTCAGCTGATTTCTGCCCTCTTAACGAGAGTCGCGATGCCGGTTCACTTCCATCTTACTTCGTAAAGCGTTACCGGTTGCGTACGGTTCTTGACCGTCAACGGTTCGTGGGGGATCAGGGGAATGAGCTCGCGGCATTCGGCAGCCGTCGCCTCGCTTATCAGAATCTGCCCCCCGACCGCGTTCTGCTCGAGACGCGCCGCGAGGTTTACGGTATCGCCGATCGCCGTGTACTCGCTCCGCTTCTCGGACCCGATGTATCCGATCGTCGCGACGCCGGTGTGCATCCCGATGCCGATCTCGATTCCCTTCAGGCCGTCGGCCGCCAACTCCCGATTCAGGTCGACGAGCCGCTTCTGCATCGCGACCGCCGTCGTCAGCGCGTTCTTGGCATCCTCCGGCGACGCATTCGGTGCCCCGAAAAGGGCCATCAGACCATCGCCGATGTACTTGTCAAGGGTTCCGCCGTACGCAAAGATGATCTCGCTCATCGCCGTGAAATAGCGGTTCAGAAGTCCGACGATCTTCTCCGGATTCTCTCTTTCCGAGAACGCGGTAAAGCCGCGGATATCGGCAAACAACACGGTTATCTTCTGATTAACGCCCCCCAGTCTAAACGAATTGGGGTTCTCCAGCAACTGCTTTACGACGTACTCCGGCATGAACCGGCTGTAGTTGGCGCGGGCGACCTCTTCCCGCGCAAGCCGCTTGTGCGCCTTGACCATTTCGACCGAAACCGCCGTCTGCGCTGCGACCGCCGAGATCAACTCGAGGTCCTCCGAGTTGAACGACGCGAATGGATCCAGACGATCGGCATAAACGACGCCGTGCACGTTCGACTCGGTCAGCAGCGGCGCGCAGATCGTCGAACGCACGCCCTGAGAAACGATCGACTCGGCGCCGACGAATTTCTCGTCGGTCTTCGCATCCTGCGACAGCAGCGCGACCTTCTCGCGCATCACGCGCTGCGTGATCGTCCGCGAGATCGTCATCTTTTCCGTCAGTTTCTCAAGCTGCGCGTCGCGGACCTTCATCGCGATCGGCACGAGCGAGTAATCGAGGATCCGTCCGTCGATCGTTTCGTCGGCGAGCAAAGCGACGACGCGATCAGCTGGCGTTCCGCGAAAGATAAGGTCGGTCGCCCGCATAAAGATCTCCTTGAGATCGAAGACGTTGCCCAGCGTTTTGCTCAGATCGTAAAGCATCTGGAGCGTCTGGGCCTTGCGCCGGAGCATCTTGAGTTCGCCCGGCGACGCGAGCTCGGCCTGCATCGACGGCATGCTCGAACTGATGATCTTGTCGGCTGACAGCAACAATTGTGTCTGCCCCAGCGGTCGGTCATCGTAACGCAACGCAGTCGCCGAAACCGGGCTCACCGGCGCCGCGACCGACGGCGATTCGTCAGTTGCCGCAGGCGGAACTTCGGTGATCGGTGGGACGACGTCGCCGGCGTGCGCGAAGGCGAGGTTGGTCTCGCCGATCGTGATGACATCTCCTTCGTCGAGCAACTTTTCAAACGTCGGAAGACCGTTTACGTAGACCCGGTTTACCGATCGTTTGATCTCGCCGTCAACGAGCACGCCGTCGACGATCGTCACCGAACCCGAGTCCGTGACGACGTGCGCGTGATGCCGCGAGACCCTGCGGTCGTTGAGGACGATGTCGTTCTCTTTCGCGCGGCCGATGGTGTAAACGCGCCTCGGCTCGAGATCGACATCCCAGGATCTGCCGGTGGCTTCAGTGATTCGTAATATCGTTCTCACAAGTTCGCAATCTGCGCCGCGGGCCTGCGGCGTTTCGTTTCAGAAATCGGAGGCGCGCAACGGCGGCGGACAGTTTGACATTATCAAATATGCAATAACAATTATCAATCAATGCCGGTTATTTATTTTGACAACAACGCGACGACCGCCGTCGCGCCGGAAGTCGCCGCGGCGATGTTGCCGTTCCTTGCCGAAAACTACGGCAATCCGTCGTCCGCGCATTCGGTCGGGCGCGCCGCCAGAGACATAGTTGATTCTTCGCGCGAACAGGTTGCCTCGCTTGTCGGCGCCGGACACGCCGACGAGATCGTGTTCACTTCCGGCGGAACCGAAGGCGACAATTGGGCCATAAGAGGCGCCCTCGCGTCCGCTCCCGACAAGCGGCACGTGATCACGACACGCGTCGAACACGAGGCCGTGCGCCGGACGTGCGAGGTGCTGGCGAAGCGCGGCTTCGAGATCTCGTGGCTCGACGTCGATTCCGGCGGCGCGCTCGATCCCGAACAACTTCGGCGCGAACTGCGACCGGACACGGCGCTTGTTTCGGTCATGCTTGCGAACAACGAAACCGGAATCCTGTTCCCGGTCGCGGAACTGGCGGAGATCGTCAAGAGGCATTCGGACGCGCTTTTCCACGTCGATGCCGTCAACGCCGCAGGCAAGATCGGGATCGATGTCCGGTCGACCGCGATCGACCTTCTCGCGATCTCGGCGCACAAATTTCACGGTCCGAAAGGGATCGGCGCGCTGTACATCCGGCGCGGTGCCGGGATCGTTCCGCAAGCGATCGGCGGCGGACAGGAACGCGGGCGGCGTGCCGGAACGGAAGCCGTGCACCAGATCGCCGGAATCGGAAAAGCCTCGGAATTGGCGTCTGATCTGTCGAGAATGGATGATGTCCGTCGGTTCCGCGATCGGTTCGAGAACGAAATTTTGCAAAAAATTCCAAATTCTCGGTTAAACGGCACTTCGGATCCGGCGTTTCGCCTGCCGAACACGTCGAGCATATCGTTTGCCGGCGTCAACGGCGAAATGCTTCTCGCGAGGCTCGACGCGGAAGGCGTCTGCGTCTCGACCGGATCGGCCTGCAACGCGGAGAGCCCCACCCCCTCGCCGGTCATGGCGGCGATGGGAATCCCGTACGAACGGGCCGCCGGTTCGATCCGGTTCTCGTTCGGCAGATACAACACGGCCCGGGAAGTCGAGTTCGTTTTGAACGTCTTGCCGGAAATCGTGGCGGAATTGTCCCGGATCGCCGGCACCGATCAGTCGAACGCGACGCGGCGGTAGATCTCTTCGAGCGTGAAAGACACGCCGACCGATTCGAAAGTGATGATCTCATCGAGATCGTTGTGGTTGTAGATCCTTGTCAGCCAACGCCCGTCGTCCAGGCGGCGGTGGATCTCGATCTTCATCTTCGCCTGTTCGACAACGACGTATTCTCGAAGGGTCGGGATCGACTGGTAGACGCGGAGCTTTTCGCGCCGGTCGATCTGTCGGGTCGATTCGGAGACGACCTCGATGACAAGCACCGCTTCTTCGCGAAAGTACCGGCTTGACGGATCTCTTTCGCAACTGACAAAGACATCCGGATAGTAGAACGTCTTCTCGTCGGTGCGAAGTTTCATCTCGGCCATGAACGATTCGCATTTCGAGTCCTGCAGATGATCGTCAAGCTTTTTTGCCAGATTCAGCGAGATCCGATGATGCCGGTCGCTCGCTCCGGCCATCGCATAGACCTCGCCGTCAAGATATTCGTGCCTGACGTTGCTGCTCTTTTCACCCTCGAGATAGTCCTCGACGCCGATCTTCGTTCTCAGTTTCGCAAGTCCCATCGACGTCATTCTATCATAATCGGCCGCTGGCAGACGCGACGTCTTGCGGGACCGATCAGGCCAACGCGCGCCAACCCCGCCTACGGTGAAACCGAGAACAAATCTACCATCTGCAGCGTATTAGTCCCTTCGGTAAACAGTTCGCAACGGAGCCATTTATGATCAAATCGAGATTCGTACGCCAAGTTCTTTCGCTTTCATTGCTTTTCACATTTTTCGCGGCCGTCGTCCCCGAGTTCGGGTATGCCCAAACGAGCGCCGCGCAGGCATCCTCCGACCTTTCGAAATCGCTGCAGGCGATCGAGGACAAGGTCGAAGCGCGGCGCATCGCGCTGGGAATTCCCGGAATGTCCCTCGCCATCGTCAAGGACGGCAAGATCATCTATATGAAGGGTCTCGGGTTCAAGGATCTCGAGAACAAGGTCCCGGTGACGCCCGACACGCAGTTCGCTATCGGATCGGCGACGAAAGCATTCACGGCGCTCAGCGTTCTGATGTCGGCCGACGAAGGCAAGGTCGACCTCGACGCCAGTCCGCGAGACTATTTGCCGTATTTCAAGATGTACGATCCGGAAACGGACAAGAATATGACTGTCCGCGACCTGATGGACCACTCGTCGGGACTCAATCGGACGGATCTCGCGATGATTACCGGCAGGCTGACGCGCGCCGAACTGATCGAGGTCGTCGGCGGTGCGAAACCGATGGCCAAACTCAACGAGAAGTTCTTCTACAACAACGTGATGTTCGCTGCCGCGGGCGAGGTCGTCGCGCAGACGCAGAAGATGCCGTGGGAGAAATTCGTTCCGGCCCGGATATTCAAGCCCCTCGGGATGTCCAATTCGTCGATGGACCTGCGCGAGATGCAAAAGGCCAAAGACTACTCGTTCGGCTACGAATACAACTTCGACACAAAGGAAGCCCGGAGATTGCCGTTCCGGTCGATCGACGAAGTCGCGCCCGCGGGTTCGATCAATTCATCGGCCCGCGATATGGCGAAATGGATCGCGTTCGTGATGAACAAGGGTGTCGTCGACGGCAAGCCGCTCGTCAGCGAGAAAGGCTATGACGAATGGACGAAGAAGCAGAACAACGTGACGCCGAACGGTTCGATCGGGTACGGGCTCGGTTGGTTCATACGCAGTTGGAACGGAATGAAGGTCCTTGAACACGGCGGAAACATCGACGGATTCAACTCGCTCGTGGCGATGGTCCCGGAACAGAACCTTGGATTCGTGATGTTGACGAATGTTTCCGGATCGCCGCTCGGACAGGAACTGATGCCGATCGTCTGGGAAAACATTCTCGGAAATCCCAACAAATCGCAGGCCGTATCGGCCGACGCGATGGCGAAAGAGGTCGGAAAATACCGGCTTGAGGCCGCCGGTTTCGATATCGAGGTCAAGATCGACAATGGCAAGCTCGTCGCCGTCGTTCCCGGCCAGCCGACCTACACGCTCGAGAACGTGGGCGGCCGGAAGTACAAGCTCGGCGGCGCGCCCGACGGCTTTTTCATGACATTCAAGGACGATTCGATGTTCCT
Source organism: uncultured Blastocatellaceae bacterium (assembly GCA_964487505.1). Classification (GTDB taxonomy): domain Bacteria; phylum Acidobacteriota; class Blastocatellia; order Pyrinomonadales; family Pyrinomonadaceae; genus JAFDVJ01. The sequence goes on along the minus strand of CAZARD010000036.1, from coordinate 6,675 downwards.
CGAGCAGCCGCAGGGCAACTACACGCTTCCGAAAGCCGGCGCGACGGCCGCTCCGGCGACCGATCTCAAGGAGCTGATCGCGAAGTACCGGCTCGACAAGGGCGCGGCGACCGTCGAAATTAAGGAGGTCGACGGCAAGGTCGCGCTCGTGGTCGAGGGCCAGCAGCCTTATTTCATCGCCGAGAAATCGAAGGACGTCTATCGGATGAACCCGCTTCCCGACGAATTTTCGATGAAGGTCACGCGCGGCGCGGACGGCAAGATCGCGTCGATCACGCTCGTGCAGCCGCAGGGCGAGCCGACGTTCAACCGCATCGGCGAGGACGAAAAGACGGCCCCGAAGATCACCGTCGATGAGCTGATGGCTAAGACGATAGACGCGCTCGGCGGCGAAACGAACCTGCGCAAGATCAAATCGCGCGTCGTCGAGTATTCGATCGATGCCGTAAACCAGGGCGTCAAGGGAACCGCGACGACCTACGCGAAGGCCCCGAACAGACAGGCTACCGAAACTACGATGATGGCGCTTGGAAAGGTGATCGCCAAGGGCTTCGAGTTTTTCGACGGAACCCGCGGCGAGGAAGTGTTCACGTTCTCGCCGGTCGAGAAGTATTCGGGCAAAAAGCTGGAAGACGCGCGGCTTACGTATGATGTCTATGCTCCGCTCAATTGGAAAACGAACTTCAAGACGATCGAGGTCAAAGGAACCGAGAAGGTCGGCGACGAGGAATGCTGGGTCGTCGAATTTACGCCCGAGAAAGGCACGAGTTTCAAGGAGTACTACTCGACGAAGTCGTTCCTGCTCCTGAAGCGTCAGGGGGTCATACCGTCGAGCACCAGCGAGAATTCGTTGCCGTACACGATCCTGTATTCGGACTACCGCGATGTCGACGGCTTGAAACTCTCGTTCCGTTCGGTGAACTCGACGCCGTCGATGGGCGAAACGATCACGGTCGTCAGATCCATCAAGCACAATGTCGAGATCGATGACAAGATCTTCTCCCCGCGCGAGGTCAAGTTCTGATCAATGCAGAACCCCGCACGCAGTAAGGGGGCCGGACCGCAGAGCGGGCCGATCTCGGGATCC
>CAZARD010000036.1:0-5488 GCA_964487505.1 uncultured Blastocatellaceae bacterium | reverse complement strand
CCCGCACGCAGTAAGGGGGCCGGACCGCAGAGCGGGCCGATCTCGGGATCCGGAACTTTGGAGTGGCCTGATGCGGAACCCCGCACGCAGTAAGGGGGCCGGACCGCAGAGCGGGCCGATCTCGGGATCCGGAAACGTTGGCGTGGTCAGCGGGGTTTGAAACTACGCTATGTGAACAGAGGCCTGACAGCGGACGAACGATCGCTCCCCGCGATCGCCCCCCCTTAATTCGTGCGGGGTTCTGCATTGGCCCGCGATCGGCCCCGCTCCCGCGATCGGGCCCCCTTACTTCGGTGCGGGGTTCCACATTGATTGTTAATTCACCAACGACTCGATAACGACCGGCTGTATCCGGTTGGGAACGAGTGTTTCCTCGCTGTGATCGAAGACGGCGTCGAGTTCCTTTTCGACGCTGCCGTGGCCCTGCGGAATCATCTTGATGAGCGGTTCGAAGTTTTCGAAATCGTATAGTTTCGTGTCGAGCAAGTGCGATCCGGTAACGTTCGAAAGCGCCGTCATTATCGAACTCCGGATGAACGGGACCTCTTTCTCGAGATCGGTAACGAGCTGCTTCACACGCGCGCGCTTGAGGTTCGGCTGCGAGCCGCAAAGATTGCAAGGAATGATCGGGAACTGCCTTTCGGCGGCATATTGCGCGATCTCGCTCTCGTGCGCGTACGCGAGCGGTCGGATGACCGTGTTCGTCCCGGCGTCGGACCGCAGGATCGGCGGCATCGCCTTCAACTGGCCGACAAAGAACAGATTGAGCAGAAACGTCGCGATGATGTCGTCGGCGTGGTGCCCGAGCGCGATCTTCGTGCATCCTTCCTCGATCGCGGCCGTGTAGAGAATTCCGCGCCGCAAACGCGAACATAGCGAGCAGAACGTCTTGCCTTCGGGAATGTGCCTTTTGACGACGGTGTAGGTGTCTTCCTCGATGATCCGGAAGTTCACGCCGATCGATGCCAGATAATTCGGCAGTACGTCTTCGGGAAATCCCGGCTGCTTCTGGTCGAGATTGACCGCGAGGATCTCAAAATTCACCGGCGAACGCTTCTGAACGTCGAGCAGCAGGTCGAGCAGCGTGTAGCTGTCCTTTCCGCCCGAAAGGCAGACCATTACCTTGTCGCCCTCTTCGATCATTCGGAAATCGGCGATCGCCTTGCCCATCTTCTTCAGCAGTTTCGTTTTGGTCTTCGTCTCAACGAACAAAAGTCGGCACCTCCGAAAACTGAGATTCTGACATTTTGGCGGATCGTCTGCAAGCCCGAGCAAACGCCGCGGGCCGCGACTGTCGCAGTTTGCTAAGAAAGAGGAGATTTACTTCAGTCCCAGAAACAGATACCGGACAAGTCCGATCTCAACCCTCTGGCCGACCTCGAGCGGGTTGATCTCAGTTTCGGTCTTGGGCCGGGTTGCGAGGATTTGCAACTCATCTTTCAGGTCCAAACGGATCGAGACCTTCTCGGACGAACCGCCGAAACTGATCCCGGTCACCCAGCCCGATGCGAATTCGTGAAACTCCTGAGTCAGGTTTGCAGGATGTCTGAGAAAAACGTCTTCCGGACGAAACACGAGTTCAACCGGCTGTCCATCCGAAAACCGGTATTCGTCGGGAACAGGAAGACCTATCGACTCGCATTCGAACATTTTCTCCCGGACGATGCCCGCAAGGACATTTGCCGTTCCGAGAAATTTCGCGACATATGTCGTCGTGGGCCGATTGTAGATCTCGAAAGGGGTCGCGATCTGCTCGATCACTCCTCCGTTGACGACCGCGATGCGATCGGCGATCTCCAGAGCTTCTTCCTGATCGTGCGTTATGAAGATCGCCGGAATACGTATCTCTTTGAGCAATCGACGAATCTCGCGCCGGAGCCGGGAACGGATTTGAGCGTCAAGCGCGGAGAACGGCTCGTCGAAGAGCAAGATTTCAGGATTGTAGGCGAGTGCCCGGGCGATCGCGACCCGTTGCTGTTGTCCGCCCGACAACTGCGTCGGTCGTTTATGACGATGTTCATCGAGATGCACGAGCCTTATCAATTCGTCGACCCTTTCGCGGATCTTCTGGCGCGGGAGCTTCCGGATCCTGAGCCCGAAGGCGATGTTCTCTTCAACCGTCATCTTCGGAAATAGCGCGTATGACTGAAAAATGACGCCGACTCCGCGTAAACGCGCCGGCAGTCCGGTGACATCCTTTTGATGGAGATGGACACTCCCGGTGTCGGCGGCCTCGAGCCCGGCGATGATACGCAGGATCGTCGTTTTACCGCTGCCCGATGCGCCGAGCAAGACGACGATCTCGCCCTCGCCAACATCGAAACTGACCCCGTCGAGAACGGTCGCCGAGCCGAATCGCTTGCTGATATTGGAAACTGCCGCCGCGGTCTGCATCTTTACTCCCTTTCAAGATAGCCTTGGGCAAAAAACAGAATGCTGAAGATCAGGAACGAGAAAAGCGCAAGGACGACGGCGATCGCGTTTGCCGCCTCCACCTGGCCCTCGTTGAACTTCGCGAAAATGTAAAGCGGCGCCGTCTGCGTGCGTGAAGCGAGGTTTCCCGAAACAAGGATCGTCGACCCGAACTCGCCGACGGCACGCGCGAAAGTCAGCAAGGCGCCGGTCACGATCGCGCCGCGAAGCGATGGAAGCGTGACCCGCCAAAAGGTTTGCCAACGGTTCGCGCCCATCGTCGCGGCGGCTTCTTCGAGCGAACTGCTCATACCATCGAAAACGGGTTTGATGACGCCGAATGCCAGCGGGAACGTAACGAAGATGTTCGCCAGAATGATCGCCCAACCGGTAAACATGATGTGAAAGAACGAATCCGTGTACTTCCCGAGGATCCCGTACGGCCCCCAAAGCAGCAAAAGCGCGAATCCCGCGACGGCTGTCGGAATCGCGGTCGGCAGCGAGATGATCACCGTGATCGCGGTGCTGCCCCAGAATCGGTAGCGCGACAGGACATACGCCGCGAACAGACCGAAACATACGTTGAAAAGGGTCGCCCAAAAACTGGTGGCGAGCGAGAGTTTCAACGCAAACACCGCCTCCGGTGCACGCAGCGCCTTCCAGAACTTGTCGATTCCGCTGCTTGTTCCGTACAGAAAAATCGACGCCAGTGGCAGCAAGATAAGCGGCAGCATTATGCCGAGCATCGAAACGATGCTCAACGGTTTGATAAGGTCAAAGCCCTGGACGTGCCGGATTCGCGACATATCTCACCTCACTTGCGGTTCTGCACCTGTTCGCGAAAGACGCCCTCGATGATCTCGGGGTACGCGCGCGCCCAGCCGCCGAACAACTGAACGCTGAACGGTTTCTCGATCGCCGCCAGTTCAGGGCTTTCAGAGTTTATCTTCTCGTCCGTCGTCGATCGAAAATGATATTTCACGAACGCTCTCTGCGCGGCCTCGCTCCAGAGGAAATTCCGGAAGGCCTCGACCGACGGCCGGTCGTCGGCCGTGACATTGCGATCGACGATGCAAACCGGATGCTCGCTGAAAATCGTAGACGGTGGGACGACGATCTCCACCGGGGATTGGGCCGCCTTCATCGCCAAGCCTTCAAGTTCATACGTGACGAGCGCGTCGCCGAATCCGGTTTCGAACTGGGTTCGCGCCTCGCGCGCGGAGGCCGGAGTCGAAATCACATTCTTCCAGATCGACTGTAGGCTCTTTAGGGCCCGGAGATCGTCACGATTTCCGGCCGCTTCGCTCTTGACCAGTTCTGATCCATAGATGGCCAGGATTGACCATTGCGCGCCACCCGAACTGACCGGATCCGGATGGATCAACTTGACTCCTTCCTTACCAAGATCCGGAAAATCGCGAATTCCCTTCGGATTCCCAGGTCTGACGAGGATCACGAATGGAGTTTTGTTGACGATTCCCTTCTGCGGAGTCACATACCAGTCGTTCGGCACATGCCCGGCGCGGATGAGCCGATCGACATCGCGTTCGATGGAGAGGATCGCGATTTGCGCAGGCGAGCCTTGCAGGATCTGATTGGTCACCGTCTCGGATCCGGCGAAAGACGATACGAACTCGATATCTTCGCCGTGTTCGCGTTTCCATTTCTCCTTGAACAACGGATAGATCTCTTTTTCGAGCGGCTCTTTCATTATGGAAAAGCCGTAAACGGTTATCGTTCGCTTGCTCTTTCCGTCCTGAGATGACGGCAGGCACGCGGTAGTGAGCGCAACGATCGAAAGTATCAGCAGAAATCGCGTGTTCATAAATGTCTCCTAGAGCCTTATCTTCAGCGCGGTGCCGAGCAGGCTGATGTCGCCGGGCCTCGAAATCCCGTCATTCTGTCTCAGGAAGTAGACATCGAGCGAGAGATGTTTCGTGATGGCGCGGTTCACGCCGATCGTGAACCGGTTGCGCGAAAGGCGCTTCAACAACGAGTCGAAGAAGACCTCTTCGACCAGATACAGCTTCGATCCCAGCTTCTTCGGTAGTTCGCGCTCGAAGCTGATGGATGGTCGGTAGCGCCAAGAGTTGCCGCTGACGCGCAATCGATACTCGAACCAGCTTCGGTGCGAGACCGATACGCTCTTGAGCGGGAACTTGTAGCCGATCCGAAAGTTGAGACGGTGTTCGACCCTGAACTGCGAGCGTGAATTCCTCGCATTGATGTACCAGTAGAACGGCTGGATCGACCAGGCCTTGGTCGGCTTGTAGATGATCCCGATGGCGAACCGGCCGTCGTTCAGGCGGGACGCGTTCTTGCCATATCGGGTCGTGACGCTCGAATAATAATCGAGCGTCTTCGTCATCGGCACCGTCAACTGGATATCGTTCCAGATCTGCAGATCGTCGTCATCGACCAGCGGCGGGATCTGCGCGTCAGCCGAAATTGAAACCAAGAACAGCGCCGTCAAAAGCAGGAAGAGCTTCATTTGTCGTTTCCTCCGCAGCTGAGTTCCGCGTCAGTTCCGAGAGTCTTAGTTCAAGTGCTTCGCGGCGCGAAAAAGCGATCACGCCGGTGTCCTTCCGAAACAGCTTGCGCTTCCTTCGCCGATCCACGCCGACTATCACTTCGCGGGATTCAAAAACAACCGTAAAACGTTTCAACGAACGCGTTTCGTAAAAGACCCTTTTGCTCATCGAAAAATCCTCCGAAAACACAGAAAGAGGTGCGAAGCCACTGGCTCCACACCTCTTTCCCGGTATGACCGTGCCCTCCTTCGATATCGCCTACGAGATTAGCTGACGGGCTTGAAGCGAAGAAGTCTTCCGCAAAGCGATCGCTTTGCTGCGCCCCTGTTTCGATAACTCGAAACCTGATTGGTTCTCCCGTGCCGTTTTTCGACGACGGCTTCGGCGGCTCACAAATTTTCGAGGAAATGATAACATAACGACGTCAGATCTGTACAGAATTTTCTTCGACGCTTCGAGTTGAAAATCACGCTTCCCTTCTGCACGAAAACAGGCCCGATCCCAAACTTTTTCCTAGACACTTGGGGGCAAACTATCTATCATTG
>CAZARD010000035.1:33685-36995 GCA_964487505.1 uncultured Blastocatellaceae bacterium | reverse complement strand
AAAATCCAAAATCCCAAATCCAAAATCGTTCTACTTCCCCGCGGCCTTGTCGCGCATCTGCTTGACGATCTTTCTGTAATTCTCGATCTTGGACTTCTGTTCCGGCGAATTGGCGTCGGGGAGAGACTTGATGTATGCCTCGAGCTCGTCGGCGGCTTCGTTGTAGCGCTTGAGATGGATTCCGTAGAGCTGTGAAAGCTGCCAGTAGACATCGGGATTCGGCTCGCGGGCGAGTTTCTTGACCTGCTTCAGATGCTTTTCGGCATCGTCGAACTTGCCGGCCAGGATCTCGACCGATCCGAGAATCAGCAGAACCTCGGTCGATGCCGGGCTGAGCGTCAGCGCCTGGTTCAACGACACGATCGCCGCCGGATAGAGTTTCAGGGCCGACAGCGAAACGCCGAGATAATAGAAGCTCTTCGGACTCTTGTTGTTGATGTCGGCGGCCTTGACCAAATAGTTTGCCGCCTTGCCGTAGTCCTGCTTCAACGTGTAGATCTCGCCGAGTTCGAACAAAGCGGCGAAATAGTTCGGGAAGATCTTGATCGCTTCTTCGAGCGATTTGATGGCCGCGTCCGTATTGCGTTTCTTGAGCGCCGCTTCGGCCGCCTTGAACGCGGTCTTCGCGGCATCGGGAACTTCCTGCGCGAAGATCACCTGCGCCTCGGCGTAGGCCAGACCGTTCTTGCGCGGCGTCAGGCTGAAATCGATGATCTGAGCGTCGGAGCCGGTGCCGCCCGTGACGCTGAAAGTGCTGAAATAGACCTCTCGAACCGACTCTTCGAAGTCGTAGCGAAGAGGGATCACGCGAACCGAGTAGCGACCGTCGGCAAGGCCGCTGAACGTGTAGCGCCCGGTCGAATCGGTGCGCTGATGCTGCAGATAAGCGCCCAGTTCGTTGAGCAGTTCGAGATCGCAATCGATCAGCGGATTGCCGCGATTGTCATAGACGACGCCGGTGATCGTATTCGCGGCGAATGCCGAGACCGACAGGACGAACAGGGCCGCGATCGACAAGGCCAAAGACGAGATTCTTTTGCAACTGAACATAACCGCCAACTCCAATACAAGATCTATTGAGCCACAATCTTAACACCGTACTCTCCTTTTGTTTAGGCCGTTTTTGTAAAAACTAAGCGTCTCGGTTAATGTTTTACTCGTGTCCGAAAAGATCTACCGCGATTCCGTTCACAACATCATCCGCCTCAGGACCGACTCGGACGAAGGCCGGTTGCTCGTGCGCCTCATCGATGCCGCCGAATTCCAACGACTGCGCCGCATAAGACAGCTCGGACTGGCGCATTTCGCGTACCAAGGGGCGGAGCATTCGCGCTTCACGCACAGCCTCGGCGCGATGCATCTCGCGACGCGAACGCTGGCGAAACTCGAACTCTCGTACAAGATCGCGGACGAGGCGCGGATCGCGGTCCGCTGCGCGGCGCTGCTCCACGACATCGGCCACGGCGCGTTCTCGCACGTCATCGAGCCGATCCTCGGGTTCCGGCACGAGGAATTCACGATCGAGGCGCTGCTCAGCGACGAAACGGAGGTCTCGCGGATCCTGCGTTCGTACTCCGTCGATCTCCCGGCGAGCGTGGCGGCGATAATCCGCGGCGACTTCGAGCCGCGGGCGCTGGCCCAGCTCGTATCGTCGCAACTCGACGTCGACCGGATGGATTATCTGTTGCGCGACAGCCTGATGACGGGCGCGAAGTATGGCATTTTCGACCTCGAATGGATCATTAAATCGCTCGAGATCGACGAAGCGAACGATCGGCTGTACGTCGCGGCACGCGGTCTGTATGCCGTCGAGGACTATCTTCAGGCCCGCTACTATATGTTCCGCCAGGTCTATTTTCACCGCACGCTCCGGGCGGCCGAGGCGGTGCTCAATTCGCTGCTGCGGCGCGCCTTTCACGTTTATGCCGATGATCCGGGCCGGCTTTACGTTTCGCGGCAGACCGCGTTCGAGAAGATCCTCAAGGGCGAAAGGCTGAGCCTCGCCGAACATCTCGAACTCGACGATCACGACGTGATGTTCCACATCAAGCGCTGGCAAACGTCCGAAGACGCGGTCCTCGCCGATCTCGCGCAGCGATTTCTGCATCGGCGGCTGTTCAAGGCGTTCGACCTCGATATGCCCGAGGACCGTCGCGAGTCGTTCCTGTCGTCTGCCCGCTGTGTGCTTGAGCGGGCCGGGTTTGATCCCGAGTTCTACTTCGTAGAGGACAAGGCAGGCGATGTTCCGCATTACTTCTACGCGCGCGGCAAGAGCAATTCGAAGGACCTGATCTTCGTCGAGGACGGGTTCTCGAATCCGACCGTCCGCGAGATCTCAGAGATTAGCGCCGCCGTGCGCGGGCTTCAGGAAGGCTACCGCATCCATCGCGTCTGTTTCCCGGCGGAGGTCAAGGCGGATATCGCCAAGCTCTATCATGGTTAGGCACAAGTCGCCGATGCTGATCGCGGTGCTCACGCTGATGCTCGCGGCCGGAACGGCGGCGCGGGCGCAGCGCATTGCGGTCGTCGCGCCTGTCGAAACCGCGACGTCGACCCGGTTCGCTGAGGAGTTCGAAGCTGCCGCCGGTCGCGTGGCCCGGGTCATCGACGGCTCGCTAGCTTCGGCCGCGTTCCGCTCCGCAAATCCAGAAACGCCCTTCAATATGACGGTCGAACAGGGCCGGATAATCGGCTCAGCGATCGGCTGCGATTACTTCATTCTTATTCGCGCCGATGTCATCAACCGCTACTCGCTTGCGAAAAAGGAATATTTCGAGGCCTTCGCGGCCATAGCCACGGTCAGCGCCCGGACGGGACGCCTTGTCGATTTCCGCGTCTCATCGGCTGAAGGAAAGCGGTCGGACGCCGAGACGGGTCTTATCGGATCGGCGGGCGCGGTTGCCACGGATCTGATCTCAAAGCTGCCCGAAGTCACGCGGCGCGAATTGTCGGAACGCCCGTCGGAGCGGTTTCCGGAAGTTCCGGCCGAAGGCTCGGCCGACGCGCACGGTTTCAGGCCCGCGCTTCCCTACCGGCGCCTGAGCCCACAGTACACGCCGGCGGCGGATCTGTACGGCGTCACGGCGACGGTCGATATCGAAGCGGAGATCGACGGTTCGGGGAAGATCATTCGCACCGAGATCGTTCGCTGGGCCGGCTTCGGTCTCGACCAATCGGTCGAAAAGGCGATCCGCTCGATGAACTGGCGCCCCGCCGAACGCGACGGCCGGCCCGGTCCGATCCGGATCCTTCTGCGGTACAACTTCAGGAAGAAGGAGTGAACAGTGCATAGTGCATAGTGCAAAGTGCA
>CAZARD010000035.1:0-33585 GCA_964487505.1 uncultured Blastocatellaceae bacterium | reverse complement strand
AGTGCATAGTGCAAAGTGCAGAATGCAAAGTGCATAGTGCAGAGTTCAGGTTGCAAAGTTGTCGGCGGGTGTTTTTGGCTGAAACGGATTCGCGATTGCGTTAGAATGTAACCATGCGACGCCTGCGATCGACGATCGGAACCGTGCTTTTTTTCATTTCGACGTTCGGGTTGTATTCGATCTGGTGGGTCGGGTCATTCGTGATCCCGAACAAACCGTTTTGGCGGCAGTTCGTTTTCAAGACCTGGTCACGGGTTTTCGCGAGACTCTCCGGGATGAAGATCGATGTCGTCGGCAAACCGCCCCATCCTCCGTTCTTTCTAGTCTGCAATCATCTGAGTTATGTCGATATCCCGGCGCTGAGATGCGTCGCGGACGGCGTTTTTGTCGCCAAAGGCGAGATCGCCCGGTGGCCCGTCGCGGGCAGGATCATCGGCGATATCGGCACGATCTTTATCGACCGGAGCAATCGGCGCGACATCCCGCGCGCCGGCGAAGAGATCGTCCGGATGCTGAACGCCGGCGAGGGAGTCATCATCTTTCCCGAAGGGACGAGCACGAAGGGCGACGAGGTGCTGCCTTTCAACTCCTCGTTTCTCGAATTTGCGGCGAAATCTTCGATCCCGGTCTCATACTGTTCACTGACGTACGAAACACCCGAAGGCGAGATGCGCGCGAGCGATTCCGTCTGCTGGTGGGACGAAACGACGTTGATGGACCATCTTTTCAGGTTCTTCGGGCTGAAAGAATTCACCGCCGTCATCAAATTCGGCGAGGAACCGATCACAAACGCAAACCGCAAGGAACTCGCCCACGAACTTCGCGAAAAGGTTCGCGAACGGTTCATTCCAGTCATCTGATCCCCGATTCCGGATTCCAGTTCCGGATTCCAGAATTCCAGAATTCCAGATTCCAGATTCCAGATTCCAAGGCTTCCGGAGGAATCTGGGACCTGCAATCTGGAATATCTGGAATCCTGGAATTCTGGAATCCGGAACCTGAAATCCTCACCCGTCTCAGTCGAGCGTCTTGAAACGCTCGAACGCTTCACGTTCGAGTTGTTCGCGATGGTCCGGATGCGCGATGCGGATCAGCTCCTTCGCCCGTTGGCGCATCGTTTTTCCATAGAGATACGCCGCACCGTACTCGGTCACGACATAATGGACGTGGGCGCGCGTCGTGACAACGCCGGCCCCGGGCTTCAGGAACGAGACGATCTTGGACTCGCCCCTCGCGGTCGCCGACGGCAGCGCGATGATCGGTTTGCCGCCCTCGGAAACCGACGCGCCGCGGATGAAGTCCATCTGACCGCCGACTCCCGAGTAGACCCTGGTTCCGATCGAATCGGCGCAGACCTGTCCGGTCAGATCGACCTCGATCGCGCTGTTGATGGCGGTCACCCTCGGGTTGCGACGGATGACGGTCGGATCATTGACGTACGCGACGTCGAGCAGAACCACCTCCGGATTGTCGTCGATAAAGTCGTAAAGACGTCGTGTTCCCATCACGAAGGTTGAAACGATCTTGTTCGGATGGACCTTTTTGCGGCTGTTGTTGACGACGCCCGATTCGATGAGCGGAATCAGTCCGTCGGAGAACATCTCGGTATGAATGCCGAGATCCTTGTGGTCCTTGAGCGCGACCAGAACCGCGTTGGGGATCGCGCCGATCCCCATCTGCAGCGTCGCGCCGTCCTCGATCAATTCGGCGCAATAGCGGCCGATCGCGAGCTCTTCCTGCGACAGCACCATCGTCGGAAGTTCCGGAAGGTCGTCATCGACCTCGACCGCGTAGTCGATATGCTCGACCGGAATGATGCCGTCGCCGTGAGTCCGCGGCATCTTCGGATTGATCTGCGCGATCACGGTCTCGGCCATCTGCACCCCTGCTAGACTGACGTCGACTGATGTGCCGAGCGAGCAAAAGCCGTGACGGTCGGGCGGCGAAACGTGGATCAAAGCGACGTCGATCGGCAGGATCTCGCGGCGGAAAAGCAACGGAACTTCGCTCAGAAACGTCGGAATATAGTCGGCCTCGCCGGTGGCGATGGCCTTGCGCACGTTGGCGCCGATGAACAGGGAATTCGTGTGAAAGCTCTGTTTGTACTCGGGCGCGACATACGGCGCGGCGCCCTCGGTATGAAGATGATAGATCTCAACGTCGCGCAGGTCGGCGGCCCTTGCCGTCATTGCCTGGATGAGCGTTTGCGGCGCCGCGGCGACGCTTTGAATAAACACGCGGTCGCCCCATTTAAGGTAACCGACTCCTTCTTCTGCAGAAACGATTTTCATAATGATTTTGATATCAATGCTAAATTTGCGGACCCGAAAAGATGGAAGCCCACAATTCAATTATCGCAGAGCGGCCGAAAGGTTGAAAGAGGAAGGTTTTCAAATTCAAGATTGATTCAATATTGACTCAGAATTCAAGATTCAAGATTCGCGATCATATTCAAGAATAGATTCAAGATTCAGGATTCAAGATTCAAGATGGAACGCCGAAGTCTTGAATCTGGGAGGCTGTCGGATTAATCAGCGAATTCCGATTCGGTTGGGTTTCAGCGTGCGGAGTACGCGTCGTATCTGTAGCACCACGTGGAGCGAAGCGGAACGTGGTGTGTCGGGCCCGGCTTTGGCCGGAGCGTGTGAAACACGCGCCTCCGGTCCGTTTGGGCAGAAAACGCTTGCTCCGCACGCTAGTTGATCGTATTGGAAATACCGCACCAGGCTCGGCTGCGCCTTCGCCTGGTGCTACCGAAACGGCGCGTGCTCCGCACGCTAAGCAGGTGAAATCAACGCCCAGACGGTTACTCCGACAGGTCCCTTGAATCTGAATCCCCAGTCTTGAATCCTGAATCTTCATTCTTGATCCCGAATCTCAGATCTTGTTCGCTCCTGTCTGCGCGACGAGGTTCGATGCGTGTCGGAGCGATTCGAAGGTTCCGGCGTCGGTCCACCAGCCGTCGAGTTCGTTCCACGTCATCTCGCCGCGTCGGATGTAATGGTTGTTGACGTCGGTGATCTCGAGTTCGCCGCGTGCCGACGGGACCAGCGTTTTGATGATGTTGAAAACCGTATTGTCGAAGAAATAGATCCCGATGACCGCGAAATCGGATTTCGGGTCCGCGGGCTTCTCCTCGATGTTCAGTACGCGGTCGCCGTCGATCTCGGGGACTCCGAAACGCTGCGGATCGGGGACGCGCTTGAGGAGGATCTTCGCGCCCCCACCCTGTTTTCCGTAGTCCTCGGCAGCTTGGCGGATGTTGTTCTCGATGATGTTGTCGCCGAGAACGACGCACACCGGGTCGTCATCCGCAAAATGCTCGACCAGCGACAGCGCATCCGCGATCCCGCCCTCGCCTTCCTGATACGTATAGTTCAGATGCTTGAGGCCGAAGTCCTTGCCATTCCCGAGCAATTGCAGAAAATGACCGGCAAAATTGCCGCCCGTGACGATCATAATGTCTTCGATCCCGGCGTTGATCAGCGTCTGGATCGGGTAGTAGATCATCGGTTTGTCGTAAACCGGCAGCAAGTGCTTGTTGGTGATCTTCGTCAATGGAAAGAGCCGCGAACCGAGTCCGCCGGCGAGCACTACACCCTTCATATCGATTTTGGATTTTAGATTTTGGATTTTAGATTCTAGCAAATCGCTTTTTACTGAAACTTCACCGAAACCGACCGGTCGTTTCGCAGTTATGTCCTTTCCGCGATGACGAGCAGATTCTTCCCGGTCGGTACCGGTAAGGATCGCTCGAAAATTCTAACAAACGGAACTGCGATCTTATCATAAAGCGCCACCGCTCCGCTTCCGAGCGAGTCCGACCGGAGCAACTTGTATTTCACCCACCAAGGCAGAATTCCGGCAAGATCGAAGTACTTTGACCGCACGATCCTGAAGCCGGTCGCGGTGCATTTTTCCTCGATCTCGACCTTTGAATAGCGACGGAAATGCCCGATCTTGCGGTCGAACTCGCCGTAAAGCGACATCAGCGCCGGGACGAATATGAAGCAACGGCCGCCCGGAACAAGCGTCGTGCGGATCATTTCGAGTTCGCCGCGATCGTCTTCGATATGCTCGAGGACATTGACATAAATGATCGAATCCGGCTTCGTTGCGGAGATCGGCTCACGGACATCCGCGAAGATCGCGCGATGAAGCGAGATCTCGGTCTCGGTGCGGATCTGCGAGACATTCTGCTCGAGGTACGTGAACATCTCGGACGGCTCGACGATTGCCATCGTACGCGGACGTTCGGCCAAAAGGAGTTCAGAGAACGATCCGGTGCCGGCGCCGACCTCCACGAGGCGTTCGCCGAGATACGGCCGAAACTCGTCGACTATCCACTTATGATAATTGACCGCGAACGACATCGCCTCGAGGTCTTTGCCGACGTAAACTACGCTCATAGTCTTCGGTTCCGGGGATTCAGGTTACAGATTCCAGGATTCCAGGATTCCAGGATTCCAGATTCCAGGATTTCAGGTTACAGATTCCTGGATTCCAGAGCCCAGGATTCCATTCCTGGATTGCAGGCCTTCAGGATTCCGGAATATCTTGGCATATGACTTGCGAGGCGGCGTCAAAAGCGGCCCGTTGATAGATCGGCAACCGTTCAGGGCTGGGCTCCTGCCCGGCCGTTGAGCGATTGAACGATCTCATCCGGGCTATGCCCGGATTTCACGATTCCAAGATCCCGCGCCTTCAATTCCCAAATCCGCAATCCCAAATCCCAAATCCCCTATTCTTTGATCTCCTTAGGCGAGGTGGACAGGGCTTTTGGCCGCTCCGTGAACGATCCCTTCAAGCCAACGAGAAAATTGTATTTCACGATGTACCACAACGCGGCGACGCCGTCGCGAAAGCCGATCTTCTTTCCTTCTTCGTATGTTCTGCCGTAATAGCTGATCGGGACCTCGTAAACGGCGCACCGAAGTTTGGCGATCTTCGCCGTGACCTCTATCTCGAACCCGAAACCGCTCGATGTGATCACCATTTTGCGGATGATATCGCCGCGAAACGCCTTGTAGCAGGTTTCGACGTCCGTCATGTTCAGGTTAGTCAGCATATTCGACAGGAACGTCAACCCCTTGTTCGCGAGGTAATGATAGAAATAGATGACGCGAGCCGCGCGTTTGACCATAAACCGCGACCCGTAAACGACATCCGCGTGACCGTCGATGATCGGGGCGACGACATCGGCGATATCGGCCGGATCATATTCAAGGTCCGCGTCCTGAATGATGACGATCTCTCCGGTCGACAGTTCAAATCCGCGTTTGAGGGCTTCGGTCTTGCCTCCGTTCCGGTCTTGGCGCACATAACGGACGCGCGGGTCCCGGTCGGCGATCTCGCGCGCGATGTCGGGTGTCCGGTCGTGCGAGCAATCGTCGACGATAATCAGTTCCTTCAGGTGCGGCTGTTGCAGGACCTGACCGACGATCTCGGCAAGCGTTGCTTCTTCGTTGTATGCCGGCATTACGACCGAAAGCGTGCCGGGTCCTGGCTCGGGCTTCATAGCGAAATGAAAATTGTAGTCGAACAAGGAAGAAAAGCAAACGAATCGGAGGCCAAAACGCGGATAAAAAAAGAAGCCCGCCGCAAGCGACGGGCTTCAGAATTAATCCAAGAAAGGTCGGATTAGAAGCTCACGCGGAAACCGAAGCGAACCGCACGCGGTCCCTGGAATCCGTTGGCCAAGTTGTAGGTGTTGAACTTGCGCGCCGCAGAACTTGCATTGATGAAGTTCGTGACGAAGTTCTGGATGCCGCCGTTGAAGATCTGCTTGATAGCGGTAACTTCATCGGCACAAACGGCTGCTCCGCAACCGCCGGTTCTGAGCGAGCTCGCCGACATATTCGACGGGCTGATAACCGTCTGCCGCGTGAGTTCGTTCTTTTCATCGAACAGGTTCAGAATGTTCAAGAACGGCTGGAACGTGAAACGGTTATCGCGACCAAACTTGTAGCTGTGGGTAACCAAGAAGTCGGTCTCGGTGAACATTTCAGTGCGTCCCAAGTCGCCGCGGCCGAAAAGGATCGCGGTGGCCGAGTAGAACGTGTACTGCGTGGTCAGCGGCGTACCCGACTGAATTGACGTGAAGAACGAGAAGTCAGTGCGGTTGGTCTTGCTGCCCATCCAGTCGAAGTTGTAACCGGCGAACGCCTTGAAGACGTGCGGACGGTCGGTAGCCAATCTGCCGTTGTCCGGTCTGCCGTTGGCATCATAACCGAGGAACGGAAGGTCGAAGAAGCGGTTGACGTTCGGGCTCGAACGACCGGCTTCATCAGAGCTGGCGAGACCTGAGTAATTGCCGTACAAGCGGCTCCAGGTATAGCTGGCATTGAAGAAGTAGTTGTCCGAAAGACGCTTCTCGATACGGAACTCAAGCGCGTCATATTTGCGCTCGGCTTTCGTAACCGGGTAACCGAGACCGGCCGCAGTCGTAGCCGCCAGGCCGAAGCCCGGGTTGCCGATGATATAGGCTTCGCTACCCGACGGGGTCGGCAAACCGATATCTTCGATCGCGCGGTCAACCTGCTTGTGCGAGTAACGCGCGCTGAACAGATAGCTCTTGCTGAAGATACGCTCGAAACCGAACGTGTATTCGCTCTGACGAGCAGCCTTCAGGTCCGGATCGACTGCACCCGCAACTTCGATACCGGCACCCGAATTCGACGGGATGCGGAAGTCAAGCTGGCACACCGAGTAGCCGTTTCCAAGCGTCGGAAGCGGGGTCGCCGGGAAGGTGTCCGGGCAACGGCCGCCGGCCTGGTCGGCAACGGTTCCGAGGATCGCGCCGCGGGTGTAGCCCGAATAGAGCGCACCACGCGCCGGCAGGATCTCGAAATAGTCACGACGGAAGAAGTCGCCACCAAACGAACCGCGCGGCAGCTCATACTTGAAGCGATCATAGAACCAACCATAGCTACCGAAGATCTTCGTCTTGCCATCGCCGGTCACGTCGAACGATGCACCGATTCGCGGCGCGAGTTTGTCGCCCCAGCCGAACTTGATGCCCGGGTTGTTCGGGTTGAAGCTCGGAACGTCTTCGTTTTCCAAGCGGAGACCGAGGTTGAGCGTCAGGCGGTTGGCAATCTGCCATTGATCCTGGACGAACACACCTTGGTTCGAACTGCTGGCCTTGCCGATGGTTCCGAATCTCTGCATGTAGCCCGAACCGAGGTTGCCCGCGGTCGGAGCCGAACCAAGAACGTTCGAAATATCAAGGTTGTAGAACAGGACCACGATTCCGGTGTCCGCGTAACCCTGGCTCGTCGTGTTGGCAAGACGGTTGAACTGGTAGCCAAACTTGAAGTTGTGGCGGCCACCGCCGTTGAACAACCACGCCGCGTCGGCGTCAAACGTGTTGCGCGTCGAAACGTCGTAGTCGATCTGGAAGTTGCTCGCGAAGTTCGTGAAGCCAGCCGAGCAGCCCGATCCCGGAACTGACGCCGGGCTGCCGCTCGTCGAGCACAGGAAACGAACCGATCGCGGAAGTCCATACGAACCCAACTTTTCGTTCAGGAAAGTGCGGCCGGCGCGGAAGTTCAGGACGAGATAGCTCGTCGGGTTCCACGTGACCTGCCCGTTGATGTTGTTCGAGTTCTGGCGACCGCCCTGTCCGCCAAGGAAGTCGGCGCCGCGGAGCGTGCCGATCGTGCCACCGAACTGGGCTGACTGCGGAATTCCGGTCAGACCTTCAGTGTTTCCCGGAAGAGCGCCTTCGTCCGAAACCGGGTTCCAGAGGAAGTTGACGTTGAAGCGGAACTTCGACGACGGCTGACCATCGATACGGGCAAGCGCCTCGTTAACGACGCGCTTCTGGTTGTACGTGATCGATTCGGTCACGAAACGGCCATTCGGGTTGCGCGTGTTTCCGGTGGTGCTGTTGTAATAATCGATGCGACGATTTGTCTCAAAGACCTGCGGAGCGTAAACGCCCGAGAACCAGAGTTTGCCCTTCGCGATCGGGCCGCTGAAGCGGGCAACCGGGAAGTAGTTCGTACCGCCGTCCTTGATGGGCTTGAAGTACTCGTATTCTCCCGGGTTCCCGCCCGTCGCGGTACTCCACTTGCTGAGAACGTTGCGCGGGTTGCCGGCAAGCTTCGACGGCTCGAACGAGATGCCGAAGGTTCCTCTCCACGAATCGTTTCCGCCCTGCGTCACGACGCTGATAACGCCGCCCGTCGCGCCGCCGTATTCGGCGTCGAGACCGGTCGACTTGATCTGCACTTCGTTGACGAGTTCGAACGGAAGGTTGTTCGCGGTGTTGAGCTGACCGGTACGGAAGTTGGTGACTTCCTGGCCGTCAACGACGAAAACGTTTTCCGCACCGCTGGCGCCATCGATCTGGAAACCGGCCGCAAGGGGCTCGGCGCGAACGTTCGGCGCGGTCTTGAGCAAGCTGGTGAACGTCGTTCCTTTCGGAAGGGCGTCGGCAACCTGCGAAGTGATGTTGGTGGTCAACTTGGTGTCGCCAAGGTCGATCTGAGCATCGGTGTCCGTAACGTCAACGGTGATCGTGCTCGAACCGACTTCGAGACCGATCGAAATCGGCGTCGCTTTTTCGAGAACGACGGCCACGTTGGTGACGGTCTTCGTGCTGAAGCCGCTCTTTTCAACCTTGACCGAATACGTTCCCGGCGGGACCTGCGACACGAAGAAGAATCCTTCTTCGTTCGTCACCGCAGTCGCGCGGAAACCGGCGGTGGCGCCGCTGTTGGTAACGGTCACCGCCGCACCCGGGACCACGGCGCCGTTGGCGTCCTTGACGGTTCCTTCGATGCTACCTGCGGTCGCCTGACCGAATCCGACGGCCGAAAGGCCGAGGATGAATGCAAGCGCCACAGACAAAAATCTGAAGTTTGTTTTCATTCTAATCTCCTTACAAAGAAAAATTTGGAAATTGTTAGCTTCAAGCGCAGTTCCAACCGCCGTCGGTAGTCGGGGGGAACCGCAAATACTATATGCCGGACAGGATTAAAGCAATTTCGTAGCCATAAGCTCGATCCAACGCACAAGGTGGCGAAACTACTGTAAATGAACAATTTGCGTACTTCGGAAAATTTGTTGGAGAGTAGCTTTACGGAGCGGATCTTTCAATTTCTTGTAGAATCTTCACGATTTTGGATTTTTGTCGGACAGTTCTAACAGGTGGCCGAGCTTTTCCTTCTTTGTTTTGAGGTAGTGTTCGGCCGGTTCGCGCGCCGCGATCTCGAGTCTGACGCGTTCGGTTATCTCGAGTCCCGAATCCTTCATCGCCTTTATCTTCTCGGGGTTGTTCGACATTATGCGGACCTTTCGGAAACCGAGGTCCGCGATGATCTCGGCGCATTGATGATAGGCGCGCGCGTCAACCGCAAATCCCAGTTGTTCATTCGCCTCGACCGTGTCCGCGCCCTCATCCTGAAGCGCGTAAGCCCTTATCTTGTTTATGATTCCGATCCCGCGGCCTTCCTGCTGCTGGTAAACGATAGCGCCGCGGCCTTCGGTCTCGATCAACTCCATCGCGCGGTGAAGCTGCGGACCGCAATCGCATTTGATGGACCCGAAAACATCGCCCGTCAGGCATTGCGAGTGAATTCTGACGAGCGTCGGAATCTCCGGATCGATCTTCGGTTTGAAGATCACGACAAAATCCTCGTCGCTGATCGTTGATCGATAGCCGGCGATCTTGAACTCGCCGACGGCCGTCGGCAGGTTCGCCACGGCAACTTGCCGAACCGTCGAACGGCTCTGCATTGGATCATCGGCTGTAGGTTCTTGCGGCAAGCTCGTGTCTCCCAAGATCGAAGAAGTTCATTGATTATAACGATTGAGAGAACAAAAGAAAAAGCCCGGCCTGAAGCGCGGGCTGTTCTCGAGACATTTGATGCCGTTCACTTTCCGGGCTCGTCGGCCTTGTCCTTTTCATCGTCCTCAGGTTCCTGATGCGCAAAGACCTCGCCGGCACCGAAAATCCTCGAAAGCAATCCGCCGAGAACCTCCGACACTTTCGAAGGCTGAGCGTCAGCAACGGGCGCTGCAACCGGTTCGTCCGCGAACGCGAGATCGAGCCGGATCAGTTCCGACGTCATATGAAGACAGAACGAACAGTCGACCAAGTGACGCATGATCGGCGCGGATTCGCGCTCGTTCAGTGTGCCCTCGACAAAGGCCGAGGCAGTATCGTCATCAAGATGGTCGTCCGTCGCGGCATCACTGCCGGCGAAACGATCGGCGAGGAAGAGGTCAAGAAGTCCCTGAACCCTCAATTCCTCGCTTCTGATATCTGTATTTCCCATCGTACCTGCAGCCTCCCAGCATCAAGACGCGAATTCAGGCGGTTCTTTGCCAAAAAAATCGGTCGGAGGCAGAAAATCAGAATTCCGAGTACGTTTGAATGGGTCAGTTTGCAGACAGGTTACGCGCGAGACTCCGGTTTGCGAGGTCCCGGGTCGCGAGTTCCATACAGATCGCGATCTCGTCCTCGCGCATCGAATGCACGGACCGAAGCTCATTCTTGAACAACTGGAGAACTTTCGAATAACTCTTTTCAAGCCAACGCATTATCGTCGATTCGTGAATCCGGCTCTCGGGATTCTTTTCCCGACTTTGCGACCGTCGCTGAAACCAGCCCCGAAGCGGCGAACCCGGACTCTCGACCAATCGGGCTATTTCCCGAAGCTTGAGATTCCGGACGTGGTAATAGAGCAAAAGAAGCTTCTCGTGATCATCCAAACTTCCGAACGCCGTTTCGATCGCGGACACGGTCGCCTTGCGGTAGCGTTGCCGTGTGATCTCTTCGATCATCGCGTCCTCACCGCCGAGAGGCGCTTCGGCAAAGCTCGCGTGAGCCGCGCCTTCGCCAACGTTCTCGGTCATCTCGTCGAGCGAGACCTCGTCGTGCGACGCCCGATGAAGATCGACAAGCGAATGCCAGATCATCGTACGCAGCCAGCCGCGGAGACTGCCGCGTCCGCTGTACGTCGAGAACTTGGACACGCGCGCGCCATCGACGACACGCGTGCCGTAGAGTTCGACGTACACCGTGTCGATGACCTCCTGCGCGTTGATGTCGGTGCTCGCCAGATGTCGCGCAACGCGTTCAAGATAAGATCGATGCTGATGATCGAACTCCCACCAGGCGCGCTCGCAACCGTTCGCGCACGCAACGGCAAGAAAAAGATCATCGGCCTGGATCTGACCGAGAAAGGCCTCGAATTCGGCTTCGGAAGGGGCGGGATCGCCGGCGGCCGCGAACTTTCGCAGCGACCGTTCAAGCGAGCCCCTGAACCATTCAAACCGGACATCGTAATTCGGCGCGTTGTCGCGGCACCGCGCGAAGATCTCTGAGATCAAAGCCTCGCAACGATCCGACAAACAGGTTTCTGGAAGAATTACCGATGCCACAGCGAACATAATTATAGGATGATTGATCTGAAATAAGAAACGGAAAAATTTCTCCGCGTCGGCAAGTGGATAATAGCGGTTACGATTTCCCAAATCCCCATCCGTATGGGTAGGGATTTTGCATTTAGGATTTTCGATTTGGGATTCCGGATTTGGGGTTTTCGATTTTGGAATTCAAATCAGCCCTCGTCGGGGTCTAATCCAAAATCCAAAATATCCAAAATCGAAAATCCCAAATCCAAAATCCCACGTCAATGCCGTCCCAAGCGTTGCGCAACCGCGAGCCGCGCTCCGGATTTCATTGATCGAAACGCATTCGTGCCACCGCAATTCGCAATGGGCCCGCTTGCTTGTCCGGAGACGGATCGGCCGAGAATGTCCTGATTCGAAAGCCCCGAAGGGGCGCAGGAGCGGTAATCCCGGGTGCGAACCCGGGGCACGATCTTAACATATGAAGGAAAGCCCCGAAGGGGCGTAGCCGCGCCGTCGAACATCAGATCGTGCGATCCATCTGCGCTCGGCCCTGGGGGCAAACTGCGCCCCTTGCGGGGCTCGCGGCCGGCTTGCAGTTGATCGCCCCCGGGCTCGCGCCCGGGGTTACCGTCCCTGGCCGTCAATCGTTTAGGTCGGCATTATCAATCCCAAATCCGCATTCCCGCACGGGCTCGCTCTGCGAGCCGGCCCCCTTACTTCGTGCGGGGTTCAGCATTGGAACCCAAATCCGCAATCCCAAATCCGCTCAGACCGTCTGCGGCAGATCTGAAGCGAGACGTTTCGGAGGTTCGTCCTTGTATTGCAGCCGGTAGAGCCGCCAGTACAGGCCTCTGAGCGCGAGCAATTCGTTGTGGTTGCCCTGTTCACGGAGTTCGCCGTGATGAAAGACGAGGATCCGGTCGCAGCGCTGGATGGTCGAAAGCCTGTGCGCGACAACGAGCGACGTGCGTTCGAGCATCACGCGATCGACCGCTTGCTGGATGAACTGCTCGGTCTCGGTGTCGATCGAACTGGTCGCCTCGTCGAGTATCAGGATCTTCGGGTCGAATGCGAGCGCGCGCGCGAACGAGATCAATTGCTTCTGGCCGACCGACAGTCCGGCACCGCGTTCCTTGACAATACAACCGTATTGACCCTCAAGCTGCTCGACGAACTCGTGCGCGTGAACCTCACGCGAGGCCCATTCGACGCGTTCGTCATCGATCGCTTCGTTTCCGAGGCGGATGTTGTCGGCGATCGAACCGCTGAAAAGAAAGACATCCTGGAGAACGACGGCAAAGTTCTCGCGCAGGTCGCGCAGGTCCCATTCGCGGATATTGACGCCGTCGACCAGGATAGAGCCTTTCTGGACATCGTAAAAGCGCATCAGAAGGTTGGTGACCGTCGTCTTGCCCGATCCGGTGTGTCCGACCAGCGCGACGGATTGGCCGCTCTCGATCGCGAACGACACGTCCTTGAGCACCCAGTCATCGTTCTTGTAGGCAAACCAAACGTTCCGGAACTCGATCCGGCCAACGGCCTTCCCGATCCGTTTCGGTTCGGCCGGCGTCTCGATCGCGACATCGAGGTCGAGCAAAACGAAGATCCGGTGCGACGCGACGATCGCCGCCTGCAGAACGTTGAACTTGTCGGAGAGATCGCGGATCGGCTGAAAAAGCTGTTGCGAATATTGAACGAAAGCGATGACGATGCCGATCGTCAGCGCTTTTTCTGCTGCCGAAAGCTGCGTGATGAATTCGTAGCCGCTGAACCAGATGACGACGGCGATCCCGATCGTCCCGATCAGATCGACCATCGGATAGAAGATCGCGTAATAGAAGATCGTTTCGATGTTCGCGTTCCGGTAATCATCGTTGATCTGATGAAATCGGCGCTTCGATTTTTCCTCGGCGTTGAAGAGTTGGACCGTTTGCGCCCCCGATATGTACTCCTGCAAAAAGGCGTTGAGCCTCGCATTGCGTGTCCGGACCTTGTCAAATCCCTCGCGGGCGCGTTTGCGGAACCAGTTCGTTGCCGCGAAAAGAAGGGGGATCGTGACAAGCGAGACGATCGCCAGCTTCCAGTCGAGCCAGATCATCATCGCGACGATCGCGACGATGATGACGAGATCGCCGAGGACATCTATGACGCCCGACGTGAAAAGTTCGTTCAGCGCATCGACGTCGTTCGTCAAACGAGTGATCACGCGCCCTACGGGATTGCGGTCGAAATACGCGATCTCCTGTCGCTGGAGCTTGGTGAAGATCTGCGTCCGGATATCGAACATCACGCGTTGCCCGACCGTGTTCAGCAGTATCTCCTGGACGTACGAGAAGACGAATCGGAACAGGAAAAGCCCGAAGAATGCGAGCGAGAAGATCCATATCCCGTCAGTCCGTTTCGGCGTTATGAAATCATCGACCGCCATCTTCGTGAAATACGGCTGGAGGGAGATCAGGATGTTGGTCAGGAGCGTCAGCACCAACGCGCCCAGCGAAAGATGCCAGTAAGGCTTGAGGTATGCGAGAAGCCTTTTCGCGACCTTCAGATCGTAAGTTTTGCCGATCTCGTCTTCTTCGTGGAACTTGTTGGGGTCGGACATTGGATTTGGGATTTGGGATTTTGGATTTTCGATATTTTATTCCGCCTTTCCGGGCTCGCCAAATCGCAAAGTAAGAATCGCAAATAGAAAATTCCAAGGCTATAATCGTCCGCGACGATGAGTTTCGTTTTCTCGCAGAGATTCTACCTGCTTCTCGGATTCGGTCTCGTTCCGCTATCGCTTTCGTGGAGCGTGCCCGTACTTCGATGGGTCGTTCTCGCGTTCGACCTCGTGCTGCTCATAGCGGCCGTCGCGGACTATTTTTCGAGCCGCCGTTCGATATCGGACCTTTTGGTTTCGCGCCGTTTTGACAAACGGTTCGCGATCGGCGATCCGAATACCGTTCGGATCGCGATCGAGAACCGTTCCGCGAACCGCTTTGATCTCCGCGTCAAGGACGAATATCCCCCGCGGATGCGGCTTGCGGATTCACGCGAGGAATCGTTCGCCGTCGATGCGCAGACGACGGCGGAATTCAGCTATGACTTGACGCCGCCGCGCCGCGGACGATACGAATTCGGCGATCTCGCGGTCCGCTTTCGTTCGAGGCTCGGACTGGTCTGGTGCCAGTCGTCTTTCGCCGTCGCGCAGTCGGTCAAGGTCTATCCGAATATGCGGCGCGCAAGAGAGATGGAACTCAAGGCGCTCGGCGCGCAGAGTTATCTGGCGATCCAACGCAAATCCGTCCGCCGCGGCGAGGGTCGAGAATTCGAGTCGATGCGCGACTACGTTCTCGGCGATGAGATGCGGCACCTGTCGTGGACAGCGACCGCGCGGCGGTCGAAACTGATAACGCGGCAGTACCAGATCGAGCGAGACCAGACGCTGATCATCGCGATCGACGGCGGGCGGCTGATGACGGGACGGATCAACGACGAGACGAAATTCGACACGGCGGTCCACGCGTCGCTGGCGTTGATGTCGGCCGCGGCGCGCGGCGGCGACAACTGCGGTCTCGTCGTGTTCGGACGCCGCGTTCGGAAGTATCTGCCGCCGAAGAAGGGCGTCGAGCATATCGACGCGGTGCTCGAGGCGCTGCACGATCTCGAACCGGAGTTGATCGAACCGAGCTACGCGCGGGCGTTCCAGTTCATCGCTTCGAACACGAAGAAACGGGCGTTCGTGATCATCCTGACCGATCTCGTCGATCGCGAATCTTCACGGGAACTCATCAATTCGCTCAAGTTGCTGCGGCCGCGGCATTTGCCGCTCGTCGTCACGATCGGCGACCGCGATCTCAACGCGACCGTTTCGGAAGCCCCGAGCGATCTGAAGCAGGTCTTCGTTCAGTCCGCGGCCGAAGAGATCATACGGCAGCGCGAGTCGGCATTACGATACGTCGAGACGATCGGCGGGTTGGCGCTCGACGTCACGACACAGACGCTGGCACCGCGGCTTTTGGAATCTTACCTCCGCGTCAAAGAACGCGGATTGCTCTGACAAACCCCGGGAGTATGAAAGACATCGGACTGACGCACATCGCGCTTGAGGTCTCGAACTTGGACCGGTCGCTGGAGTTTTACCGTCGGTACGCGGCGATGGACGTGGTTCACGAACGCGTCTCGACCGAATCCGGCGTGCGGGTGGCTTGGATTTCGGACCGGACCCGGCCGTTCGTGATCGTGCTGATCGAATCGGCGGATCTGAATACAGTGCTCAAGCCCTCGGCTCATCTCGGGGTTGGCTGTCCGACCCGCGACGAGGTCGATCGTCTCTGCCGGACCGCGGCCGAAGAGGGAATCTTGATCGAAGGGCCGACCGACTCCGGTTATCCTGTCGGATACTGGGCGTTTCTGCGCGATCCCGACGGACATACGCTTGAACTTGCGTACGGCCAGGAGGTCGGATTGACCGTCGCGGCCGCGTGATCGTTTTGTTATCGGTCCGTCTCGGCCGGTTCCCTCGGAAGGTCGTCGCTGCCAACCAGCAGAAGATACGAATACATCGCGATCCCGGTCGAGATTCCGGTCGCCCATTTTGCGGCATCGGGAAGCGCCGACGGCGAAAGGAACCCCTCGATCGTGCCGGCGATGACGAGAAAGAAGGCGCAGCCCGCAACGATCTTCGCGGCCTCGATGCCTTTCTTTCGAAGGGCCTGTGCGCGCGTCAGATCGCCCGGATTGATCAGCGCGTAGCCGATCATCATTCCGGCGCCGGCACAGAAGAAGATCGTCGATAACTCGATCACGCCGTGCCCGACGACAAATGCCGCGAGCGCGTCACCGAACGGCGGATTTATCGAATAGCACGCTGCGAATACGCTCCCGAACCGCGAACCTTCGACCGCCAGATCGTAAACCGCCCCGATGCCGAACAATGCGCCCATCGCGAAGACGCGAAACGTCACCGTTATGTTGTTCGTCATTATCCGCGTCGAGCCGATCTGGTTCGCCTGATTGAGGTCCAGCCACCAGCGGTTGTCCGATTTGATCTGGTGTTCGATGCCGGAAAGATAGACGAAATCGGTAAAGCCTATGTCCCGCCAAGTGGCGATGAATCCGAACACGGCGAACGCGATGAAGATAGAGAACGCGAGGAGCATATAGCGCAAATTCCGGCGAAACGTGACCGGAAAATCGTTGCTGAAGAAACGCCAGACCACCTGCGCCCCGTTCGATTCGGCGCGGTATATCTTGCCGTGCGCGCGTATCACGAGGCTGTTCAGGTAATTGACGAGCTTCGGGTCACGACTTTCGGCCCTCGCGATCGCAAGATCGGCCGCTGCCCGACGGTAAAGTTCTCCGAATTCGCGAACCTCGGCGCGCGCGAGATTGCGGAGCGAATTGCCCTCGACGAGAGTCAGCAGGTCCTCGAGCCGCTGCCAGTTGGATTTTCGGTCATCGATGAAAGCCACGGTCGCTTTTGGATTTTAGATTTTGGATTTTGGATTGGCAACCGCAGTTTCCCGAATCGCACAACCTTGAAACCGACGAAGGCCGGCCGGCGTCTACTTGCCGGGGTGCCCTTTGGGGTATCATTGTAAGTAATGGAAACCATCGGCGAAATGGTGCGGAAGGCCGTTGATCTCGTCAATGCGGGATCGTCCGAGGCGGCATACGGACCGGCATCGGCGGCGGTCGCAAGGACCGCCGCTGCCTCTTCGATCGATCTCAGCCGATTTATCCTCGAAAACTGGAACCTTATCTCGTTCATGGGGTTGCCGAACGCGCTTCCGATCCCGATGAGCCTCCCGTTCGCGGTCAAACGGGTGATGCCATCTTTCAACGTTCACCGCGGACCCGAAGAAATAGTCCGGCTCGCGCTGCTTGGAAGCCAGCGGAACGAAATGCTGCCGCCGCCTTTCGCGGTCGGCCGGCGGGGCGTCTTTGAGGTCGCGGACGGCAAACTGCTGTTGCCGGTCGGTTTGTTGAACGGGCTGCTCGGTGCGGTGATCTTCGATCCGTCGAACACGGAACAGTCCATCGAAGGCGATTACTGGATCGCGATCTCGGATTTCAAGATGTTCATCTCCGAACTCTGGGGCCGGCGTGACCTGGCCGAACGTATCATCCGCTTCTATCAACGTTGAACCCGATTCAAGCAGTCACTAGGGTGCCCGCGAATTCTCGCGGGCAACGCGAATCGCCGTGGACCACGAATGGACACGAACGACACGCAAGGTTGATTCATCTTCGCTCAGCGACCCGGGTGCGTTTTAACCCGGATTGCGCATTTGAAGAATTCTGCCACGGATTTCACGAATTCCACGAACAAAACACAGAATAATACGTGAGAATTCGTGCAATCGGTGGCGAAAAGCGGTTAAATCATCCTATCGCTTAATTTGGGTTTAAGGCCGAGCGATCTGTCTTGAGGCACGGTGCCGCGGAAACTCGCAGGAACGCTCCGGAGCTTGTTTCATTCGTGCCCGTTCGTGTCGATTCGTGGCGCATCAACCCAAGATCCGGGGGAAGATCGGTCGCGAATGGGGACGAACAACGCGAAAAGCTGATTCCTCGTCTCTGACCGTTCGTGGCGGCTTCACGGTTAAGCAATCCGCTCTATGCGGATTGGCCCGCGGAAGCCCCCGAAAACAGCGGTCCGGGGTTCGCGTTTTTTGTGCCGGTTCGTGTCGATCGTCCCTCAGCGTTTCTGTGACGCGGCTGAATCGTCTGTTCTGTTGTCGAAGAATCCGCGCGAATCGTTGAAGAACAGCCGTTTGGTCGATTTGCGGCGAACCGGAACGCGCGTCGAGGACGCGTTGGGGCCGGTCGCCCGTGATCACGCGGTCGCCAGGCGCGGGCTTGTCGGCCGGAAGAAAGCAACGGTCCAAACGATGCAGGCGACCGAGACCGCCGCGACGCCGAAGATCGCGACAGTCGCGATCGACTGGCTCATCGCGACGATCGCGACCGGCGTGACGACATTGCGGAACGTCTCCGAGATCCAGGTCCACGATTTCGCTTCAAGGATGCCGCTCCAATTGATTATCTGCCACCAGAGAAGCGCCGCGCCGATCCATTTTCCGGCCGTCGTCCAGCCGTAGCTGTTTGAGATCACACCGATCATCAAGGCGATCCCGAGCACGACCTGAAGTACAAGATAGATCCTCGCGTTGCCGAACATTTCCGGCCGAAACTTGATCTGATTGCCGCGGTTGATCAACGGCTTTTCCGGTTTCGGCAATCCGCGCGGGACCCAGCCGGCCGGCATGAACCAGACGCGGAACTTGTCCCAGAAATACGGAGCCGCGACCGCCAACCGCCAAAGGCGCGCATAAAAATGGAAGTTGATGCGCAACGGATTCCAGGAGTTCGGATGGTCCAGTATCCCGTACGCGACCGGTTCACGTTCTTCTTCGAATGTGCCGAACATACGGTCCCAGATGATCAGGAACTCGCCGTAGTTCTTGTCGAGGTACTGCGGATTGACTCCGTGATGGACCCGGTGATGCGATGGGGTCGTGAACAGCCATTCGATCGGCCGCGGGAATTTGTAAATGAATTCCGTGTGATGCAGGAACGCAATGAACAGATGAACCGCGACGACCGTGTAGATGTGCGCCGGTGAGAATCCGACGATCGTCAATACCCAGAAAAACAGGAACGAGCAAAGCCTCTGAGTCACGCTCGCGCGCAGCGCCACGAAAAAGTTCATCTCCTCGGCCGAATGGTGCGGCGAGTGCGCGGCCCAAAGCACATTGATCTCGTGTCCCCATCGGTGGACCCAGTAAAAGACAAAATCAACTCCCAGCAGGAGCAGGACGGAACTCCACCAGTTCGCCGGTATCGTAAGGATACGAAAGTTCTCCCAAAGAAAGCCGTACGCGTAGTACACCCCGACCATCACGAGGACGTTCGTGGTCTGATTTCCGAGCTGGGTCCCGAAATTCGCGATCGCCTCGTTGAACGTGATCAACCGCCGTTTGGTCGCCGCGCAGGCGGCGATCTCGAGCAGAATGAAGCCAAGCGCGACCGGCGTGATGTAGAAGTAGACGTTTGTTTCCTGCATCGTCGAAGTTGGATCTCCCGGTCCGGGATTGCTGTCTCGGCAGTTCCCAGGGTTCGGGCCGAAAGGCTTGGCAACGAATATAGTTCAACTTCGGCGATTTGGAAACCGCGGCCGGCCGGGATTCCGACCGGCCGCGGATGTCGTCACATCGACGCCTTCGAGGCGTTCTCGCGCTGTTTCTCGGTCAGCGCGATGCCCATTTTCTCAAGCGTCGACGGATTCAACGTCCCGGTTGCCTTGAGCCCGTTCGATTCCTGATATGCCTTGAGCGCGGCACGGGTTTCCGGATCGAGCTTCCCGGTCGGCTCCGAGTTCAGGAAACCCCTTGCCTTGAGCAGTGTCTGGGCAGAGGTTACCTGATCCTTCGTCGCACGGAAGACGGGTCCGCGCTTGGCGGGTTTGTCGTTTTCGGCGGAAGCGAAAGACTTCGGATCGACCGGTATCGCCCTCTGCGCGTCTGTCAGCGCGATGCCCATCTTCTCGAGCGTCGCACGGTTGAGTGTGCCCGTCGCGCGCAATCCGTTTGATGTCTGATAGCGCATTACCTCGATCCGGAAAAGATCGTTCATCGATCCGGTTTCCGAGACCTTCAGCATCTTTTGTACCTGAATGATCTGTTCCTTGGTTGCCCTGAAGATCGGCTTTCGGGACGAGGCCGGGGCGGGCGAGGTCGATTTCGGTGCGGTGGTTTGAGCGTAGGCGGGAATGCCCAAAAATAGTGATGAGAGAATCACCAGAAGTAAGTGTTTCATTTTTCTTTTCTCCAATTTGTAAGATTTATGTTCGAGGCAAAAGGGGTTGTGAAATTGAGCGACGGTGAGTCCGTCGTTGTTGAGTTTCGAGGTCTTCCTTTTGCGGAACGGTTCGAGTATCTTCGAATCGCGACCGCCTGTCAAGCGTTTTTTTGCATCGGTTTGCGCGGTGTCGATTGAGGTAAAGGTTTAACCACGGTCGAGACCGCATTACCCGGATCACGCGTTACGGCAGATCAGCCACGAATTGACACGAGCAAACACGAAAAGTGAATTCACAAGATCTTGTCTCTTTGCTTTTTTTCGCTTTCTTCAAGGATTGAAATCTATCTTTGTGGGTATATCCGCACAAATCACCGAGATACCGACCAGGTTGGAATTGATTCGTTTTCGTTCGTTTTCATTAGTGGCAGATCTATTCCCTAACTCGCGATCAGGAATAATGCAATTGAACTAAAACGAGCGGCCGGATTCCGGAACTTTCCGGAATCCGGCCGTTCAGCGGGTCACGCGACCGGGTAG
Organism: uncultured Blastocatellaceae bacterium; assembly: GCA_964487505.1. Lineage (GTDB taxonomy): Bacteria > Acidobacteriota > Blastocatellia > Pyrinomonadales > Pyrinomonadaceae > JAFDVJ01. Next base: position 12,891 of record CAZARD010000035.1, on the reverse strand, counting down.
AAATTCCCACTCGACAAGGCCATGCCGCAGCGTTCGAAGACCTCTCTTCCTAACCGCGAAGGCTCTGTCGAGTTGGGCGTTCACGCCGGCTTCGCCAATTCAGCCGGCCGGATCGGAAGCGAACGAACGCGCTTGCCAGTCGCGGCAAAGATCGCGTTGACGACGGCCGGGGCGATCGGCGGCGTTCCCGGCTCACCGACGCCTCCGTGCGGCTCCGAGCTGTCGAGGATATAGACCTCGATCCGCGGTGATTCGCTCATCCGCAACATCTTGTAATTGTTGAAGTTGCCTTGTTCGATCTTTCCGGCGTTGACAGTGATCTCGCCGTAAATCGCCGCCGTCAGTCCGTAGATTATCGAACCTTCCATTTGGGCCTTGACCGTATCGGGATTCACGACCTGACCACAGTCGATGGCGCATACGACGCGGTGCACCTTGACCGCCCCGTCCTTACCGACCGAGACCTCAGCGACCTGCGCGACGTAGCTTCCGAAGCTTTCGGCGACGGCGATCCCGCGGCTGATTCCGGCGACCGGCTTCGACGACCAGCCTGATTTCTCGGCTGCGAGCCTGAGCACACCGGCGTGCCGCGACTTCGGATCGAGCAGCGAAAGCCGGTACTCAAGCGGATCCTTGCCGGCCGCGGCGGCGAGTTCGTCGAGAAAGCACTCGACAGAGAATGCAGTGTGCGAACTTCCGACCGAGCGCCAGAATCCTACCGGGACGCCGGGTTCCTTGCGGATCCAGTCGACCTGCAGGTTCGGTATCCGGTACGGGAGATTGTGCGCGCCCTCATACGACGAATCGTCGGGGGCGCCGTCGGGGAAGGGGAAACCGAAAACGGGTCCGGCGAGCGCCGCCATGATCGACGGATTCACGATCCGGTGATGCCAGAACAGCGGTTTTCCTTCGGCATCGAGCCCGGCCGACATCTTGTTGTAGGTCGCCGGACGATGAAAATCGTTCTGGATGTCGTCTTCGCGCGTCCATATCACCTTCACGGGCTTGCCGGTCGCCTTCGAAAGCAGCGCCGAATCGAGAACGTAATCGACGCCGACGCGCCGCCCGAATCCGCCGCCAAGCAGCGTCGAGTTGATCTTGACCTTGTCGGCCGGAAGATCCAGCGCCTTTGCGACCTGTGTCTGGACGACCATCTGGAGCTGGCTGCCGCCCCAAAGCTCCGCGCTGTCTGAGCGGACATCGGCGGTGTAGTTCATCGGCTCCATCGTCGCGTGCGCGAGATACGGCGCCCAATAGACCGATTCGATCGTTTTCGACGCCTTGCCGCGGGCCCCGGTTGCGTCGCCCGCGGTCTTGACCACGAGTCCCTTTTCCTTCTCCGCGGCTTCCTTGAAGCTCGCATAGATCGTGTCGGAAGAGACCGCCGCCATCCGGCCTTCGTCCCAGACGACCTTGAGCGCCTGGCGGCCTCGCCGCGCGGCAAAGTAGTTCTCCGCGACGACCGCGATCCCGGATTCAAGCTTGACGACGTGCGTCACGCCTTTTACGGCCTTCGCCGCCGAGTCGTCGAAACTCTTGACCTTTCCGCCGATCACGGGCGAGCGCAGGACGGTCGCGTAGAGCATTCCCGGCAGACGGACGTCGATGCCGAAGATCGCCTTTCCGTTTACCTTTTCGGGCGAATCGAGCCGTTTAACGCCCTTGCCGATGTAGCGGAAGTCCTTTGGATCCTTGAGCTTCGGGTTCGCGTCGGGCGTTATCTTGGCGGCTGCGTCGAGCAGTTCGCCGTACGGCACGGAACGGCCGCTCGACGAGTGCAAGACCTTACCGAGCTCGGCGCGGCACGATTCCGGAGCGACTCCCCATTTTGCGGCCGCCGCTGCGACGAGCATTCCGCGGGCGGCGGCGGACGATTTTCGCAACGGCGCGAAGAACGCCTTGATGCTCGAACTGCCTCCGGTGCCCTGCGTACCGAACGAAGGATTGATGAATGCCTTGTCGGCCGGGGCCAGATCGTACGTAACGTTCGCCCAATCGACCTCGAGCTCGTCGGCGATGATCATCGCCAAAGACGTGATGACGCCCTGGCCCATTTCCGCCTGGCCGATGGTGACCGAAACCTTGCCGTCACGGGCGATCCGTATGAACGCGTTCGGTTTGAAATCGTCGGCCGGTGCCGGTTCGGTCGAGACGCGGCCCGCCGCACGGGTCGGGGCCGGGACGGAGAACGAGATCACGAGCGCGCCGGCCGCGGTCAGGCCGGCTCTCAGAAAATCGCGGCGGTCGATCTTTTTGGTCGTCATTTCTTGCCTCCATTGATCGCTGCCTGCTTGATCGCGGCGCGGATCCGGTTGTAGGTGCCGCAACGACAGATGATCCCGTTCATCGCGGCGTCGATGTCGGCGTCGGTCGGGTTTTTCGTTTTCGAGAGCATCGCGGCGGCGGCCATTATCTGTCCCGACTGGCAATAGCCGCATTGCGCGACGTCGTTCTCGATCCAGGCCTTTTGCAGCGGATGGTCGGTCGCGGACGAAAGCCCTTCGATCGTCGTGATCTCTTTGCCGGCGACCGAACTGAGCGGCGTGATGCAAGCGCGGCGCGGCTCGCCGTTGACGTGGATCGTGCAGGCGCCGCACTGCGCGATACCGCAGCCGAACTTCGTGCCGGTCAGCCCGAGCTCGTCGCGTATGATCCAGAGCACGGGCGTCGCCGGATCGGCGGCGGTTTCATACACCTTTTTGTTGACGCTGATCTTTGCCAATTTCGTGACCTCCGAATGACGATTTGTGGGACGCTCTGATTGTATATCACGAGGCGCTTTCGGACACCAGACGCAGACGTTCCGTAAGCCGATACGGCGGAAACTTTTCGATTGATTTCCGTTTCCAACGGGTGCAGAATAACCGCGAGGCACAAGAAATTTATGACTCTACTCATCGAAACACCGCACAAGGTCTCGGCCGATGAACTCATCGCCCGCCTCTACCGCACCGAAGGCAAGGCCGAGATCGTAAATGGAGAAATTGTTCAATTTATGTCTACCGGAGACGATTCCTCATCGGCTGCGTTCAATATCGCATTGAGCCTTAAATCTTACGAAAAGCAAACCGGGACTGGCCGCGCCTTCACGGACAACGTCGGATTTCTCGTCGATCTTCCGAACCGGAAGTCCTTCAGTCCGGACGCTTCATTCTTTACCGGCGAGCGCGCCGGGATGAAATTCCTCAACGGCGCGCCGGTCTTCGCGGTCGAGGTCCGAAGCGAAACCGATTACGGCCCGAAGGCCGAACGCGAAATTGCCTCCAAACGCGCCGACTATTTCGCCGCCGGAACGAAGGTCGTCTGGGACGTCGATCTTTTGGGCGAAACTCAGATCCGCTCGTATTCATCCGACGATCCAGACAACCCGGAACGCTTCGGTCGCGGGGAAATCGCCGACGCCGAACCGGCATTGCCGGGCTGGCGGTTTGAGGTCGACGATCTTTTTGACTGATTGCCGCGATCGGGCCGTTGAAGCGATCCGGTGAAGCCGCGTCTTGCTGAATGAATACTCATTCATTTATAATCCTTCCAATCGGATCTTAATCAGATAAGGGAAAGAAGAATTATGCTGAATATCGGAAAAGCCGCCGTTTTGGGCGCGGGGACAATGGGTGCCGCTATCGCGGCGCACCTGACGAATGCCGGGATCCCGGTTTTGCTGCTCGACATCGCGCCGCGCGAGGAAGACGCGAAGGACAAGAACGCGATCGTCAAATCGCTGTTCGAGGCCGCCAAGAAACTCAAACCGGCGCCTTTCATGCTCGGCGACAACGCGAAGCTGATCACGCTCGGCAACTTCGACGAGGATATGCCGAAGCTCAAGGACTGCGATTTCGTCATCGAAGCGGTCGTCGAGCGCCTCGACATCAAGCACAAGATCTTCGGCGAGGTCGAAAAACACCGGAAACCGGGTTCGATCATCGCCTCGAACACGAGCGGCATCCCGATCGAATCGATCGCCGAGCCGTTCTCCGACGATTTCAAAAAACATTTCATGGGGATACATTTCTTCAACCCGCCGCGCTATATGAAGCTGGTTGAGGTCATCCCGACCAAGGAAACCGACAGTACGATCGCCTGCAAGGTGTTCGGCTTCCTCGATCAGCGGCTCGGCAAAGGCGTCGTGCCGGCGAAGGACCGTCCGAATTTCATCGCCAACCGCATCGGCGTCTTCTCGATCATGGCGACGCTCAACGAAATGCTCGCGATGGGACTGACGCCGACCGAGGTCGACCAGATCACGGGCAAGGCGATCGGCCACGCCTCGAGCGCGACGTTCCGCACGTCGGACCTCGTCGGTCTCGACGTCACGGCGCACGTCGTTTCGAACCTTTATCCGGCGATCCCCGAGGACGAGGACCGCGAGACGTTCAAGGTTCCGGAAGTGATGCAGACGCTGCTCGAGAAGAAGATCCTCGGCGACAAGACGAACGGCGGATTCTTCAAGAAATCGAAGGACGAGACCGGCAAGCGCGTCATCCTCGAACTGGACCTGAACACCTTCGAATACAAGCCGCAGGCGAAGACCAAGTTCGCTTCGCTCGATGCCGCGAAGGCGATCGAGGACATCCCTTCGCGGGTCAAAAAGCTCGTGTGGGGCGAGGACAAGGTCGGGGAATTCCTGTGGAAGACGACTTCCCGCATATCACGCTACGCGGCCAACCGGATCCCGGAGATCGCCGACACGATCGTCGAGATCGACAACGCGATCAAATGGGGATTCGGCTGGGAGATCGGCGTCTTCGAATCGTGGGACGCGATCGGTGTCGCCGAATCGGTCGAACGGATGAAGGCCGAAGGCCAGGCCATCCCTGAGAACGTCCAAAAGATGCTCGATTCGGGTGCGACATCGTTCTACAAATACGAGAGCGGCGTCCGCTCGTTCTTTGATTTCCGCACGAACGCCTACACGGAAATGCCTGACCGGCAGGGAGTTATCGTCCTCAAATCGGTCAAGGACCGGATCGGCGTCATCAAGAAGAATCAGGGCGCGAGCCTGATCGATATCGGCGACGGCGTGGCGTGTCTCGAGTTCCATTCGAAGATGAACTCGATCGGCGGCGATACGATGGCGATGATGAAGTTCGCGATCGAAGAGGTCGAGAAGAACCACGTCGGACTCGTGATCGGCAATCAGGGCGGCAATTTCTCGGCCGGCGCGAACATCGCGATGCTGCTGCTCGCGGCGCAGGAAGAGGAATGGGACGACATCAACCTGATGATCCACACCTTCCAGCAGGCGAACATGCGCCTTCGCTATTCGTCGAAGCCGGTTGTCGCCGCGCCGTACGGACTGACGCTCGGCGGCGGCTGCGAGGTTTCGCTCCACGCCGACAAGGTCCGAGCCGCGGGCGAGACCTATATGGGCCTTGTCGAGGTCGGCGTCGGACTGCTTCCGGGCGGCGGAGGAACGAAGGAAATGATGATGCGTTCGATGGACCTCGCCGCGAAAACGCCCGAGGCCGACCCGCTCGTGTTCCTGAAAAAGACATTCGAGATGATCGGAATGGGCAAGGTCGCGACGAGCGGGCCCGAGGCGCGCGCCTGGGGATTCCTGCGCGATTCGGACGCGATATCGATGAACGGCGACCGGCTCATCGCCGATGCGAAGCAGGAAGTCTTGAATCTCGCCGCGGCGGGCTATACGCAGCCGGTTCCGCGGACCGACGTTCTCGCGATGGGCGAGGCCGGAATGGCGGCGTTCAAGATCGCGCTGACGATGATGAAGCGCGGCGGATACATCTCCGACCACGACGAGTTGATCGGACGCAAAATCGCGAAGATCCTGTGCGGCGGCGAGCTGAACCATTCGGCGCGCGTTTCGGAGCAGTATCTGCTCGATCTCGAACGCGAGGGATTCCTGAGCCTTTGCGGCGAACGCAAGACGCAGGAACGCATCGCCGGAATGCTCAAGACCGGCAAGCCTTTGCGGAATTAGGAAACGCAACTTGCATGGTTAATAGTGCAAAGTGCATTGTGCATAGCTCGGTTTTTGATGATCGAACTCTGCACTATGCACTATGCACTTTGCACTGATAAGCAGTTGCCTGCAGCATATGACCCCTGAACATTGGCAAAACGAGCTCGCTGTGGTATCCAAGGACGCCGAATCGAAGTTCGCCGGTCTTTCGGCCGAGCAGATGAACTGGCGCCCGTCGGCCGATTCGTGGAGCGTTGGGCAGTGCTTCGAGCATCTGATCCTGACCAACGATCAGATATCGGCCGCCGTGCAGTCCGTTGCCGACGGCTCCCATCGCAATTCCTTCTGGGAGAACTGGTCGCCTTTCACTTCATTCTTCGGGAATTTCCTGATCCGATCGATGAAGCGCGACGACAAGAAGTTCAAGGTTCCGAGCCCGGCGATCGCGCCGCCGAGCGATGTCGATCCCGATATCGTCGGGAAATACCTCGCCAACAACGACACGCTGATAACGCTTTTCGGGAAACTCGATCGCGCCGATCTGGAAAAGACGGTGATCACGTCGCCGTTCATGGGACTGATGACCTACAGACTGGCCGACGGGATGACGATCATCGTCGAGCATGAGAAGCGACACTTGCGACAAGCTGAACGCGTCGTCGCATCGATCGGATTTCCGGCCGGATAGTGGGAGCGAAACTCGACAAGTTCAAATTCAACCTTTTCCCTGCATACCGGGGCACCGGCGCGCGGGTCGTCAGCATTTCCGACGACTACCGTCACATCCGAATCAAACTCCCGCTGAACTGGAGAACACGCAACTACGTCGGCACGATCTTCGGCGGAAGCCTTTACGCGGCCGTCGATCCGCTCTATATGATAATGCTGATCAAGAATCTCGGCCCGGACTACGTCGTTTGGGACAAGGCGGCCTCGATCCGCTTCAGAAAGCCGGGAAAATCCACGCTTTTCGCGGACTTTCGGTTGGACCGGCACGAGATCGACCTGATCAGATCTTCGTTGCTCCAACAGAAGTCGGTTGATAGAATCTACAAAGTCGAACTGACGGACGCCGGAGGAGCCGTTCACGCCGTCGTCGAGAAGACGATCTACATTGCCCGCAAATGAAGTCGATCTCGGAACTTGCTAACCTTGGCCCGCAAAGCGAGGCGTGGTTGAATGAGATCGGAGTTTTTTCAAGGGCCGATATCGAGCGTATCGGTTCGATCGAGATCTATCGTCTCCTTCGGGAACGGGGCGTTCCGGCGAGTCTGAATCTGGTATATGCCATTGAAGCGATGTTGATCGGGGAACACTGGACGAGGCTTTCACCGCAACTGAAGGCCGAACTTCGGGCCGGTTTGCGCAGACTGCACAAATGATCGATTACAAAGGAATCGGGTTCATCTTCGATATGGACGGCACGCTTGTCGACAATATGCGCTACCACGCGTTGGCGTGGCAGAAGCTTCTCGACGAGAACGGCATCGACCGTCGGGCCGAGGACGTCCTCGTCAACACCGCCGGCCGTACGAACCGCGAGATCGTGCCGACGATCTTTCGGGAAGCGTCGCCCGAAGAGGTGTCGCGACTCGCGGAACGAAAAGAGGAGATCTACCGCGAGTTGTACGGTCCGGAACGCCGCCCGATCGCGGGAGTTCCCGGGTTTTTGGCCGCATCACGCGGTCTCGGGATCAGGCTCGGGCTCGCGACTGCGGCGCCGCCGCGGAACGTCGAGTTCATTCTCGACGGGCTCGACCTGCGCAGTTTTTTCGAATCGGTCACCGACTCGTCCGAGGTGTCGCGGGGCAAACCCGATCCCGAGATATTCCTCAAAGCAGCCGGAAAACTCGGCATCGCTCCGGCCAACTGCATCGTTTTCGAGGACGCTTTGAACGGTTTCGAGGCAGCCGCGGGTGCCGGGATGCGGTCGGTCGGGATCTCCACCGTCAATTCGCTCGAGACGATCATAGCGCAACCGGCGGTGATCGCGGCCTTCAGCGATTTTTCTTCGTTCGAGCCGCAAGATTTGATCGCAGACCGCATTCTTGAGAGTGCAGTAGCCATTAACTAACTTGAAAGGGGAAACTTGAAATGAAAAGACTTGTATTTTTGATCATTGCCGGGGTTATTGCCGTCGGTTGCAACCAAACCGGAAAACCCGTCGAATTCGCGAACGTCTGCGACAAGGCGAACGACAAGCAGAACGTCGAGGTTGTCGGGGTTTTCCTGAACACCGGCAGCGCGATGTGCTCGAAGAGCGGGAACGAACCGATGCGTTGCCCGATCGGTTTCGCCGACAAAGCGGACAACCCGCGTCCCGCCTTGGTCTACATCGATCTCGGGAGCGGCGCGAGTTCGATCGAGAACGTCGAAGGCAAGGGCCTGACGATCCGCGACGACAAGAAACAGGACGTTTCGAACACCGACAAGGTAAAGATCGTCGCCTCGCTTCGGGTCTATGACAGCCCCGGCGATAACACCGGCAAATACCTCCCGTGTTCGCTGACGGCCAAGAAGATCGAGAAAGTGCAGTAGGTCGGTTAATTCCAGATTCCAATGATTCCAAATTCCAGGTTTGGCGGTCGAAATAAGTAAGCGGCTTCTTGCCCTGGAATTTGGAATTTGGAATCCTTCCGACCGAGATAGCCGAGCTACGTAAATTGGAATATGAATTTGCAGCGTTGCACCTGGGCGAGAAACGACCTTGCCATCAAGTATCACGATACCGAATGGGGCGTGCCGCAGCACGATGACCGGACGCTGTTCGAGTTCCTGATCCTCGAAGGCGCGCAGGCCGGTCTGAGCTGGGACACGGTGCTCTCGAAACGCGACAACTATCGGGCCGCTTTCGATGATTTCGATGCCTCCAAGATCGCGCGTTACGACGACGCGAAATGCGCCGCGCTGTTGTCGGACCCGGGCATCATTCGCAATCGTCTGAAGATCGCGTCGGCGGTTCGCAACGCGAAGTGCTTTCTCGCCACGGTCGAGGAATTCGGCACGTTCGACAGCTACATCTGGTCGTTCGTCGACGGTCGACCGGTCGTCAATACGTGGGAGACGCTCAAGCAGGTGCCGGCATCGACCCCGGTTTCCGATGCGCTCAGCAAGGATTTGAAAAAGCGCGGGTTCAATTTCGTCGGCACTACTATAATGTATGCATTTATGCAGGCGTGCGGGTTGGTCAATGACCATCTCGTCGGGTGTCACCGTTATGAGGAGGTCTGATGCTGAAGAGAATTCTCGAAAGCAGCCGTTATCTGGTCGTCGTCGCGGTCATCGGGTCGTTGGCGGCGACGGTCGCGCTACTCGGACTCGGCATTTTCGAGATCGGCCAACTCATCTACAAGATCGTTACGGGCGCGATCGACTCAAAAAGCGTCGTTCTCAAATTCATCGAAACCGTCGATGGGTTTCTGCTCGCCACGGTCTTTCTGATCATCGCGATCGGCTTGTATGAACTTTTTGTCGATCCGACGCTCGATCTGCCGGATTGGCTCGACATCAAGTCTCTTGATGATCTGAAAGCAAAACTTGTCGGCGTCGTGGCGATCGTTCTCGGCGTGATCTTTCTCGGCAACACGGCCCGATGGACCGGCGGCCAGGAGATCGCATATCTCGGCGTCGGCGTGGCGGCGGTGATCGTTGCGCTGACGTTCTTTCTGAAGCAGAAGAAATGAGAGAAAAATTGGTGATGTTATTGATGGCCGCAGCGCTGTGCGCTTGTTCGGTCGCAACTATGGCCCCGAAAGTTGAATATGCGCAGGCCTGCGACCCGGCGAACAAAGGGAACAAAGTCTCGGTCGATGGTTTTCTTCAAGTAACCGAAAAGATTCTTTGCTACAAAGCGATGTCGATTGAACGCAATTGCACGTTCAAGCTCGCCGACCGAATCAACATCGTCGGTAAAGAAATTGTTTTGAATATCCGCGAGGGCAAAGGCAACGGTATGGTCGAAACACGGGAAACCGGCAAGACTTCGCCGCCGAGCACCGTTTTCGGGCCCGGCGACATCAAGATCCGCCTTTCCGACGGAACCGAGATCACTCCGCAGCTCGATATCGCGACCCCGATTACAGTCAGCGGTGAGATGCATCTGACAAGTGGTGATAATCCGATCTGTGCGATTTACGCCGACGCAGTTCTCAAACGATGACGGACTTTCCGATCACACCGGCCGTGCGGCTGTTGCGCGAGAAGAAGATCGCGTTTGAGCCGTTTCTTTACGATTACGTCGAAAAGGGCGGGACGCGACGCTCGGCGGAAGCGCTCGGCGTCGACGAGCATTCGGTTATCAAGACGCTTGTCTTTGAGACGTCGGAGAAGAAGCCGCTGATCGTGCTCCAGCACGGCGACCGGCAGGTTTCCGCGAAGGAACTCGCGCGGCAGATCGGCGCGAAGTCCGCGATGCCGGCGACGCCTGATCGGGCAAACAAACTCACCGGTTATCTGGTCGGCGGAACGTCGCCGTTTGGAGTCAGGACAAAGATGCCGATCTACGCCGAAAGTTCGATTTTCGATCTTGAAAAAATCTGGATCAACGGCGGCAAGCGCGGGTTTCTGATCGCGATCGAACCAGAGATCTTGAAGCAGATCCTCGAAGTCGTTCCGGTGACAGTTGCGATCTAGTTTGGAGTTCCGCCTTCAGGGGGCTTTATCATTCACAATTTGTCTCAGGAAACGTAAGGCCGCCTGAAGGCGGAACTCCAAACGCGGGAACTTCGAACAAAATGAATGAGCGTTCACTCATTCTTGACAAATGCCCGAAAACACTGCAAAAATAAGTGAATCTTTGAACCGTTCAGGTGAAAACTATGAGAGATGCAGTAATCGTTTCGGCCGTTCGGACGGCCGTCGGAAAAGCGCCGAAGGGCACGTTGCGAAACACGCGTCCGGACGACATGGGCGCGGTCGCGATCAAGGAAGCGGTCAATCGCGCCAGTGGTCTGAACCCGGCCGAGATCGACGACGTCATCATGGGCTGCGCGTTCCCGGAGGCGCAGCAGGGAATGAACGTCGCCCGGACGGCGATGATCCTTGCCGGGCTGCCGGTCGAGATCTCGGCAATGACGGTCAACCGGTATTGCTCGTCGGGATTGCAGACGATCGCCATCGCGGCCGACCGCATCCGCACGGGCGGGGCCGAAGTGATCGTCGCCGGCGGACTCGAGACGATGTCGATGATCGCCATGGGCGGCGCGAACTTCCGCCCGAATCCGTCGCTTGCCGAAAACTATCCCGATTACTACCTGAACATGGGTCTGACGGCCGAAATTCTGGCGAAGAAATACGAGATCACGCGCGAACAGGCCGATCAGTTCTCGCTCGAATCGCACCAGAAAGCCGCCGCCGCGATCACCGGCGGAAAGTTCAAGGACGAGATCGTCCCGATGAACGTGCTTGTAGATGAGCTCGACGCCAAGGGCCGCGTGCTCCGCAAGGAGGTCGTGTTCGACACCGACGAGGGCGTTCGCTACGACGCGACGTACGAGGGTCTTGCGAAGCTTAAGCCCGTGTTCCATGTCAAGGGAACTGTGACGGCCGGGAATGCTTCGCAAATGTCTGACGGCGCCGCCGCGACCGTCGTCATGTCCGCCGAGAAGGCGTCTTCGCTCGGGCTCAAGCCGCTGGCGCGGTTCGTCGCCTACGCGACCGCCGGTTGTTTGCCCGAAGAAATGGGGATCGGACCGGTTTACGCGATCCCGAAAGCTCTCAAGATGGCCGGACTGACGCTCGATCAGATCGATGTCTTCGAACTCAATGAAGCGTTCGCGGCGCAGGGACTTTCGGTGATGAAGGTTCTCGAAATGGATCCGTCGAAGGTCAACGTCAACGGCGGCGCCGTCGCGCTCGGGCATCCGCTAGGCTGTACCGGCGCGAAACTGACGGCAACGATCCTTCAGGAACTGAAACGCACCGGCAAACGCTACGGAATGGTTACGATGTGCGTCGGCGGCGGAATGGGCGCGGCCGGTATCTTTGAGCGCCTCGACTAGTTCGAGGTCCCGCCGGCGGGCGGCGGGCCGGAGACGATCAAGCTTATGAGATCTCCAAGCACGACCGAGCTCGACGGATTTGTCGGAGTGCACATCTCGCGGATCTGCGGATGCGGGTTTCATAACGACAACGAGAACCACTGCGCACATTTTGCGTGTCACGTTCTCGGATTGAGGTTTGGGGCCACGTGCCGCGGAATGACCGGCCAGGGTGAACGATCGGACAGTGCGAGCATCCGGGTCCAGGAGGTTTTCGAGCGTTGCCGACGGGTCGGCCGATGGAGCGACAAGCCGGCGACGATCGTCAGCGGACTGATATTCGTGATCGCGCCCGGGAACATAAGCATCCGTCGCCACACGATGTCGAACGTCGAGAACAAGCATGTGGGGATCTTCGTCGGGAACACGGTCTGGCAATACAAGAACACCGAGCGAAAGGTCGTCAAACAAACGCCCGAAGAGTTCTCTCGGCATTATGGCCCGGGTTATGAGATCTACTACGGCGAGTTTCCGCTCTGAGTCCGGAGTCGGCAGGCGCATCGGTTTTTTTGGTTGAATGAGGATTCATTCAATGCAGGTCAGGAAAGGATAGAATTTATTCGGAGGAGTACCAATGGAAGCAAAGATGGAAAAGGAATACGTCAAAGGCGGCGAGTTTTTGATCAGCGAGGGTTCGACCGCGACTTGTTTTACGCCCGAGGATTTTACCGACGAGCATCGGATGATCGGCGAGATGGCGCGCGAGTACATCGACAACGAGGTCGTGCCGCAGCTTCCGGCGCTCGAGAAACACGAGTGGGGAATCGCCCGCGATCTGCTGAAAACGGCGGGCGAACTGGGCCTGCTCGGCGCGAATATCTCCGAAGAACTCGGCGGAATGGCGCTCGACCAAACGTCAGGCGTGATCATCGCCGAAGCCGTCGGACGCGGCAGCGGATTCGGATCGACCTACGGCGCGCAGACCTCGAT
>CAZARD010000034.1:31442-37353 GCA_964487505.1 uncultured Blastocatellaceae bacterium | reverse complement strand
CTGCTCGGCTGCTCGGCTGCTCGGCTGCTCGGCTGCTCGGCTGCTCGGCTGCTCGGCTGGGATCGGACGGTTTTCGTCCGCGAGGGTTTCGTTATTTCGATGATGTCGCACTCGGTCTCCCGTGAAAAAGGAGCATTTGCTCTTTAAACTACAAACTTCAGAACAAGTGAAAATAACCGACGTTGCCTTTTTCTACGTCTCTACGCCCGTTTCGCGCGAATATCAAGGATGCCTTTGAAAACCCTAACGGATTTGCGAAATTCAGGCTGAACTAATAAACTCTTCAATTTCATTTGCCCGATTTCATTTGCCGGAGAGTTCCTATGTCAGCAATCACGCCGGAGATCGTCGCCCAGCATAATCTTACGCCTGAAGAATACGAACGGGTCCTCGAGATCATGGGGCGCGAACCGAGCCTGACCGAGCTCGGCATTTTCAGCGTGATGTGGTCGGAGCACTGCAGCTACAAATCCTCGCGGATCCATCTGAGACGGCTTCCGACGACCGGCGAACGCGTCATCGTCCCGCCCGGGGAAAACGCCGGCGTCGTCGATATCGGTGACGACTGGTGCGTCGCGTTCAAGGTCGAATCGCACAACCATCCGAGTTTCATCGAACCGTTCCAGGGCGCGGCGACCGGAGTCGGAGGCATCCTGCGCGATGTCTTCACGATGGGCGCGCGACCGGTCGCGGCGATGAACAGCTTGCGCTTCGGCCCGCTGACGTCCGAGACCACGGATCAGAAATCACAGATCGCGCGGCGCAACCGCTCGATCCTGCGCGGATGCGTCGACGGCATCGCGCACTACGGGAATTGCTTCGGCGTCCCGACCATCGGCGGCGAAGTGGTGTTCGACGAATCCTACAGCCTGAACCCGCTCGTGAACGCGTTCGCGCTCGGAATCGTCCGGCGAGACCAGATCTTCTTCGGTAAGGCGGAAGGGATCGGAAATCCGGTTCTCTACGTCGGCGCCAAAACCGGACGCGACGGCATCCACGGCGCGACGATGGCATCGGCGGAATTCGATGAGGAAGCGCTCGAAAAACGTCCAACCGTGCAGGTCGGCGATCCTTTTCTCGAAAAACTCTTGCTCGAAGCCTGTCTCGAGGCGATGCGTTCGGGGGCGATCGCCGGCATCCAGGACATGGGCGCCGCGGGGTTGACCTCGTCGTCGGTCGAAATGGCCGCGCGGGCGGGAACGGGGCTCGAGCTTGATCTTTCGCTCGTACCGCAGCGCGAGACGGGAATGACCGCGTATGAGATGATGCTCAGCGAATCGCAGGAAAGGATGCTGATCGTCGCCAGGTCCGGACACGAAAAACAGGTCGTCGATGTGTTCAAGAAATGGGAGCTCGACGCCGTCGTCATCGGCAAGGTCGTCGAGGGCAACCGTCTGCGCGTCTTCCACAACGGCATCCTTGAAGCCGACATCCCGGTCGATACCGTCACGGACGCCGCGCCCCGCTACGAGCGGCCGATGAAGCCGCGCGAACGCGTCGACCAAGCGGCGGCGAATGCGATCGAAGAACGCCTGAGGTCCATAACACCGAATCCAAACGACGCATTGGCAAAGCTCCTCGCGTCGCCGAATCTCTGTTCAAAACGCTGGGTTTACGAGCAATACGACACGATGGTCCGGACGAACACGGCGATACTGCCGGGCGCCGACGCGGCCGTCATCAGGGTCAAGGAAACGCGCCGCGCGATCTCGATGTGCCTCGACGGCAACGGCCGTTTCGCGGCCGTCGATCCGCGCGAGGGCGCAAAATTGATCGTCGCCGAGGCGGCCCGCAACAATGCCTGCGTCGGCGCGCGCCCGATCGCCGTCACCAACTGCCTTAACTTCGCTTCGCCCGAAAGACCGGAAGTGATGTGGAGCTTCTCCGAGGTGATCGACGGCATGGCCGAAGCCTGCGTCGAATTCGGGACGCCGGTGATCTCCGGAAACGTGTCCTTCTACAACGAAACCGACGGCAAGGGCATTCTGCCGACGCCGACGATCGGGATGGTGGGCCTCGTCGAGGACGTTCGCAAGCTGGTGACGCACGGATTCAAGTCGGACGGCGACCTGATCGCCTTGCTCGGCGTTACGAACGACGATCTGTCGGTCAGCGAATATGCGCAGACTATCGCCGGGATCTCCACCGATGAATTGATCGCGGGCGGCACGGTTCCGAAGATCGATCTCAAGCTCGAAACACTCGTCCAGGAAACCTGTCTCCGGCTTGCCGACCGGCAACTGCTCCGGTCGGCGCACGACTGCTCGGACGGCGGCCTCGCCGTCGCGCTCACCGAATGCTGCTTCTCATCGCTTAACCGCCGCTCCATCGGCGCGGCTATCGACCTTCCGAACGTCGCCGATCTCGACGATGCCGCGCTTCTATTTGGCGAATCGCCCTCGCGGATCGTCATCTCGTTCGGCGCCGACGATCTTGACGACGTCCGCAAGATCGCCGGCGATTGCCCCTTCAGCGTCATCGGACGCGTCGGCGGCAGTTCGCTGAACATCGCGGTCGCCGGCCGGAACGTCGTCGACTCCGCGGTCGACGAACTTGAAGGAGTTTGGTCGAACGCGCTCAAATCAACTCTCGAACCGTAAAAAAATGATCCGTTCGGCGCCTGCCGAACTTGAATTTCCGCAATCTTTACTTTATTTTCAAGTATGGTTGCGCGCTCGACTCTCCCCTTTCCGTTCGCGCGGCCAAAATAAACGAACAAGGGTGGGAAATGAGCAATTCAAACGGCGGAGCCTCGGCTTCGATTCCAAACGACAGTTTTTTCAACCGGTCGCTGAACCGCATCGAGCGGATCGGAAACGCGATCCCGAATCCGGCTCTCCTTTTTGTCGGTCTCGCGATCCTGGTCCTCGTGCTCTCGGCGGTCGTCTCGTGGGCCGGATTGAGCGTCACGCATCCGGGCACCGGAAAGACCGTGACGGCGGTCAACCTTCTCACCGTCGAGGGGCTTCATAAGATCCTGACGAGCCTCGTCTCGAACTTCACCGGTTTCGCTCCGCTCGGCGTCGTGCTTGTCGCGATCCTCGGGATCTCCGTGGCCGAGGCGAGCGGGCTTATTTCGGCGTTGATGCGGCTCCTGGTCTTGTCCGCGCCGAAGAAACTGCTGACGGTCGTCATCGTGTTTGCCGGCGTCCTTTCGCATATGGCGAGCGACGTTGGCTATGTGCTCCTGATCCCATTGGCGGCGATGATCTTTCTCGCATGCGGACGGCATCCGCTGGTCGGTCTCGCCGCGGCATTCGCCGGCGTCTCGGGCGGGTTCTCGGCCAATCTGCTGCTTGGCCCGACCGATGCCCTGCTTGCCGGGTTGACGCAGGAAGCGGCGCATATCATCGACGCCTCTTACAACGTCACGCCGGCCGCGAACTACTACTTTATGGCCGCTTCGGCGTTTCTGGTGACCATCCTCGGGACCTGGATCACGGAATCCGTTGTCGCGCCGCGTCTCGGCGAGTATGACGGCGACGCCGCGCCGGAGAGCCTCGAACCGCTGTCGAAGGAAGAGAAGCGCGGCATCGTGTTCGCCGGGATCGCGTCGGCGCTTTTCGTCGGCTTCATACTTTGGGGATCGGTCCCGGCGAACGGATTCCTGCGCGACCCGCAGACCGGAAGCCTGCTAAAATCGCCGCTGCTTTCGGGGATCATCGCGTTCATTTTCTTCGGCGGCGTTCTGATCGGCCTCGCGTACGGGATCGGCGCGAGGACGTTCAAATCGGCGAACGAGGTTATCGAGGCGATGGAAGGATCGATGAAGACAATGTCGGTCTATCTCGTTCTCGCGTTCTTCGCGGCGCAATTCGTCGCCTTTTTTAACTGGACGAACCTCGGCCTGATCCTCGCCGTCGAGGGCGCGGAGTTCCTTCGCAACCTGAATCTGAGCGGCGTGACGCTGATCATCGCGTTCGTCGTACTTTCGATCGTGCTCGATCTGTTCATCGGATCGGCGTCCGCCAAATGGGCGGTGATGGCCCCGGTGTTCGTCCCGATGCTGATGCTGCTCGGCTATTCGCCCGAACTGACGCAGGCCGCGTATCGCATCGGCGATTCGGTCTGCAACATCATCACGCCGCTGATGAGTTACTTCCCGCTGATCGTCGCCTTCGCGCAGAAGTACGACAAGAAGGCCGGGATCGGGACGATAATGGCAATGATGATGCCGTATTCGATCGCCTTCTTCGTCGGCTGGACGCTGTTCCTGATCATCTGGTTCTGGGCGGGCCTACCTCTTGGGCCGGGCGCCGGACTCTATTACGGAACGGCTCAGTAGAGGTCTGCGTCGACCGGCACAGCACCCGAAAGACGCGAACGAATGGATCAGGCCCGGAGATTCTTTCGCGCTCTTTCGGGTGTTTCGCCGGAAAGCTCCTGCCAATTAGCCGCCGGCCTGATCTATGTCCGCGAGCATCCGCCTTCATCTGTCCCACTCACGGTCCGATGGTAAGATGCAAAGAGTGGGCGTTTACATTCATATCCCGTTCTGCAGGTCCCGCTGCTCGTATTGCGATTTCGCGACCGACGTCTACCGCGACGCCGGTTCGGTTGACCGTTACGTGAGCGCGCTCGTCCGCGAGATCCGAGAATCGGAGACCGCCGGACCGGCGACGATCGACACGGTCTATTTCGGCGGCGGGACGCCTTCGCTGCTGACGCCGGAGCAATTGGCAACGATCATCGGCGCCGTCCGTGAACGATTTCGATTCAATGACCGGATAGAATTCACGCTCGAAATGAACCCGGCGACCGTTTCGCTCGAAACACTCCGGGATTATCGTTCCCTCGGGGCGAACCGCGCGAGTTTCGGCGTTCAGACCTTCAACGATCGCGATCTGAAACTGCTCGCGCGCGGGCACGACGCGGATGACGCCCGGAAGACGTTCGATCTGCTCCGCCGCGCCGGATTCGACAATATCTCCTTCGATCTCATCGCCGGTCTTCCCGGCCAAAGCTTCGGCGACTGGAAACTCAACCTCGCCGAAGCGCTCGCGCTCGGACCGGAACACCTTTCGCTCTATCTGCTCGAGATCCACGAAGGAACGCCGCTTGCCGCGCAGGTCCGTTCGGGCCGGCGACCGCTTCCGGACGAAGATCTCGCGGCAGAAATGTACGAGACAATGATCGAGACGGTCGGAAAGGCCGGATACGCGCAGTACGAGATCTCCAACTTTGCAAGGCCCGGTTTCGAATCGCGCCATAATTCGAGATACTGGCTGCTCGATCCCGTTCACGGCTTCGGGGTCTCCGCGCATTCCTTCGACGGCGAATTCCGTTTCGCGAACGAACGCGATACAGCCCGATACGTCGCATTGGTCGAATCCGGCGAGTCGCCCATTATCAACCGCGAGCGGATCGATCTTGAATCGGAATTCGTCTTTCTCGGTCTTCGGATGATGGACGGGATAGATCTTGAGGGATTTCGGTCACGATTCGGAACCGATCTTATGACGGCCAAACAGGAGTCGATCGAGAGGCTGGTTTCGGTCGGGCTTGTCGAGGTCAGCGGCGGGCGGCTTCGGCTGACGCGGCGCGGCGCGCTATTCTCGAACGAGGTCTTTCAGGAATTCGTTTGAGCATCGCACACGCCGCGCGGTGACCGGCCCGCAACGCATTCTGCCCGCAAGAACTCTTCACGAAGGCCGTCGGGGTTAGCTCAACTCATTTCACATTCGCGTCGGGAAGGGTTGCTTGCGCCCGCTTTTGGGCGGGACTTGGGAAAACTCGGCATCACCAAATCGACATCGGCCCGGAACGGTTAACCTTTCGATCTCCAACCAATCGCAAATCGAAAGTCGCAAATGACGTAGCCCCGGCAGGGCGATCGCTCCCGCGATCGGGCCCCCTTACTTCGTGCGGGGTTCCGCATCGTGCGCGACCGTCATCAGATCGACGCCGGCCC
>CAZARD010000034.1:0-31342 GCA_964487505.1 uncultured Blastocatellaceae bacterium | reverse complement strand
CGTGCGCGACCGTCATCAGATCGACGCCGGCCCAAGACCGCGGCGCTCCGATCTCAGACCAATCGCAAATCGAAAATCGAAAATCGCAAATGACAAAGCCCGGTTTGTCAGTGCACGAACTCGAGTTCTTCGGCCGAGTAAACAAGATCGGCGACGACAGACTGGAACGAGTGGATCTCGTTCTTTTCCATCAAAGAGCGTTCGCGCAGCAATTCCCAATCGTCGCGCGGTATCGACTTGAACGCGGCGACGATCATCGGATCGAACTGCGATCCGGCGCATCGTTCGAGTTCCTCGATCGCGAGTTCGTACGAACGTCCGCGACGATAGACGCGGTCCGAGACCATCGCGTCAAAGGCGTCGATCACCGCGAAGATCCGCGCTCCGATGTCGATCTCTTCGCCGCGCAGCCCGTACGGGTAACCTGCCCCGTCCCAGCGCTCGTGATGCTGGCCGACGACGCGTGCCGCTCCCTCGAGGAATGAGATGTTGCGCAGGATCTTCTGGCCATGGACCGGATGGAGTTTCATCTTTTCCCACTCGTCCGCATTCAGCTTTGCAGGCTTGCGAAGGATCGCGTCGGGAACGCCGATCTTGCCGATGTCGTGCAGAAGCGCGCCGAGTTCGAGGTCCCGCAGGGCTTCCTTCTCAAGGCCGATCTCGTGCCCGAGCCTCAAACTGAAAGTGACGACGCGTTCGGAATGGCCGTGTGTTTCAAAGTCACGGGTTTCAAGCGCCTGGACCAGCGCCTTGAGCGTGATCCGATAGGAACTCTCGACCTCTTCGAGCGCCTTGTCGATCTCGATCGCGCGCTCGGCGGCCAGCTTTTCAAGGTGGAGTTGATATTTGTCCTTGAGGACGCGTGTTTCAAAGTGCTCGGCGCCGCGCCTGATGGCATCCTCGATCGCCTCGAACTTCACCGGTCCGAGCAGAACGTCGAATGCGCCGGCTCGAAACGCGGACACGGCCGTTCCGGCATCGTGGTCGTTTCCGATCACGACGACCGCTGTGTGCGGCGCAAAGCACTTCAGATGCGGGATCAATTCGATCGCTCCGGGGACGCGCGCGTCGCAGATTACGACGCTGAATTCGCGGTCGCGGACGACCGACCTTGCGGTCTCGGCCGACTGAACGGATTCACACCAATAGCTTCTGCGGAGCAAATTGAACAATTGGCTCGAATCTTGGGGACAGGTATCGACAAGAAGCAGATTCTTGACGGATTCGACGGCATCGAACATTGGGAAAACCTCTTGTTTTTGCGGTTCGGCAGGCGGCGCGTGGGCATTGCGCTAAACAGAATTTAACATTTTCAAACACACGGAACAACTATTTTTTCCGGGGCGGGCTTCGTTTGACCTGTCAGTCCATTCCGACTATCATTTCAATTCGCGCCGGAGTGGCGAAATCGGTATACGCACTAGACTCAAAATCTAGCGGGCTTTACGCCCATGTCGGTTCGAGTCCGACCTCCGGCACCAATTTCTTACCGACAACAGAGAGGAATTATGATCTTCGTAATTCCTTTTTTGTTTTTTCTATGCTGCTCGACGAATTCGATTTCGAACTTCCGCCGGAACTGATCGCGCAACAGCCTTTGGCCGGGCGGTCGGATTCTCGGATGCTTGCGATTGATCGTGCGGCCGGAAGTTTCAGAGATGCGAGTTTCCGCGATTTGCCGCAGTTCCTCAGGGCCGGCGACGTGCTTGTGCTGAACAACACGAAGGTCTTCCCCGCGCGGCTTTTCGGTCACACGGACACCGGCGCCAAGTTAGAGATCTTTTTGATCCACGAGGTCGGCGGGATGATCTGGGAGGCGCTCGCGAAACCGGCCCGGCGTCTGAAAGCCGGAAAGGTGATCCGCTTCGATGAAGACCTGTCGGCAACCGTCATCGGACGCCGCGATGATGGCTGTGTGCGGATCCAGTTTGAGTTCGCCGGCGACTTCGATGCCGCGCTTGAGCGGGCGGGACGAACGCCGCTTCCTCCGTACATCAAAAGGGACGAGGAGCAGGCGGACGACCGGGAGCGTTACCAGACCGTCTACGCCAGCGAGCGGGGAGCGATCGCCGCCCCGACCGCCGGACTTCATTTCACGCCCGAGATCCTCGATGCGATCCGTTCGGCGGGCGTTTCGATCGCCGAGATCACGCTCCACGTCGGATACGGCACATTCGAACCCGTGCGCGTCAGCGATCTCACGCAGCACCGCGTCGCCGGCGAGAATTTTTCAATCAGCGAGGCGGCCGCCGGAACGCTCAACCGGACAATGAACGCAGGCGGACGCGTCATCGCGGTCGGGACGACAGTTGCGCGCACGCTCGAGCACGCGCTCGCCGGTTCCGACCGGTTCGTCGCCGGGAGCGGCATTGCGGACCTGACGATCACGCCCGGCTATCGATTTCGCGCCATCGACGGGCTGCTGACGAACTTTCATCTTCCGAAATCGTCGCTCCTCGTGCTGGTTTCAACATTCTCCGGCCATCGCCTTATAATGGACGCTTACCGGCATGCGGTCGCCGGACGTTACAGGTTCTACAGTTACGGCGACTGCTGTTTTATCGTCTGAAAAGAAAACTCCGTTCCCTTCATATGGCGGTTCTCGAAACAATCAAGAGTTTTTTCATCCAGGCGGAACCGTCAGAGGCGAAATTTGTCGAGTCGGCGCCATCGACGACCTACGAGATAAAGCCGCTCACAACCAAGCACATCGACGAGGTTTCGCAACTCAACCTTCGGTGTTTCAAAAAAGGCGAGAACTACACGAAGCATACATTCTCATTTTTGCTGGACGATCCGACGACGCTCAGTTTTCGTGTCGAGACCCC
The DNA here is from genome assembly GCA_964487505.1 of uncultured Blastocatellaceae bacterium. Classification (GTDB taxonomy): domain Bacteria; phylum Acidobacteriota; class Blastocatellia; order Pyrinomonadales; family Pyrinomonadaceae; genus JAFDVJ01. Next base: position 28,514 of record CAZARD010000034.1, on the reverse strand, counting down.
GGCCGATCCGGTTGTCGGATTCATTTTCGTGATGGTTCATCAGAACGGCACGGGACACGTGACGACAGTCGGCGTCGCACCCGAACACCGTCGCCGCGGACTTGCCGAACGGTTGATGGCCCACGTCGAGGAAGCGCTCCGGAAACGCGGGATAAACACCATCGCGCTTGAGGTGCGCGTCAGCAACATCGGCGCGCAGAGTCTTTATCGCGGAATGAACTACTCGATCGTGCAGCGCATCGACGCCTACTACAACAACGGCGAGGACGCGTTCTTGATGGTCAAGCCGCTATGACCATAGAACTTCCAAGAATCTATCCGATCACGAACGTTTCGCTGTCCGGAATCCCGCATTCCGAGCAGGTCGAATTGCTTGCCTCGGGCGGCGCGAAGTTGGTCCAGCTTCGCGAAAAAGACCTCTCACCGCGCGATTTCATCGATGACGCGCGCCGCGCATTAGCGATCGGTCGGAGACTCGGCGTGAAGATCATAATCAATGACCGAGTCGATATCGCGCTCGCCATCGGCGCGGACGGAGTGCATCTCGGTCAAGACGACCTCCCGCCGGCCGCCGCCCGCGCGCTGCTGGGTCCGGACGCGATTATCGGTTTCTCGACCCACTCGCTCGCCCAAGCGGGCGAGGCGATCTCGTCGCCGGTCGACTACATCGCGATCGGTCCCGTGTTTCCGACCTCCACGAAAGAGAACCCCGACGAGGTCGTCGGATTGAACGGGATAGGTGCCGTAAGATCCGGTATCGGCTCCTTCCCCTTGGTCGCGATTGGCGGGATCGACGCCCGCAACGTCGCATCGGTTCTTGAAGCGGGCGCTGATTCCGCCGCCGTTGTCAAGGCGTTGTTCGACCCTGACCGGACGATCACGGAAAACTACATCAAACTTGTCAACACTGTTGATGTTTGTTAAAAACCGCTTGCATTCGATCGCCCGTTTAGGTCAGAATAGAAGGTGACTTTGACGGCCTCATAACAGCCGTGTTCCTGTCGCTCAAGTCTTTTCAGTTTTACAGTCCAATCGTCAGGGAGTAATCCAAAAGATGAGTTTGCTTGATGTAGCGCCGATTATTGAGCAGATGCTGCTTATCTCAGATAACGTCAGCGATCTGAACTTTTCGTGCGGCCAGAAGCCCCAAGTCGAGATCAGCGGAAACCTGTTCTCGGCGACGCCGCTCGGAATCGGCAAACTGACCGGATACCAGACCGAGATGATCGCGATGTCGATTCTCCGGGACAATTCGGAGGCCGCCGCGCAACTCTCCAAATACGGAACCGCGGATCTCAGTTATGCCTTGCCCGGCCGCTGCCGTTTTCGTGTCAACATCTTTCAGCAACGCGGTTCGTACTCGATCGTGATGCGCGTCATCCCGCACGAGATCCCGAGTTTCGAATCGCTGAACATTCCGCCGCAACTCGAAGATATCTGCGGAATCCGGAACGGCATCGTCCTAGTTACCGGACCGACGGGATCGGGAAAGAGTTCGACGTTGGCGGCGGTGATCGACCGCATCAACGAAACCAAGAGCTATCACATCGTCACGATCGAAGATCCGATCGAATTTCTTCATCCGCACAAGAAATGCACGATCAACCAGCGCGAGGTCGGATCCGACACGCGCGATTTCGCTTCGGCTCTTCGGGCCGCGTTGCGGCAGGCACCGAAAGTGATCCTCGTCGGCGAGATGCGTGACCTCGAAACAGCCGAAATCGCCCTCGAAGCGGCCGAAACCGGCCACCTTGTGCTTTCGACGCTGCATACGATCGATGCCGCCAAGACCGTTGACCGCATTATCGGGCTCTATCCGAAGAACGAAGAGAAGATCATCCGCACACGGCTTGCCCAGACGTTTCGCTACATCGTCTCGCAGAGGCTGATCCCGCGCGCCGACGGCAAGGGCCGGATCGCGGCCGTCGAGATCTTGAAATCTAGTCCGCGAACCCGCGAATACATCGAAAAGGGCGAAACAGAAGGCAAAACGCTCCTCGATGCGATGCGCGACGGCGAGATCGACGGAATGCAGGATTTCGATACCGTCATCCGGCAGATGATCGAGAAGGAACAGATCACGCTCGAGGACGGCCTGTCGTTCGCGACGAACCAGAACAATCTGCTTCTTCAACTGAACGGACTTTCGTCCAGCGACGATTATGCCAACGCGCAACCGACGCCGGTCGGCGCGCTGAACATTCCACAGCCGGTGCCGACAAGTTCCGTGCTGGATCTGATGGAATAACCGAGCCAGTCCCGATTCCCAGAAAACCGATATGATCATCCGTTGCGACAATTGTTCCGTTTCGCTTCAGCTCGACGAAGGCAAGATCCCCACCCAGAATTTCACCGTCCGCTGCCCGCGCTGCCAGAACCTGATCCGGGTTCAGAAGGGCTCGACCGCGCAGCAGCTTGAGGCGACGAAACCCGCTCCCGCGGTCTCGGAAGGCGCGCAGGATTTCTCGGCGAAAGAATCCGAGTTCCAGATCAACAGCGCGCTCAAGTCGCTGCTTTCGGCGCTTCAGACTGAGAAGAAGACCCTCGACGCGAGCGACACGAGCGACGAGAAGCCTCGCCGAATACTGCTCTGCCTCGGACAAAAACGCGACGAGGTCGGGAAGGTACTGGTCGGCGCGGGCTATAAGGTTTACGTCGCCCAGACGCCGGCGCAGGCGAACGAGCGGCTACGCGAGGGCAAGACCGAGATCGTCATTTTCTCGCCCGATTTCGCGGCGGAATTCGGCGGAGCCGCGATCCTACAGCAGAAAGTGAACGCGATGTACTCTTCCGAACGCCGGCGGCTTTACCTGATCTCGCTCGAGGACAAGGGTTCGACGATGAACGCGCACGAAGCGTTTCTACGGAACCTAAACCTGATCGTCAACACGAACGACATCCCGCAGCTTCCGATGATCCTCAACCGCGCTCTCCGAGATTTCAACGACCTCTACCACTATTTCAACCGCGCCGCCGGACACGAAGCGATCTAAACAATGGACAATGCGTTCAATGGACAACGGACAATTTTCCACTGTCCATTGTCCGTTGTCCATTGTCCATTGCCCACTGGCCATTAACCCGCCGACCGGTCTCGGATCGTCGCCAAATCGTCGTCGATCAACAGCTCACCGTCCCGGTAGACCGTCCGCATCGCCGAATCCGCCAGCGACGAAAGGCCCGGAGCCTCGAGTTTGACCGTTTCGAACAATCCGTTGCGATGAACGAGGTCGAGCCGGCCGCGCTTGCTGTTCTTTCCGGCGTCTGTTATCGGTTGCTTGTAGACCTCGATCAGTTTGCCGTCGGTGACGATCGCTGAACATTTGTACGCGAATTTAAGCGTGTCGCGGTCGATCTTCTGCAGCAAAGCGCCGCCGATGCCGAAGGCGACGTTCGAGGCCGAGAATCCTTCGGCTTTGAGCCGTTCGAGGATCGCCCGGATCGATTGCTGATTGACTCCGTCGCCCTGGATTATCCGAACGTTCCTCAGGACCTTGTATCCCTTTGTATTGACATCGGTGCCGAATTTCTCGCCGAGGATCCGAGCGACGCGCGAAACGACCTCAACGGGCTCGCCCGAGTCCGGCCGAATGACCACGGTCGCGCCGGAATCGACGACCTCGCGCCGAAGCGTTTCGCCCCAGATCTTCTCGACCGCCTCGAAGATATTCCACGAATCCGAAACGACCGCGACCAAAGCGCCGGGCTTGGCGAAATTCCGGAGCATGTTCCGATACGCTTCGGCCTCGTTCCCGCGCCCCCAGCTGGTGATCGTCGAATGCTCGGCCGCCGGGATCGAGAATCCCGCCATCGGCGTGTTGTAGAAATCCCGATGGATCAAAAGCGCCGCCATCGTGTCGGTGCCGAAGAAATTCACCAGATGCGCGGCGCCGCCGATCGCCGCCGTCTCCTGGCTCGAAACGCCGCGCGCGCCGAAATCGTGCACCTTGAAACCGATCTCGGCATCGGGATCGTCCGCGGTCTCGCTGAGAAACCGGTAAACGTCGCGCTTGATTTGAAAGCTCTGCGTCGCGACCGTGCAGGGGTACCAGATCCGCATCAGCTGCGTTTCGAACCAACTCGTCAGCCAGAAGAATTCGGGATCGGTGTTCTCGACGGTCATCAGGACGTTACGCAACGGAACGACCGAACCTTCCGGAACGGCGCGCACGATCAGCGGGAGCCGGCCTCCGTGCTTTGCGATCAGGCGCGTCCAGCCTTCATAGTTGAACGGCTCGCCGTGGGCAGTTATTACCTCGCGCGCTTCTTCGACCATTTCCCGGGTGAAACGCTCGAGAAAATAGCGCTTCAATATGTACTGAAGCCCAAAAAAGACGGTTTCGCTCCAATCGCGGTCGCAACCGCGCGATTCGAGATATGAATGAACCAGTTCCGTTTGCGGCGGATACTGAAGCCAGTGACTCGCCTTGTACGAGTCGGTGTCGATGATCCTGTTGATTTCAAACATTTGTGTCTCCTGATTTTCGGTCCGCTACCCGCGAACCTAATTCGATTTTGGATTTTGGATTTTCGATTTTGGATTTCGGATCGCGGTGCGCTCCGAGTCAGATCGCTTGGCGAATCCGATGAATCCAAAATCGAAAATCCAAAATCGGTTCAGATTCCCAAAAAGTACCGAATGATATGAACATGGTCCTCGAAGAACTCGTCCTCTTTCTCGCCGAGCGCCGATAGCGGGAGCCAGAACGCCTTTTTCGCGTCGTCGCCGCCCCGGACGCGCGGCAGGCCTTCCTTCAGGTCGGGCGCGAGTTCGATGTAGTATGCGACCGTCACCGTTCTCCCGCGAAGACTCCGTTCCGGATGATCGAAAACGTGCGAGGCCTTGATGCTGCCCCGCAGGATCGGAGCCGGAACCTTGATGTTCGTTTCTTCCTTCAGTTCCTTGATCGCCGAATCCTCAAGCGTCAGATTCTCCGCCAGAAAACCGCCGGGGAGCGCGAGCAGCCCTTTGCCGGGTTGAAAACCGCGCCGGATGACGAGAACGTGGCCGCTCTGGACCACGACCGCGTCGGTCGTCAGAAAAACCGGCTTGTACGGCACGCCGACGAACCGCGTGTCCTCGCGGTAACGCCGCAGATAGTCGAACTCCGCTATGAGCGCCGGAAAGTAATCGGTCGCGCGGAACGCATCGAGATAGGCGGCAACGGTCGCCGGCACGAGGTCGCGCCAATGCTCGTCGCCCGCGAAATAGAGTTCGCGGATCTCGGTGGCATTGAGTCCGAGAAGCCGCTTGTCCGATGAATAGAACCCCTCGAACGTCCATTGCGGGAAGAGATTCAGATAGTACGAGCTCCGGTCCTTGAAAAAGCCGACGATCGCGACCCTCGGCGATTCGAGGCCGTCGTCATCGGCCGTTTCGCCGACCACGTTCTGAATCTCAGCCGTCCAGACGTGATCGTTGTACGGATAATCCCGAACGGCCCGAAACAACAGCCGATCGGTAAATTCCGGAAGGCACGCGCGGATTATCTCCTCGCGCATCGCCGGCGTAAAAGGGTTGCGAATGTCGGGCGCGCTGCGCGCGGAACCGAGCACGATGATGACCTTTTCGGCCACCGACAAACTGTACCGGATTAATTCTAGGTGTGCGTTGTGGAGCGGTTGGAATCGTCCGATGACGACCGCGTAGTCGAATTTCTTCATTATTGACACTCTCCGTGTTCTGATTTCGCCGATCTAACCGATCGGCTATGTTTGTAACGATACGCCCGTTGCCTGCCGCGTTCAAGTTAAGACGCACAACTTCGTGTGCTAAAATTGAGACGGATCAGAGCTTGTTCTTCTGCGACGCGGCGGACGTCCGAACGAAGCACCCCGACCGCGAAGGAGGTCGAAATGAAAACCTGCCCGCAATGCAACCAAGTTTACTACGACGATACGAACTTCTGTCTCAATGACGGTACGACCCTCGTTCCCGCTTCGCAGATCACGACCGCGCCCCAGATCGAGATGCCGACCGTGGTGCGAAACACGCCCGTCGTGATCCCGGCCCAGCAGACATTCGAGGCGCAGTCGTTCCAGCAACCGTTTCAGCAACAGTTTGCGACTCCCGTTCAACCGGCCGCGAAAGGCGGCGGATCAGGTCTCGTCTACGCCGTCCTCGGATTCGTTCTGCTTCTGATCGTCGGCGCCGGGGTCGGGCTCGGAATCTACTTTCTGCGGACGCCGTCGAACGGATCGACGGAGCCGGCGAACAAGCCTTCGACGGATTCGGTCGCAGGCGGCAAGACGGTGACGCCGACCCCCGAGGACAAGAACAAGCGCGACGAGATCGATGAAGAAAAGGAAAAGCTGAAGTCGGAACAGCAGAAACTCGAGGAACAGAAAAAGAAGCTCGATGAAGAGAAAAAGGCGCTCGAGCAGCAAAAGAAGACGCCGCCTCCGACGCCGATCCAGGACAACTCGCGAACCGCCTACATCATTGATCCTCCGTCGAATGTCCGCGCGACGCCCAACGGCAGGATCATCTGCGTGATTCGCGGCATCGGCACGCCGATCCGGATCCTGGGGTCGACCGGGGTGCGCGACAACAACGGGACTTGGTATGTAACCGACGCCTGCGGCGGCCGCGGCGTGATCCATTCGACGCAGATCCGTTTCTGAGCGTCAATGCGTCAGGAATTCAAGATCGATTCGAGGTCCGCCTCGCTGAGTTTGTAGGTTTCGTTGCAGAATCCGCAGGTCATCGTCGCGCCGCGGTCCTCTTCGAGCATCGAACGCACCTCGGCCTTACCGAGCGACGCGATGAGCGAGACCGCCCTTTCGAACGAACAGTTGCACTGAAATCGGACATCCGTTTCGCCAAGGATCTCATAATCGATGATCCCGAGCATCAGCTTCAGCAAGTCTTCGGGCATCGCGCCGTCACGGATCGCGTCGGTCACGCGCGGCGCGTGAAGGATCGTGTCCTCGATCATCACCGCGACGTTCGGATTTGCAGTCGGGAGCATCTGAATCATCACGCCGCCGGCGTGACGCACGTACGGCTCGTCCGGCCGGAGCGTCACGCCGAGCATCACCGCCGACGGTATCTGTTCGCTCCGCAATAGATAATGAGCGATGTCCTCGGCGATCTCGCCGGTCATCAGCGGTACCGATCCGACATACGGTTCACGATGGAGCCCGATCTCGAAACCCGACTCGCGGATGACGTAGATCATTCCGTCACCGACGATCCCGGAAACGTCGAAACTGCCGTCCGAACGCTGCGGAAGATCGACGTGCGGGTTGCGGACATAACCGCGGACCTTGCCGCCCGAGACGGTCTCGGCGACGAGCCCTTCGACCTCGCCCTTGCCCTCGATCTTGACGGTCAGGCGGTCAAATTCCTTGAGGCTTGCCCCCAACAGCAGCGTGCCGGTCAGCAGCCTCCCGAGTGCCGCGGAAACCGTCGGCGAGGTCTGGTGCCGTCGTACCGCCTCGCGCACGACATCGGTCGTAACCGCGGCCATCACGCGGACGGTGGCATCGGCCGCAAGTCCGTGAACGAGCTTATCCATAGAAGACAGTTTGGTTTACGAAAATGACGAAGTCAAACGCCTTGGTCAAGGCGTCTGCCGTTGCCCGTTGGGGCCGCCCGGGACCGATCGGCGGATCCGGTTTTCGAACGATCGCCCCGGTCCGCCCTGATCGTCGCCGGCAGAAAAAAGTGAAATCGCCGAACCTTATGAATTACTTTAACTTACGCGATATTTTGTCGGTGATTTTCAAAATGGCACAATATCTTGTGTCTTTTTCTGTTGACATCGGTTTTCAGAATCTTGTATTCTTCAACTCGCCCCGGACATCGAAGCAGTTCCAAAGACACGACCGGGGCTGGGTCAGTTCAATCTACCACCCGCATTTCAATATGCAATGAAAAGTAAGTAAGATTTAGAGACACGGAACAACTGTCTTCAAACGACGCTGAGGAGAAAAACAATCGAATATGAGCACAGTCTTCGAGCCTGTATCGGGCGGAATTGTCGCCAAAACTGGTCAGAACGGAAACGGTACCGGAACGGTACGCAAGCGGAATCTCAAACCGCTCGGCCTGAACGCGCAGAAGGTCGTCAGCAAACGCTATTCGCTGAAAGACATTAACGGCGAGGCGCTCGAAACTTGGGAAGACATAGTGCGTCGCGTCGTCGGTCACGTTTCTACCGCCGAGACCGATCCGGTCCAGCGCGATTACTTCTATGATTCGATGACCGAGGTGATGCTCAACCGCGAGTTCGTTCCGAACACTCCGTGCCTGGTCAACGCCGGCAAACCGAAGGGCCAGCTCGCCGCCTGTTTCGTGCTCAATGTACCGGATTCGATCGAAGGGATCATGGAACACGCGTCGAACGTCGCCGTCATCCATCAGACGGGCGGCGGAACCGGAATGACCTATGAATTCCTGCGTCCGGCCGGCTCGATGGTCAATTCCACGCGCGGTGTCGCTTCCGGCCCGGTGAGCTTTATGAACATCGTCAACGGCACGACCGAGGTGGTCAAGCAGGGCGGTGTCCGGCGCGGCGCGAACATGGGCATCCTGAGCATCAAGCATCCCGACGTCCTTCGTTTCATCCACGCCAAGAACGACCAGCATTCGCTGACGAACTTCAATATTTCGGTCACGGTCACGGACAATTTCATGAAGGCGGTCGACGACAAAATCTGGTTCCAGACCGACTTTGACGGCGCGCCGTGGCTGCAGGCCGTACACGATCCGGTCACCGGCGCGGACTATGCCGTCTATCGGCGCCCGAACGGCGAGACGGTGACGTTCGCCGACAAACTCGCGTTCGAAACGGCCGACCTTTCCGACTGCACCGTCGAGCATCCGCCCGAGCCGGGAATGGTCTATGCGCCCGATGTCTGGAACCGCGTCGTCGCGTCGGCGCACAAATACGCCGAGCCGGGCATCATCTTCATCGACGAGGTCAACCGCCACAACCATATGATCTCGACTATGGGCCCGATCCACGCCTGTAATCCATGTGGCGAACAGATGCTCCACTTCAATAATTCGTGCAATCTCGGATCGATCGACGTCGCGAAGTTCTACCGCAAGGCGGGCGACGGCACGAACGCCGACGAGTGCATCGATTGGGAGAAACTCGCGCACGTCACCCATCTCAGCACGCAGTTTCTGGACAATGTCGTCGACGCGGGGCATTTCCCGCTCCCGGCGATAGACGACGTCGTCAAACGGACGCGGCCCGTCGGTCTCGGAATTATGGGATTCGCCGATCTTTGCCTGAACCTGAAGGCGACGTACGGCAACCAGGATTCGATCGAGCTGATGGAGAAGGTGATGGGTTTCGTTCGCCGCGAAGCGTGGAAGGCCTCACTGAAGCTCGGAGCGGAAAAGGGGACGTTCCCGGAACTCGAGGGCAACCGCGACGATTACGCGAAGTTCCTGTACGAAGAGATCGGAATCCCGCGTGAAACGCCGCTGACGCCCAGGAATTACGAGGTCACGACGATCGCGCCGACCGGCACGATCTCGCTCGTCGCCGAAACGTCGTCGGGAATCGAACCGAACTTCTCGTGGGCGTACGTTCGCCGCGACACGCTCGGCGAGCGCCACTACGTGCATACGCTTGCGGCGCAGGCGCTCGGGATCGACGTCGACCAGTCGAACGAGGAATCGATCCGCGAGGCTGCGAACTACGTCGTCGAACATCTCGACGAACTTCCGCCGTATTTCATCTCGGCGATGGACATCACGTCGCACCAGCACGTGCAGGTGCTCGCGGCGGCCCAGAAGCACGTCGACAATTCGATCTCGAAGACCTGCAACGGCGCCGCCGACGACACGGTCGAGTCGGTCGACAAGCTCTACCGGATGGCAAAAGACCTCGGCTGCAAGGCCGTCAGCTACTATCGCGACGGAAGCCGCGAGGGTCAGGTCTTGACGTCGATGAAGGCCGAGGACAAGAAGAAGGAAGAATCGGTCGAAGACTCGGTCGGGCAAAGCCAGGAATTCGTCGTCGTCGAGCGTTTGCCGGAGGCGAACCATATCGAACGTCCGCGTGAGCTTCAGGGATCGACGTGGCGCATTCCGTTCGACGGCGTGAATCTTTACGTGACGGTCAATCACAACGGCGAAAAAGTGCTGGAGGTCTTCGCGACCGGACCGATTTCGGAAGGCGTCGGACTGCTCGCATCGAAGATGCTGCGTGGCGGTTTTGAAGTAAAAGAGGTCGCGCGGAGCCTGAACAAGGTGACCGGAACGCACGCGGTCTGGTTCAACGAACGTTTGCTGACCTCGCCGGAACAGGCGATCGCGGAATGCCTGCTTCTGATCGACCGGCGGCTCAAGAACCTGCCCGCGTCCGAACGCCAGATCAGCAAAATGGAAACGGGCAAGGCCGAAGTTGAGGCGTTCACCGAACACAAGATGGGAAGCCTCATCGGCGAATGTCCTGAATGCCGCGGCCAGCTTGAACACGCCTCGGGCTGCGACTTCTGCCGCGACTGCGGTTATTCGAAGTGTAAATAGCTATTCAGCGTAAAGCGCATAACGCAAAGCGCATAGTTCGGAGTGATGCAACGACGCTTCGAACTATGCACTTTGATTTCTAAACCTTGCTTGATTTCAGGGTTCGATTGAGTTGTTCCGCTATTTCACTACAACTCCGCCCGTTTCCGTCGGAGTTCCTGCGGCACGGAACACCGAAAGCAACAAGGATGGAGGCTAACTAAGGCCGCACCTGTTTGTTCCTTTTTTGCGGTGGCAACGATTCATTGACAAGAAAATCTCGGTCATCACCCAAATTGTCGAGTTTGTTCAGTTGGGACCGGCTTGATCGAAAAAGGTCATATGCTCGGAACCGATGTCGATGAACATCAGCTAACCTTTGAGCTAAATATAAGGCGAAAGAGGACTTGCGGGGAGGCTTGTCCTCGTTTTTTTTCTTTTCGAGAAATTCTTCAAAAAACAAACGAGATGTCGATTTCGCAGAACGAATGGCTGTTTGTTTGACACAAACGGTCATCGGCGGTAGTTTTGAGTTGTATAGCTTCCCCGCATACTTGGATCACAAATACTCAGGAGAAATCAATATGGAACATTCGTTTCACGAAGATCATACGCACGTTCATAGTTCGGGTTGCGGGCATACGAAAATCCAGCACGGCGATCATTTCGATTACCTTCATCACGGGCACTTACACGCCGAGCACGATTCGCATTACGACGAGTGCTTTCTAGAGGTCAGCGATGCGAACCCGGACGTTTGCAGCGAAACCGCCTGCCAATGCGATCATAACGATTGCGGTCACGAGAAAATTCGGCACAGCGATCATTTCGACTTTCTGGTCAACGGCAGATTGCATCATCTGCACAACGGACACTGTGACGATCACGGCGCCGTTACCGTCCTGTAGTTGCGACGATTGGAAATTCAAATTAGGAAGAGCAGACGAGAAATCGCCTGCTCTTTTCGTTTATTCAGAAAAACCCGTCATTCGTTCACAAAAAACGACCGTCGGATTAATTTCGATTTCATCTCATCGAAAGACTGCAACAATGTAACCTCCGACGGGATTGTCCTTCGAATTTGCCAATGATTAATCTGATCACCGGAATAACCGCATTTTTTCTCGGTGCGTTGCACGCGCTCGAGCCGGGACACGGAAAGACGGCAATTGCCGCCTATTCGGTCGGTTATCGAAGCAGCTTGCCTCAAATATTGCTTTTGGGATTGTCGACTGCACTCGCGCATACGTTGACGATCTTGCTTCTTGCGGCGTTGATCGGGGCGACGGTATCAAGCGTGGCGGACGAAACCACACGGATTTACATTGAGATCTTCAGTGCAGTTTTGCTTTTCGGGACCGGTATTTGGCTTTGGTATCGTTCGGTCAGGCGAAAATCGGAAGATTGCGGAAGCACCGGGACAAAATGCAGTTGTCACGGAACCGAAAAACTGGACGACAAACCCGTTTCTTACGGCGTGGTGGGATTGCTGGGTATCAGTACGGGAATTCTTCCCTGCCCGACGGCTTTGGCGGTTTTGCTGTCCGCAATGACCGCCGGACAATTCTTTCACGGGATTTGGACGGTCTGTCTTTTCAGCATCGGAATCGCGATGACGATGTCCGCAGTCGCTTGCGCGGCAATGTTGTTTGCGCGTTCGAACGCGGCTGAAAGACTTAGAAGATACGAGAACGCCGCGGGTCTTGCGTCGTATCTTCCGGTCTTTAGTTCCTGGATAATCATCCTGAGCGGACTTTTCACTTTGGTCAGAGCAATCTGGCATTGATCTCAATTACAGGGCCCGTTGTTGAAAATGAAGAACAAAATCGGTCGCCGATTGGACACGTTCGGTGCGGCGGCTTCGTGGGTTTGCGCGGTGCATTGCTTGGTGTTACCGCTTTTTGTTGCAGTTTTGCCGCTTGTCGGTTTGAGCTTTCTCCTCGATGAAACGACGGAAAGAACTTTTATCGGCATATCGGTGTTCCTGGCTAGCGCAAGCCTGATTCCCTCATACTTTCGCGAGCACGGCAAGATCCAGCCGCTGCTGTTTGCCTCTGGCGGAATCGGACTAATAATCTTGACGCACCTTGTTTTTGAAAGCAGTTGGCTGATGAAGTTCTTGTTTCTTCTGGTCGGTGCGGTATTGATTTCATCCGCGCACCTGATCAACAAACGGCTTTGTCGCAAATGCTCGGCCTGCTGAAAGACAGAGCCTTGAATCATCAAACTGCCTCAACAAAGTGAATAGTTCGGAGTCAAACAAGGACGCTTCGCGCTTTTTGCACTGCTTTGCACTTTGCATTGTTTGCTCCGATCTCATCGTCCCGGATCGAAGACCCGCCGGAACCGAAATTCGGGATTTATCTGGATCGCGCGTTTGAAATGCTTGTCGGCGAGCGCGGTCATTCCCACATTCTGAAGCCGCAGTCCGACCATCCAGTTGAAGAACGGGTCGTTCGGAGTGATCCGTTCGGCCTGCGCCTCGAATGACTGCGCCTCGGCAGTATTTCCGTCGGCTGAGACCGCGCCGGCGAGCATCAGGTTCGCGATCACGAGCGCGGGATTCAACCGCACCGCCTCGCGCCATTCGGCGACCGCTTCCGCCTTGCGGTTCGTCAAAAAGAACGCCTCGCCGCGCTCTTCCCGCGCCGCAACGAGGTCCGGGCGTTCCGCGAGCGCCCGGTCGAGCGAGACGAGCGCCTCGTCATAACGCCCGACCCGGTTCAGGATCGCGCCGCGGTAATAGAGGCTCAAAGCCTTGCGTTCGCCAGTTTGATGCAACGCTGCACGATCAAGAAGTTCGAGCGCCCGATCCGTGTTGCCCGAGAGATACTCGGTCCAGGCAAGCTTCGGCAGCGCGTCCGCATTCGTGAAAAGCCCGAACCTTATGGCCGTTTGGAGATACGCGCGGCCCTCGGCGATCCGGGCCCGGTCCGAGGTCCCGAGCCAGGGATCGGGATTCGGACGCGCCAGCGCGAGTTCGTCCGGTATCCGTATCATCTCAAACGCCCGAGTGCCGAAAAGTTCGTTGTAGCGAATGAACCCGGTATGCGCGTTGAGACCGATCCAAGCGAGCGAGAGCGCCAGGAACATCCAGCCCGCCGTCTTGATCTTGCCGCCCGCCTTGAGGTTGTATCTAAGAAAGGACAAATCCGCCGATCTGAACAGCTTCAGGATACGGACCGCGAGGTATGCAGTCACCGGCGCGATCCCGAGGGCCATCAGCATCGGGATCAACTGATACGCGTCCCAAACCGCCGCGAGGCTCACCAAAAACACCGCGGCCGCGAATAACTCTTCCGGCCAGGTCAACGAGTAGTTGGATTTCAGCTTTTTGGAGACCGCGACCGCCGGCTTGCCCCAGCCGAAATAGAGCGCGTCGTTGGGACAGACGCTGACGCAATCCATGCATTTCATACAGCCCGGATCGACAACCGCGCCATATTGTTTGACCTCGGCGTGCACGGTGACGTTCGACGTGCAAACGGCCGTGCAGTGGCCGCATTGATTGCAGGCATCTGTGACCCGGATCCTTCCCGGAGCGATCTTGTCGGCGACGCTGAAGAATCCGCCGTACGGACAGCCATACGTGCAAAATCCTTTCGATCCCAGGAAATAAACCGTCATAAAACCGCAAATGAAAAGAAAAGGGATAGCCACCGCGATCGGCGGGAATGTCGCCCAGAATTCGGTCGTTATCAGTTGGTTGGTGAAAGGCGGGATCACGGGCTGATTCGGCGGCCCGGCCAGCGCGCGCAACGCCGTGGGCCAGACGAACATATACAGCGCGGCGATCAACGGAACGAAAACAAGGAGCCGCGAACGGAAGGGTCGCGGGGTGATGCCGATCTTCTTCATCATCCAGGCGCAGAGGTCCTGGAGCGCGAGAATATGGCATCCCCATCCGCAAACGAAGCGGCCGAACACAAGCGTCGCGATGATCGCCAGCGAGAAGAAGATGAAACCCGCATTTACCGCGCCCCGCTGCAGCGTGTACATCGCCTCGGACGGCTCGATCGGCGAGAGCGTCGTCCCCATCATCAGCCATTGGGCGATATGGGCGAGCATCAGAAGATTGACGGCCGCGAGGACCGCTGCCCGCCAAGGTCCGTTCTTAGATCGTGCAATCGCTCCGGCCGTCCCTTTCACCCCAAGCACCGGAAGTTCGACCGATTTCTTCTGGTTCGTTTTTTCGCTCTCACACCCGATTTTCATAATTTACGACGGTCTTCAAAGTTTGTCCTAGGAGCAATACCAAGTGCAACTTGACTAAAGTACCGAAATGAGTGTAAAAATGACAGTCTCCTAATTCGTATCCAAAATTGGAGTTTATCATTTATCAAGCCGCTCGCGGCTTCATTCCGAAAATATGCTGAAAACAATTATCGTGGCGTTGCTGCCGTTTCTTGTGTTTTTTGAAAACGGTGCGAATCAGTCGTTGACCGAGGCGCCCGTTCCACAGCGCGCCGCGAACAACGGCACGTTGAAGAAGATGATCACCGCCAACGGTGTGGTCTCGATGGACCTCGATGTTGCGAAGGTGGGCGGTAACAATGCGAAGTCGCCGACATCGTCGGTTCGGTTCAACATCGAAGAGAACTCATTCTTCACGTTGCTCGTTTTCAACGACGAGCTTCGTGGCCCGACTCCGAGTTCGATGTCGTTGATAGCGCAGGATTCCCCGGCGCTGCCGTCGAAGCTTGGATCCTCGATCGGACAGTTGTCGGTCGAGAATCTGGCGCCGACCGAGCCATTTGAAATGGCGGTCCGCGATTCGAAGACCGGTTTCACGTTCTTTTACGTCGAGGGTCATCTGTATGACTACCGATCGTTCGATCAGTCCCTGAACATCTCGATGGGCCGTCTCCTTCTGTCGAAGGAATTCGCCGACGAACTCGGCCGTCCGGGCGATGCGGGTACGGTCGCGGGATCGATCTCGATCTCGGCGACGCTGAGAGCCGTTGAGATCAGCGAGATCGCGAATGGCGAAGTTGTTTCGGAATCAATGCCGGCGAACGCGATGCCGGGATCGCGTCCGGGCCCCGACGTCATCGTCGGCGACCTGAGCGGCCTGGCGCAATTCGGCTCGTCGAGCGGAACGCAGGTCGGACTCGCGGTCGGAACCGATTCGTGCAATTTCGGACAGGTCAACCTCGAATGGGACGCCCTTCCGGCGAATACGCATCCGGTGATCCCGCAGAACCTGTATCGGATGAGCGGCGGCGCGACGAACGACGAGCGTTTTGAACAGATCGGACAATCGCACGTCAAACACGCCTTCACGGCTCTGACAAACAACATCTGCAGCCTCGGCTGCAACGGCGTCGGCGGCTCGCGGCTCGGCTCAGGCTGCTCCGATCCTTATTCGGCCAGCCTTAACTCCGGCCCGAACCTTGGCTCGCGCGCCTGGATCAATCCGTTCACGGGCTTTTATCCGCGGGGTGATTCGGCGACGCCGCCGAACAACCACACGGGTCATTCGCATACCGGACCGTCGCACCGCATCCTGACCGAGATCAGCGATCTCAGCACGGCTCAGAATCCCGGAGCGACGTACTACGCCGAAGGCCAATATGTGACCTCGCACGAGTATGTCTGGTGCCAGGCGAATCCCGGACAATGCTCTGACAACAACAATAACAACAACGTTTCCTATCGTCAGTACAGCGTCACGGGCACGACCAGCCCGTTCAGTTTCACGGCGGTCGGCACGACCCAGCGCGAGAAGCCGGCGATCGTGGCTTGGACCGGATCGACGCAGGTCAACATCCGTCCCGATGCGGCCAACGACGGACTCGCCATTCTGGCCTACAAGGTAACGAACCCGTCCGCCGGAGTGTGGCATTATGAATATGCGATCTACAATATGACGCTTGATCGCGCGATCCAGTCGTTCTCGATCCCGCTCGCTTCGGGCGTGACGCTGACCAACATCGGGTTCAAGGCGCCTCCGCCGCATCCCGGTTGGTCGGGAGACGGGACGTTCAACAGCGCGGGTTTCTCGAGCACGCCTTGGACTCCGACGCAGGCGGCGGCTTCGTTGACTTGGGCGACCGAAACATTCGCCCAGAACCAGAATGCGAACGCCATCCGTTGGGGAACGCTCTACAACTTCAGGTTCGATTCGAATCGTCCGCCGCAGGCCGCGCAGGCAACTGTCGGATTCTTCAAGACCGGCCAGCCGATCAATGTTGCCATCCAGGCACCGAGCGGACCCGCGGTCGCGGTTTCCGTCTCCGGACGCGTCACGTCATCGACCGGGCAGAGCGTTGCGTGGGCCCGGGTCTTTATGAACGACGGCCAGGGCAACATCCGCGTCGCGCTTACCAATCCGTTCGGCTATTACCGGTTCCTGAACGTCAATTCCGGCGCGACCTACACGATGGGCGTGAGCTCGAAGGAATTCACGTTCGCATCACGACAGGTGACGGTCAATGACAATCTGACGGACGTCAACTTCACCGCGCAGTAGCGGAAAGCTGATTCTCGTTTCGACGGCGGCGGACTTTGTTCCGCCGCCGTTTTTTTTGCGTTTTGTCTGGGTTCTTTGGGAATTTCTTCGTGATAAACTAATTCCGGATCACGCGTTAGGACGGATTTCCCTGCGATTCCCGCGAAAGGCCGAAGACCGGTGATTCTTCCAGTCATCGATCGCGAATTTCGCGCGTTCGGAGTGAAGGAAATCCTCAAATGCGGATCCCGGATGGAATCAAACAGTTATGGAACTTGCGGTTGAGAAATTCAGGGTCGAAAACGAACCCTATTACCTTCCGATCAAACAGGAGATCGAACTTTTCGAAGCGGCATACGCCGCGCGCCTCCCGGTAATGCTCAAAGGCCCGACGGGCTGCGGGAAGACCCGCTTCGTCGAGTATATGGCGTATCGCCTCAACCGGCCCTTGATCACTGTCGCCTGCCACGAGGACCTCTCGTCAACGGACCTTGTGGGTCGGTTTTTGCTTGAGGGCGAAGAGACGGTCTGGCACGACGGTCCGCTGACGACTGCCGTCCGTGCCGGTGCGATCTGTTATCTCGACGAAGTCGTCGAGGCCCGCAAGGACACCGTCGTTATCATCCACCCGCTGACCGACGACCGGCGGCGCCTGCCGATCGAGAAGCGCGGAACGGTGATCGAGGCGCCGCCCGAATTTATGCTCGTCGTCTCGTACAATCCCGGGTACCAGTCGATCCTCAAGGATCTCAAGCAGTCGACGCGCCAACGGTTCGTCGCAATGGAGTTCGATTATCCGTCCCCGGAGGCCGAGGCGGAGATCGTCTCGCGCGAGGGCAAGATCAGCGTCGAGACAGCGCAGGACCTTGTCAAGATCGGGCAGAAGGTGCGCAATCTTCGCGGCCACGGGCTCGAGGAAGGCGTTTCGACACGGCTCCTGATCTACGCTGCGCAGATGATCGCAAAAGGAATCTCGCCGGTCGCCGCCGCCGATGTCGCGCTCTGCTCGCCGATCACCGACGACCGCGAACTCCAGCGCAGCATCCGCGAGATCGTGACGACGATAATCTGACGGGAGAACCTATCTCTTCCGGCTTCGTCGAAAATGCGATCTTCCGGGCATTTGACTCGTCGTTCGCGTTCGCGACCGACCGACATCGTCTACGGACGCGATCTTGGCGTCTCCGGCATTCTCCACGCAGGCGATCGGACGGCAAACGGGATTTTCCGCCTGCCAGACCAGGAGCCTTGAAAGTCAATAGGACGAAGATTTCGAAGTCGGTTGGACCGCCGGGTTCGGAGTTTTTCTGTGATTGGAACAAGAACCGACGAGAGGATTTCTGCAGCGATGATAAAGCAAAGGAATGAGCAGCGTTGAAGACTGGCGCGCTGATCTGTCAGGCCGCGTTTCCAGTCCCCGCTCATCGAACCGGACGTGCGGATTTCCCGCATCCGGCGCTCCGATTTGATTCATTGCAACGCTGTCGACAGAGAGCCATTTCTTCTTTTGCCGATTTGGCGAACTCCGAGATCGGTAAAGAGCCTGGCGTATGCAAACTGACGGGTGCCCCGCGAGGACACCTTGTGGCTCCTTCCGCCACTAGTCAATCGCACCGAGTGCGGCGCACACTCGGATTACGCATTTGAAGAGTTCTGCCGCGGATCTCACGAATTTCGCGAACAAAACGCAGAACAATATCTGAGAACCCGTGCAATCGGTGGCGAAGCGCCGTTGAATCAAATTGTCGCGTAGTTTGGAATGAAACGAAGACGACCGCGAATTCCCGTGTATCGCAAGGCAAACTAGCGGCATCTAATTCATATACAAACTGCATTCAACGTCTTGGAGTGAAAAATGAAGCAGCTATGAGTACTTCTGATTCGACGATCTACGGAGTGTTCCGATCGCATCTTCTTGGAGTTTTTTTGTTCGTACTGCTCACCGCCGTCACTTGTTTGGCACAGGGAACGGGAGATTCGGTCTTTATCATAAACCAAACGACGACCAATAACGCGGCCGGCGTGGTCTCCGACTATCTTGCCGGAGAGATCGGCGAAGGTTTGCAGAATCAGTTCCCGTGTGTCGATTATTCGAGTCCCGAAGACGTCAAGGCCGTTTTGGATGCGATGCGCGACAAGCAGCTCCTGACCGGCGAGCTCAGCCAAGAGCAGTTGGCCGCCATCGCGGGCGCGATCGGAGCGCGTTATGTCGTTGTGGCCAACGTGACGGTTTTGCCGAATGGGCAAACAACTGTCACGGCACGCCTGCTCGATACGAAAACATCTACCGCGATCGCCAGTTACTCGGAAACGGCTGCAAACGCGGAAGCCGCTTTTGAAACCGTCGAATCCGTCGCGAAGAAACTCTTGCAGAGTTTTTCCACGATCTTCAAGAACAGGTGCGAGCCGCATTGGACGGGAAGCATCAGTTTCTCGCGTCTGGTTCAAACTTCGAAAACGGAAACCCTGAGAACATCAACCGACACGACGACGAAGACCTTGTCGGCGACGGCGAACATCGTCCTGCAGCCGATGACATTGGGATTCTCGGGCCGCTTCAGCTCGCAGGCGCGCGCGACTCAGAACTACCGAGATCTTGAAGTGTTTTCGTCGAGCCAGACGGCCGAGATTCCCTGCCGCGAACCCGGACGCAATACGTATTACAAAAAGGTCACCGGAGATTTCACCAGGACCCGGATCGAAAACGGCGACGGCGCTGATGTCGTGACCGTTTTCATCAGGTTCTTCGACGACGGAAGATATTCCATTTATGCCACGGGAGTCAAACCCATCAAGACCAAGGTGACGGTCGAAACGAAGAGCAATCCGGTCGATTGTCGCCCGGTCCCCACTTCGATCAGCAAACAGAATGAAGATTCGAAGAATTTCGTCTTGATCAATCTCGAAGGAAGGGTCGACCCCAAGAATCCGAACCTCTTGACCGGCAAAAAGGTCGAAGGCGAACCTGGAACGGGGCAACAAACCTGGACTTGGACCTTACGGCTCGTCGAGCCGGGTAAGAAAAAGCAAACGCCCCGCAATTCAAAACAAATAAGATGACACAACGGATTTTCGCCACGGAATGCACGAATTCTCAGATATTATTCTGTGTTTTGTTCGCGCAATGCGTGAAATCCGTGGCGGAATTTTTCAAATGCGTAATCCGATTTTGTCCCAAGTTTAGCGATACAAATCAGCCCGCAGATCTACGTCGATCTTTGCGGATTCGCAACTGATTGCTCGTTCTTCCATAAACCCGCATAACGCAACAAGGGAACTTCCCGTTTTGCAGGACCGTCGGACCGATCGGCCAAGGGCTATCAGCTGATAGCTGTCAGCTAACAGCTGTGATTGGAACAAATACGTCAACCAGAAGCGTTTGGTTCTAACACTCGATCTGTGACAAACCCAAAAGCGCAAAAGACTCGGGGAGACCAAAAATGGACGACGGCTTCCAACCGGCGATCCTGATCGCGCTGACTGTTTCGCGCTGATTCGTGAAGATTCGCGGGAAAATTCCTCGATTCCGTAATCGCGGTTTATCGGAAAACGCAAAACCGGGCCGCACCTTGAAGGCTCGGCCCGGTTTGCTGTTTACCGCTGGGTGACGCTATCAGTAGGCGCTCGGAGCAGGCGTGTCGCCAAATGCGCCGAAGCTTGTGATCTGGAGACCCTGCTGCGATCGGTTGACATACCAAGTCGCAGCCGACGGTCGAAAGACCGCGACATCGGCCCGGCCGTCGCCGTCGAAATCACCGGCGGCCGGAATGTCGGTCGAAATTCCGAACGGGACTGCGAAGTACGTCGCGTCCTCTGAGCGAAGGACGAACCACTCGCCGGTCGTCGGCCGCCAAAAGGCTACGTCAGTCTTGCCGTCGCCGGTGAAATCGCGCGCCATCGGACGATCGGTCGAAAGTCCGAAGGTCGCTGCGATCACGCCCTGGCTCGAACGGTTCATCCACCATTGGCCGTTCGACGGTCGGAAGACCGTCATATCGGCCCGGCCGTCGCCGTCAAAATCGCCGACCTGCGGGACGTCGCCGTTCGCGCCGAACTGCTGGATCGTCGTGCCGCCCGATGAACGCTGGACGAACCAGGTGCCGGTCGACGGACGGAAAACGGCCGCGTCGGCCTTGCCGTCAGCGTCGAAATCGCCGGGGGCCGGAATGTCGCCGGCGGCGCCGAACGGGAACGAGAAGAAGCTGTTGTCCTCGCTCCGCATCACGAACCACTCGCCGGTCGTCGGCCTGAAGACCGCGACGTCCGTCTTCCCGTCACCCGTGAAATCGGCCGGGACGATCGTGTCGGTTCCCGCGCCGAACTGGAACGCGCGGTTGCCGCCGTCCGAACTGCGCAGATACCACCATTGTCCGTTCGACGGACGGAACACCGAAACGTCGGTCTTCCGGTCGCCGTCGAAATCGACGAACGCGCCCTGACTGACAGCCGCTTCGCCGAACACCGTGAATCGGAAAGCCGGCGAGACCGCGACACCGCCCGCTGCGCCCGCGTCGGTCACATACCAGCGTCCGAAGAACGTTTTGCCGACGAGCGCCGGATTGTTCGGGATCGAAAGGCTCACTGAAGCGCTGCCGTTCCCTGCGCCGGTGCCCTGCGTCGTCATCGAAAGCCGGGCAAAGCTTCCCGTTGCCGGGATCGTCGTCGTTGCTCCCGGATCGTTCTCGTCAACCACGAGCACAACAGTCGTGTTCCCAAGCGTCCGCGAAACGGCGACCGTGAAACTCGGATTCCCGACAAGCGGCGGCTCGATCGCGGTTGGCTGCGGGATGAACGAGCCGGAGCCTGCAAGACCGGTTCCGGTGATCACCGGAACGCGATTGGTTTCGGCGTAGGGCCGCGGAGCGTCGAACGGGGGCAGCGCGTTGCGGACGCGATCGTCGGTCAGCGAATTGCGCAGAAACGCGGCCAACTCGGCCTGCTGCGTCGGGTTCAAGCCGCGCGGACGGATCAGGTTTGCGTTGAAATTGGGCTCGTTCGGGAAATCGCCGCCGCGATTGTAGAATGCGACGACATCCTCGAGCGTCGCGAGCCGGCCGTTATGCATAAACGACGACCGCAGACCGACGTTTCGGAGCGAAGGCACTTTGAACGTGCCGATCTGATTCTGATTGCCGGTGATGGCGCCGCGTCCGCCGTCCTCGGCAACGGGCCGCACGCCGATATTCTGAAAACTGTGATTCGTCAGCTGTTCGCCGGCGTGGCAGACAGCGCACTGGGCGTTGACGAACGTGTTGCGTCCGCGCTGTTCGGCGGCGGGAAGCGGCGTGATCCCGGCATTTGCCAGATCGACCGGTGCCTGGTCCGAGAACAATGTGCGCTCATACGAGGCGATCGCCATCGCGATCCGCGCCGGCGTGACGTCGGGCGAACCGAACGCTTCCTGGAACAATTCCGGGTAAGTCCGTCCGCCGATCCAGGTTTCGAGTGCCGCCGGGATGTTCGTAGTCAGAACGAGCGGTTTCGCGTTCGAGATCTGCGTCGCGAGCGCCGACCAGTTGCTTGTCGCGTGGCCCATCTCGACCGCGCTCACCGGCGGCCCCGCGGCCTGGCTCTCGAGCGCGGCGCCGTTGTTCAGAACGACCGTGTTCGTCACCGGATCGCGGAACTGACCGCCTGCTCGGCCGTCCCAGAACAGGATCGGAGCGTAGGCCGCATTGATGTGCGAGTTCGCCTTGCGGCCCGTGACCTGCGTGTTGAAACCAAAGTTGTTCGACCAACTGTAGGTGCCGTCGGCGTTGTTCTGCGGCACGCCCGGCGAACCGACGATATCGTCCGCGGTATTGAACAGCCCGTCGATTCCGGGATTCTTCGCAGTCAGAAGACTCGGCAGCGAACGCGGATCGGTGCCGCCGGTTCCGGCGCGATGGCACGAGCCGCACGAAACCGTTTTCGTCGCCGACAACTGTTCGTCCCAGAACAGTGCCTTGCCGAGATACGCCTTGACGGCCGTCAGCGGATTGCCGCCGGGAGCCGGCGGAGGCGGCTCGAGCGGGGGAACCGGCCCCTGCTGCGTCGCGATCGCCCGAACGCCGGTCGCGGCTGCCGTCTTCGGACTCACCGACGAAGCATTCTCCGCGCGAACCCAATAAAAGAACGTCTGCCCGGCGGTTGCCGTCGTATCAAAGAAAAAGTTCTGGGGTACAACGCCGATATCGATCGCCGTGTCGGGGTTGTTGACCGTGTTGCGGAAGACGCGATAGCTCGTCGCCCCGCGGATCGTGTCCCAGTAGATCCCGACCTTGTTGTTGTAAAGGTTGGTCGTCGCCGAAAAGCCGGTCGGAGTCGACAGCCCGGTTTGTCCCGACACGCTCGGAGACGACTTGAACAGGCCGAACGCCAGAGCCGATCCGGCAAATGCTGCAATTGCAATCAATTTCAGTTTTCTCATATCAGTTACCCTAATCTCTCGATCAATGAACGTAGATAATTGCGAGTCCGCATCAGTCGGACCTTGACGTTGCTTTCGGACCAGCCGATAATCCGCGCGACCTCCTTCACCGACATGTCCTGGCCATGAACGAGGGTCACCGCGAGCCGGTCCTTGGCATCGAGTCCGGAAAGGAGCTTTTCAGCGAGATCCCGATTGATGATCTCGTCGTCGCTCGCCGGACCACGTGAAGCGACGGTCTCGATGTAATCCGATTCCGTCGTTCCGAGTTCCGCGAACAGATCCTCTGGACGCCTTTGCCGGCGGCGGAGTTCGTCGTAACAGACGTTCACCGCCACCCGCGATATCCACGACGCAAAGGACTTCTCCCGTCCGCCGCGAAAGTCTTTCAAAGAAAAGTAAGCTTTCGTAAAAGCTACCTGCGAAAACTCCTCAACCAGTTCCCTTTGCCTAAAGAACCGTCCGATCAGATGCACCACCAGCCGCTTGTACCGTTCGAACAGCACCGCGAACGCCGCCTCGTCGCCCGCGAGGACGGCTTTCACCAGTTCCTCGTCGGTCTCCGCTGTTCCGGATTCTGGCAGGCGCACGTTGAATGTTTGATCCAAACTGACGGATTCCTCGATCATCGGATTCACGAACTGTTGATTATTCGGGTCGCCGCCCAAGCGGTCGTTTACCGTCCGGCCGCGGTCTCGGTTCGACCTGTTTGAAATCGGCCGGGACCTTGAACAGATCCGCACCCGGCTCGCCGAGTTTGATGTTAACGAGTCTGAAGACCACTTCGCCGATGAATGGATCAGTGTGCTTCGACATCACTATCATCTGCAGTTCCGGAGAGAACCATTTTTCGGTGACGACCAGAACCGGCTTTTCGTTTCCGATCTGCCCGACCGGTATCTCGATCGTCGTCCTCGTTCCCTCCACCGTGACGCCATCGAAGGTCTGTTTGCCCAGCGACTCCACTTTCGCGTCCTGCGGCTCCTCCTTTGGCGTCAACGGCGGATCTTTTAAGAACGGCACGTCGAAAAACGTCTTCGACGAATAATTCAGCGACATCGCCTTGCCGGCGATATGATCGACGATATGGATCAGCGTCAGCGGCTCATTGTCGCGGCCGAGGACCGGAAATCCGTTGATCGAATCAAGCGGCATCTCCTGGCGGATCCGGCCCTCGCCGTCACGATAGATCTTCCCGCGCGTTTGGTTCTTCACGAGCGATCCGTCGAAGAGCCGCTTCGACTCTTCGCGCAGTGTCTCGGCCGAGAACGGCGCGCCTTTGACCTGTTTGTCGCCGAACCTCATCTCCGCGCCGATGAACTTGGCCATCGCCGGATTGTCGGGCGGACCCTGGCGATCGTCCGGCGGACGGACCGTCCGGATCTCTTGCATATCGATCGCCCCGTCGGAATTCGTATCGATCTCATTGAACCGGCGTGTCGATTGCTCATCGAACTCGGCCTTTGTCAGATTGGACGCGCCTCGAAGAAGGAACAGAAACGATGGCGGAACTTCCAGATCGGCTCGCGGGCCGTCGGGACCTCCGGGTCGACGCGGACCGTCGATTCCAACCGGTCGGCGCGGGCCTTCGGGGCCTCCCGGGCGCGGACCATCGGGACCGGGACGCTTCGGAAGCTCAGATTGCTCGAGTATTCTGTTGCCATTACGGTCAGACTTCGTGAAAAACGTTTCAGCCGCCTCACGATACTCTTCACGCTCGATCTTCCCGTTCGCGTTGACGTCGACGACCCTCGCCCACGGCGGCGGTCCGCCACCCGGACGCGGTCCCTGCGCGGCGGCGAATGTTGCAGCCAACGCGATTGCTATGATTGAAAAACCTGCCGATCTCATGACTTCACCTCAAAAACATTACTGTATGAACCTGATCGCGCGCGCCGAACCGTCGTTGCCCATCAGGACCTCGGCATTGACGAGGTCCGAGTTCCCCTGGACATTCGTCGATACGCCAAGCGAAACCATCATCGACCGCGGCACCTTTACCTTCACGAGCTGGCCGCTGTCGGATTCGGAGTTGTACATCAGCGCGATGAACTCGGACTTAAACTCCGCGGATTCCGCGGTCTTTGGCGCGACGTTCCTTGCCGGCACCGATACCGGCCGTCGAATCAATGGCCGCTTCCGCGCCGCGGCGATAAGCGCCGGACGATCCTGCGGCAATCGGTCTTCGGGCGATCCGACAGCATTGCGGATCGCACCGATCCGCGCACCCTCCGTTATTGGGCCAACGGCGACCGAAAGAGCCCCGTCCCGGCCCGCAAGCAATCCGAGCGCCAGGATCCCGACGAGCGCGACCGACGCGAACGCCGCCAGCCTCCAATCGAGCAGCGAGAACCAGCCCCGGCGCGTGACGGCCGGCTGTCCGACGATATTCCGCTGAACGCCCCACCAAAGCTGCGGCGCGTCCGCGATCGAATCGAGCGTTTCGTTCTCCAGCCGCGCGTCGTTGACGAGCGCTTTGACGATTACGTCGAGTTGTTCATCGGTAAGCTGATTCTTCTGCATACTGAACTCCAAAACTGCGTGTCACCTCAAATGACGCGCCCGATGCCGGTTCGGTTACAGTGGGTTGAATTTTTTTGAGTTGATGCGTGAAGATTATACATCAGGATAGAAAGATGACCGCCAACCCCCTTTCAGAAGTCGTCATCGGCTGCCAAGGCTGGAACTACGGCGACTGGACGACGCGCGAGATCGCGGCCCCGGTCTTCTATCCGCGCGGAACCCGAAGCGGCGAGATGCTCGGGATATATGCCCGCGCGTTCGGGACGACCGAGATCGACTCGACCTTCTACGCGGTTCCTCCGGCCTCGAACATCGAGAATTGGATCCGGAAAACGCCCGATGGCTTCACTTTCTCGCCAAAGATGCCGCAGGTCATCACGCACGAGCTTCGGCTCGGCGAGGATTCGTTCGCGCTCGTCGGTGAATTCTGCGATCGGATCCGGCCGCTGTCGCAGAAACTCGCCGTCTGCCTCGTTCAACTCCCGCCGCAGTTCGAGGCAACCCGCGCCAACGCCCTCGCGCTCCGCCGGTTTCTGGAGATACTTCCGCGCGATATTCGCTTCGCGGTCGAATTCAGGCGTTCGGAGTGGTTCGTCGACTGGACGTTCGGGGAGCTTTCCAAGCACGGGGCAGTGCCGGCGATCGTCGCCGGCAAATGGATCGACGCCGCGAAGATGCTGAAAGCCGCCGGCGGCCTGCGCGGCGACTTCGCCTACGTCCGGTTCATGGGCGAACGCGATCTCGTCTCGTTCAATCGGATCGTACGCGACCGGACCGATCATCTCGAGTCGTGGGCGCGCGTGATCGCCTCTATCGCCACCGACCGTACCTACGCTTATTTCAGCAATCTCTACGAAGGCCACGCACCCGAGAGCGCTCGCAAACTCGCCTCGATGCTCGGCCTCGGATCTGTCGATCCGGCCGATCTCGACGAACAGGCATCGCTATTCTGAATCAAGATCGCCACGAATTTCACGGATCGCAGGGATTGTTTTACTAGGTCTCCGTTGAACAGGGGCCGTTGCCACTTGTCATCTGGGGCTTGAGTTTTCGAAATTGAGCGAATCCCGCTTTCGTGAAATCCGTGAAATTCGTGGCAATCCACCGTCGTGTTACAACGCGCGATCGCGACGAATTTCGCGGATCGCACGAACCGCCCTGGAACTCGTCGGGCAGCAGGGTTCTTCGCGACTTATCAGGTAGAGCTCGAGTTCTTGCAGGACCCTGAAAATGAGCGAATCCCGCTTTCGTGAAATCCGTGAAATTCGTTGCAATCCACCGGTGAAATTCGCGGCGACCTAGGCGAACGCAAATCCGGCGTCGAGCGCGGCGATCAGTTCGTCAACGTGGTCCTTCGACGAATTGAGCATCATTCCCGTCCGGATGACGTTGCCGTAAAGCCCGCCCTTACCGATCAGCACGCCGCGCCGCTTGGTCTCTTCAAAGACCTTGAGCACGGCCTGCGGGTTCGGCTCTTTCGTTTTCCGATCGACGACGAGCTCGATTCCCTGCATCAGTCCCTTGCCGCGGATGTCGCCGATGACCTCGTATTTCGCCTTCAATTCTTCGAGGCGTTCCCGTAGATAATCGCCGACGATCCGGCAGTTCGTCCGCAGATCCTCGTCCTCGATGAGCTTGATGACCGCAAGACCGGCGGCCATCGAAACCGGATTGCCGCCGAACGTCGCGAACGTCAGGCCCGGAAATTTGTCGGCGATCTCGGGGGTCGCGATCGTCCATCCGATCGGAACGCCGTTGCCCATCCCTTTCGCGGATGTGATGATGTCGGGCTCGACGCCCCAATGCTCGATGCCGAACCATTTGTCGCCGGTGCGGCCCCAACCTGTCTGGACCTCGTCGGCGATGCAAACTCCGCCGTGGTCGCGCGCGATGCCATAGGCGATCTCGAAGTATTCCTTCGGCGGCGTGATGAATCCGCCGACGCCGAGGATCGGCTCGGCCATGAACGCGGCGATCTCGCCGGTCGTCGATGTTTGGATGATCTCTTTGATGTCCTTCGCGCACGCCACGTCGCACGACGGATACTCGAGTTTGAAAGGACATCGATAGCAGTACGGCGCGGGCGCGTGAACGACGCCAGCGACCTGCGCCGGAAGCGGGCGCCAGGTCGAATGCCCGACGTGCGACAGCGCCGTCGCGCTGCGTCCCGAATAGCTGTGGCGGAGAACGATCACCTCGTGCCGGCCGGTCGCGATCTTGGCGGCGAAGACCGCGGTGTCGTCGGCCTCGGTGCCGCTCGAGGTGAAGAACGACTTCTTGAGATTCCCCGGAGTGATCTCGGCGAGCTTCTCGGCGAGATCAGACTGGTTCGCGTTCGCGTACAGCGTCGACGTGTGCTGGATCTTGTTCGTTTGCTCGACGATCGCCGCGTTGATCCGTGGATTGGCGTGCCCGACGCTTACCGTCAGAACCCCGCCGAAGCAGTCCAGATAGCGGTTGCCGTCATTGTCCCAGACATACTCGCCGGCGCCGCGAACAAGTTCGATCGGCTCCTGATAATAATTCGCGACGGCCGGAAACAGGAATTCGCGATGCTTGCGGACCGCCTCGGAAACGGTCGATTTCTTTTCAGTAGGATTCATAACGATCTGGTTGCGGGAGCGGTTCGGACTAGTGCGTCAAATATATGCCAAATAGGG
>CAZARD010000033.1:0-38043 GCA_964487505.1 uncultured Blastocatellaceae bacterium | reverse complement strand
CGCGTCGCCGGTCGTTGCTTCGGGTCTGACCCAGACGGGCAGCAAGGACTACTGCATCGCGACGGAAGGTATCATCCGCACGCGCACCGCTTCGGCGCTCGCGGCGGCTGACGGAGATTGCTCGGCGGCCAACTACGCGACCGCAACCGGCAACTAGTCAACCGGCAAAAAGCTGTAAACAGGTCCTGCCCCGAAACGGGCGGGACCTTTTTTCTTTCAATATCGCCGATAAACCCTGTTTTCAAACACAAAAGATTGTGTTATATTTCCAATGGTCTTCCCGGCCCGCTCCGTTTCCTAAATTCAACCCAGACCAATTTTGACCCGGTTAGTCTCAATGGGAATGTTCCAACATCTCGGAAAGATAATGACAATCGCGCGGAACACCTTCCGTGAGGCGGTGCGCGACCGCGTTTTGTACAACCTGATCGTGTTCGTTTTGCTGATCACCGCCGCCGCGATCTTTCTCGGCGACCTGACCGCGGGTTACGAAGCCCGAACGATAGTCAATCTCGGTCTCAGCGCGATGCTCATCTTCGGGACCTTCATCGCGATCTTCGTCGGCGTGGGCCTCGTCTCGAAAGAGATCGAAAAGCGAACCATCTATGCGGTCCTTTCGAAACCCGTGGGCCGTGGCCAATTCATCGCCGGCCGCTACCTCGGTCTGTGCCTGACGCTTTTGATCAACGTGGCGGTAATGGGAGCCGGCGTTTCGGTGGCGCTGGCGATCGTCGGTGGAAAGTCGCTGATCCTGCCGATCTGGGGCGCCATACTTCTGATTTTTTTTGAACTGATGATCATCACCGCGATCGCGATCCTCTTCTCGTCGTTTTCTTCACCGGCGCTCTCGGCGCTCCTTGCCTTTCTGGTTTTCATCATCGGCCATTTCAGCGCCTCGCTCCGCGAATTCGCCGCAAACCTCGGGTCCGATTCCGCAAAGGCGTTTTTCGCGTTTCTCTACTACGTTCTTCCAAACTTGTCGTTCTTCAGCTTTATCACGAATTCGGCCCACGGCGAGGCGCCTCCGTTCGGGTATCTCGGCCTTGCCGCGATTTATGCCGTCGTCTATTCCTCGATTGTCATCGGCATCGCTTCGGTCATATTCAGCCGCCGGAATTTCAAATGAACACGCGCAACGGAAAGGATCTGCTATTGACGCTGCTTTTGATCGCGGGCGGTTTTGGCGCGGTCTTCGCGCTCAGCGGTCGCCTCGAGGCCGCGCGTCCGCCGATGCCGGAGGGATTCGAGGACCAGGACCTCGCGCTTCAGGGCGCTCGAGTCAGGGGTTTCGCGCTCGGGATGGAAGGCCTCGCCGCCGACTGGTATTGGATGCAGTCGCTGCAGTATATCGGCAACAAGATCCTGAAGAATCCCGGGATCAAGGTCTCGCTCGACAATCTGACCCCGCTCAACCCGCGGCTTCTCTATCCGTACCTCGACAACGCGACGACGCTTGATCCGAAATTCACCGCGCCGTACCACTATGGCGCCGTCGTTCTGCCGGCGATCGATCCGAAGCAAGCCGTCCTGATCGCGGAAAAGGGCATCGCCAACAACCCCGGGGATTTCCGGCTCTACCAACATCTCGGGTTCATCTACTGGAAGCTTGGCGATTATGAAAAGGCGGCCGAGGTCTATGACCGGGCGTCGAAGGTCGAGGGTGCGCCGGCGTTTCTGAAAATGATGGTCGCGCAGATGCGCAGCGAAGGCGGGAGCCGCGGAACCGCGCGCGCAATCTACCAGGAAATGTACGACTCGGCCGAGAACACGCAGACCCGCGAACTGGCGGAACTGCGCCTCAAAGAGCTCGATTCGTTCGAGGACCGCGACGAGATCCGCGCGGCTCTCAACAAATTCCGCGAACGCAACGGTAGGTGCGTCGCCAACTGGGCCGAACTTCTCCCTTTGCTGGTGGGAGTCAAACTTCCGCGCGGCCGGCAGTTCCTGATCGACAGGAACAATCAGCTTCTTGACCCGACACTCGTTCCCTATTATCTCGATCGCGAGAAGTGCGACGTCTCCGTCGATCTCGCCAAATCCAAGATCCCAACCTGATCAAATATGCAACCCGTAATCGAAATCAACGAACTGACGAAGGACTATGAGGTCGGATTCTGGAAAAAACGCAAGGTCCGGGCGCTCGACGGACTGACGCTCGCGGTCGAACCCGGCCAGATCTTCGGCTTCCTTGGCGGCAACGGCGCCGGGAAGACGACGACCATCAAGCTCCTGATGTCGCTGATCTTTCCGACCGGCGGCTCGGCGCGGATCCTCGGGCGGGACATCTCGGACACGGCGATGCACGCCCGGATCGGGTATTGCCCCGAAAACCCATATTTCTATGATTACCTGACACCGCGCGAGCTTCTCGGCTATTTCGGCGAACTCTTCGGCCAAGACCAGGCGACCCGAAAAAGAAAGACTGAAGACCTGCTGACGCGCGTCGGGCTCGAGGAAAAGGACTGGAGCAAACAACTCCGAAAATTCTCGAAAGGGATGCTCCAGCGCGTCGGGCTTGCCCAAAGCCTGATAAACGACCCGGAGGTCGTCTTCCTCGACGAACCGATGTCGGGGCTTGACCCGATCGGCCGCCGCGAGATCCGTGAACTCATCGCCGGTCTACGCGAAAGCGGAACGACCGTTTTCATGTCGACGCATATCCTTTCGGACATCGAAGCGCTCTGCGACAACGTCGCGATTCTGCGCGGCGGCAAACTTGCCGCCACGGGGAACCTGCTCGAGCTCCTGACGAGCAGCGGCGAAAACCTGATGTTCGAAGTCGTCGTCAAGGGCGTCGATCAGGACTCGTTCCGTGAGAATGTCGCAAAGATCGCGGGCGCGACCGTCGCGGCCAAGGCGAACGGCGCGAACGTCCAGGTCGGATCGGAAAAGGATGTCGAGGCGGTGATCTCAATGATGCGCGAGGCGGGCGGAAGCCTTGTCTCGGTACAACCCGTCCGCCAGTCGCTCGAGGAACTTTTCGTCAAGGAGACCGCCTGACCAATGCGCCGAATCCGCGAATTGCTGACCGGAAAGGAGCTAAGCCTGACGCTCGGCGCCGACCGTCGCGCGGTAGTGACGGCGATCGCGTTCGTCGCCGGGTTCTGCGTCTTCGAAGCGGTCTGGTTCCGCGAGAATTTCGCCGAACTCGTCGCCTTTTTCGGGCGCGACGACACGCTCGTCTTTTCCGCCGTTCTTGCTCTATATCTCGCGGCCTCGGTCTATCTGCTTTTCGTGCTCGTACTGCTCGCGATCTCGGCCCGCTGGTATTACAGGGCGGCGATCATCGCCTTCTTCACTTTGACGGTCTTCGCGCAATTCGGATACTCGAACGCGCTCGGCAGGTTCATCATCGCCCAGGATCTGATCTCCGCGGTTTCGGCAACGAGCGAACAAAAGGCCGATTCTGTCCGGGCCTTCTCAAGTTACGTTTCCCTGCTTCCGGGATTGGTCCTGACCGCGGTCAGCGTGTTTTTCAGGCGCGGACCGGCGCCATTCGGCGGCGTCGCCTTCGTCGGAATGGCCGCGGCCTACGCTGTCTTTTATGTCAACGTCGCGCTGATCAACCCGCTGTTCTTCGACCAGAAGTTCGCCTCGAGTTCGGTTGGAAACTTCTGTCTCGCGACCGCCGATTATCTTCTTTACGAGCCTGTCCTCCGCGGACCGAGAGAACGCGAAAAGCTCGAGTTCGCGGCGGATCAGCTCCGCCGCCCGACCAACAACATCGTCTTTGTCTTCGACGAGTCGGTCCGCGGCGACCATCTCAGCCTCAACGGCTATAAGCGACCGACGACCCCGTATCTCGAAGAGCTTGCCGCGCGCGGACTCCTGATCAATTACGGCATCGCGGTCTCGGCCTCGACGATCAGCCATCCGAGCTACGATGCGATGATCAGCGGCGCGACACCGGAACAGATCGAAACATTGAAGTTCCAAGGGATCAACACCTTGCCCAATCTGTTCCAGTACGCGAAAGCGATGAACTACCGGACGCATCTTTTCGACGGGCAAATGAAGACCTATTGGGGCGGCGTGCCGGACGACTTGAACTATGTCGACGATTTCGTCAGTCTGGCCGAGATCGACAACCCGAACCGGATCGAGGATTGGGAGCTGGGCGACCGGATCACGAACGAGGACAATCAGCGCAACGCGCTAAAACAGTGGGAAATCGACAACAAGATCGCCGGCATGGTGAACCGGATCTTCTCGGAATCGCCGGGAAACTTCATCTTCATATACAAACGCGGCTGCCACTTCCCTTACGAGAAGAACTACCCGGAAGAAGCTGAATTGTGGAGGCCGGTGTATCGTTTCCGGGAGCAGTACGAAATCCCGCCGGCCGATCAGATCGAGGCCGTCAAGAACTCGTACGACAACTCGCTCCGGCACAATCTCGATCCGTTCTTCAAAGCGCTTTCGCCCGACTATTCGGACCTTCCGAACGACACCGTCATCATCTACACCAGCGATCACGGCGAGTCTTTCTTTGCCAACGGCCGCGCCGGCCATGGCGGCGAATCGCGCGAGGAGGCGATGGTTCCGCTGTTCGTTCTCGGGGACCGTTCGGGTCGATTCGATCCTGGCTTTCGGGCCTCCCACGCGAACCTGTTCACGACCTTGCTCGATCTGATGGAATTTCCCGTCGACAAACGCTCCGCGGTCTACGCGCGCTCGCTGCTCGGTTCGGGCCGCGAGCACTCGGCGCCGAGATTCTTCAACCCGCCGAGAAGCCAAAGGGTGCTTTTCGACCAGTGATCACTTGACCTTGATCGCCGTCACCAGCCAACGGATCCGCGCCCGGTCGTCGTCCTTGTTGAACCCGTCGATTCGAACGACGACATCCATCACGCCCTGCGGCTCGAGCGTCGCCTGCTGTGTCGGGACGACGATCACACGCTTGTCCTTGACGGTCTTGCCGAACTGGTCGATGACGGACACCTGGACCTCGAGCCCGGTCAGCGTCTTGTCGCTGAAGTTCTTGATCCGTCCGGCGATGTTCATCATCAGGTAACCGGTTCCGAGCGGCGACTCCCAGGTCTTGTCGGGATCGGTCTCGGCGATGATCCTCCGCATCATCGTGGCGAATTCGGGCGAGCCTTCTCGGAACGCGCCTTCGAGAACTTCCTTCTTCTGCTCTTCCATCGACGGCTGGAATTTCCAGATCAACCCGACTCCGCCGGCGACGACCAGCACGGCGATCACGATCGCGGCCAGAAATCCTTTGTTCACAAAACAACCTCCCAAACGGCTTAGACGACCGTTTCAATGAAAAGTTCCAATCAGTTATCATTCTAGATTAAGTTCCCGAATGCCGAAACAAGCCCCAGACTTTTCGTCCGCTCCGAAATACGCCGAGGTCGCCGTTCCGGTACCGTTGCGCCAGACGTTCACCTACGGCCTGCCCGATTCCATCAGGGACAAGGTCAGGATCGGCGCGCGGGTTCTCGTACCGTTCGGATCGCGGCATCTGACAGGCTACGCCGTCGCTCTGCACGACGAACTCGGCGAGGACTTCGCATACGACAGATCGAAGATCCGGCAAGTCATCGAGCTCATCGACGAAGAACCGTTGATCACTGAGGAGATCCTGAGTCTGGCGCGCTGGACGGCGGACTACTACGCGTCGAGTTGGGGCGAAGTGCTGCGGGCGTCGCTGCCTGCACGGATCAATTCGAACGTCGAGGACATGCTGGCCCTGACCGAACGCGGCCGCGACGAATCGACGTCGTTCGACCTGCCGAAGACCAACCGGCAGACGATTCTCCGCGAACTCGCGACCAACGGCGAGACGAGCCGCCGCGAGTTCGAGAAGCGCCTCGGCAAAAGCGCCGCCGACCGCGCGGTGCGCGAGCTCGCGAAGACCGGCTTGATCGTCATCGAAAAGCGGTCGGGCCGGGCGGACGTCGTCGAGAAGACGCGGCTCGCTGTGCGGCTTTCCGACGATCCCCCGACCGCTGTCACCCTGACGCCCAAACAGACCGAGACGCTTGAGTTGTTGAGCGAGAACGGCGGGGAGATGCTGCTCGCGGACCTGCTCGCTCTCAACGGCAACTCGCGCTCGCCGATCGACAAGCTTGTGAAGGCCGGCCTGATCGAGACTTTCCGGAAGACGGTAAACCGCGATCCCTTCCGATTCTCCGCGGTCCCGACATTCGAGCCGATCACGCTCACAGGCCCGCAGTCGAGCGTTCTGGCGGCGATCGAGACCGCCGAGCGTGCAGGCGAATACGCCGCGTTCCTTTTGCACGGCGTGACCGGCAGCGGAAAGACCGAGATTTACATCCGCGCGATGAATCTCGCGCGGGACCTCGGGCGGTCGGCCCTGATGCTCGTCCCCGAGATCGCGCTGACGCCGGTTTTCTCGCGCCGCCTTCGAGCGGTATTCGGCGAGAACGTCGCGATCCTGCATTCGAGCCTTTCGGACGGCGAGCGTTTTGACGAGTGGCGAAGGATTCGCCGCGGCGATGCGAGGATCGTGATCGGCACGCGGTCCGCGGTTTTCGCGCCACTCAAGGACATCGGGCTGATCATCGTCGATGAGGAGCACGACGGATCGTACCGGCAGAACGAATCGCCCTTCTACAACGGCCGAGACGTTGCCGTCGTCCGCGCGCATTCTGCCAAGGCAGTGGTCGTTCTGGGCTCGGCGACGCCGGCGCTCGAAACCTTCCGGAACTCGCAGATCGGAAAATACCGGTATCTCAGCCTCCCGAACCGGATCGGCGACCGGCCGCTCGCCTCGGCCGAGATCGTCGATATGCGGAAACTCTTCCGGACCGCGGGCAAGGACATGGCGTTCTCGGCCGAACTTATCGACGCGATCAACGAAACGCACTCGAAGGGCGAACAATCGATAATCCTTCTCAACCGCCGCGGTTTTTCACAGTTCGTCCTTTGCAGAAGCTGCGGCGAGGCCATCAGATGCCGGAACTGCGACATCACGCTGACGTATCACAAGCGCGACGCGAAGCTGATATGCCACTACTGCAACCACCGCGAAAAGGTGCCCGACCACTGCCCGCAATGCAAGAGCCGGTATTTGTATTTCATGGGCGACGGGACGGAAAAGATCGAGGACCAACTGCGAAAGAAGTTTCCGGAATTGAAGATCGCGCGCGTCGACCGCGATACGACGGCACGGCGCCACGAGATGGAGGCGGTACTCGACGAATTCAGCCGCGGCGCGCTCGACATGCTCGTCGGGACGCAAATGCTCGCGAAAGGACACGACTTTCCGAACGTGACCCTGGTCGGCGTGATCTCGGTCGATGCCGGGCTCGCGATGCCCGATTTCAGGTCCGGCGAGCGCACCTTCCAGCTTCTCACTCAGGTGGCTGGCCGCGCCGGACGGGGCGATCTCCCGGGCCGCGTGATCATCCAGACCTATTATCCGGACCACTACATTCTCAGGCACGCCCATTCGCAGGATTTTGCCGGGTTCTACAGCGACGAGATCAAGTTCCGCGAACGCCTCGGCTATCCGCCATTCGCCTCGCTCGCATCGATCCTGATACGGCATCCGAACTACGCGTTCGCCGCCGATCTCGCCGAAAAGCTCCGCAAATGCCTCACGGACGCGAACCGGGCCAACGCCTGCCGGATCCTCGGACCGGCGCCGGCCCCGCTCTCGCGGCTCAAGAATGAATTCCGGATCCAGATCCTGATCAAGGCGTCGAACCGGACCGTGATGCGCGAGATGCTGGATTTCGCGCTCACCGCGGCCGACGAGCGCGGCTGCGACCTGCGATTCGTTTCGGTCGAGATCGATCCGCTCAGTCTCCTTTGATCAGTCGCCGAATCTGATCTGGCCGTAGATCTCGCCGAGCGCGATCTTGCAGTTGATCGAATCGAGCGTGACCACGTCATCGCGGGCGCCGCAGATCTTGTAGATCCATTGATTCGCCGTCTGCCTGTGAAAATGCTCGACCCGCATTTCATCCTCTTTGACGAGCACGATCTCTCGGACGCTGTCGATCGCGAGATATCGTTCGAGCTTTTCGGTCTTGTCGACCGGGAAAGTGGCCCGCGACATTATCTCGACGATGACCGCCGGGTTCGTCAGGATATCGAGTTCCTTTCCCTCGAAAACAGGCTCGCCGGCGACGACAATGACATCCGGATAGGCGTAATTGTTGGGCGACATCTTGACGCGCATGTCGTTGACGTAGACCTCTTTTCCCTGCCCGCGGATGCGGCTCCCGATGGCGATCGTCGTGTTCGTCGCGATCAGGTTGTGCCGCCGGCTCGATCCCGGTAACGACGATCCGTTGGCCGGTTTCGCCGTTTCGCCGCCCGTACCGCGCAAACGATCGTCGACGGTGTAAATTTTCTCCGATTGCGTTAATATTTTCTCGCTCATAAATTTCAATCTGATCGATTTTTTGCCTTTGGCCGGGGTCGGAAGTGTTCGAATTCGAAAAACTCGGATAAGTGATTATAGACGTTCGGCACTGGCTTTTAAACAAGTTTTTGAATATGAAATTAGGTGAACTTGCCCCTCTGATCAAAGCGTCCGTCGCAGCGGGCGACGCGGAAACCGAGATCGTCGGCGCCGCGGGGCTCGATATCGCAGGACCGGGCGACATCACGTTTCTCGCGAACCCCAAATACACGTCGCAGATCGCCGAAACGCGCGCCTCGGCGATCATACTGAACGAAACGGAACCGCTGGAGCGCGTCGATATCGCCATCTTGAGGGCGAAGGATCCTTACCTCGCATACACGCGCGCGCTGCGTGTTATGCATCCCGACGAGACGGCCGTCGCCGGTGTCGACCCGCGCGCGGTGGTCCACGAAACCGCACGCGTCGCGCCGACGGCGGAGATCATGGCAAATTCGGTCGTCGGGCCCGACTGCGAGATCGGAGACGGTGTGCGAATATTCCC
Source organism: uncultured Blastocatellaceae bacterium (assembly GCA_964487505.1). Classification (GTDB taxonomy): domain Bacteria; phylum Acidobacteriota; class Blastocatellia; order Pyrinomonadales; family Pyrinomonadaceae; genus JAFDVJ01. The sequence continues at coordinate 29,155 of CAZARD010000033.1, read as the reverse complement.
GAACGTGACGTTGTACCGCGGCGTTCGCGTCGGGGACGGTTCGGTGATCCACTCCGGCGTCGCGGTGCGCGAGAGCTGCGAGATCGGCGCGCGCTGCGTGGTTCACAACAACACGACGATCGGATCGGACGGCTTCGGCTACGCCAAGGACGAGGACCGCCGCTGGCTGAAGATTCCGCAGGTCGGGCGCGTCGTCCTAGAAGACGACGTCGAGGTCGGGGCCAACAGCGCGATCGACTGCGCGTCGGTCGGCGAAACGCGCGTCAAACGCGGCGCGAAGATCGATAACCTCGTTCAGATCGGGCATTCGTGCACGGTCGACGAGGACGCGCTGATCTGCTCGCAGACGGGATTGGCCGGAAGTTCGGTGATCGGAAAACGCGTCATCCTCGCCGGCCAGGTGGGGATCGCCGGGCATCTGAAGGTCGGCGACGACGCGGTTCTGACGGCCAAATCGGCGACTTCGCACGATGTCGAACCGGGCAAGGTCATCTCGGGTGTTCCGGGATTCGACAACCGCGACTGGCTCCGATCCACGGCCGCCTACCGGCGCCTCGGCGACATCGCCAGGACCGTCCGGGAACTCGAGAAAAAGGTCGCGCGGCTGTTGTCGGAACGCTGAGACGATTTTGAATTTTTGATTTTGGATTTTGGATCGAGCGATTCGGCGGACCGGGATCCTACGTGAACGGGGGCGTTGAGACTAAAGTAAGAAGAGGCGATCTCGGGTTCAGGAGATCGCCTCTTCGAAACGTTAGATTCACTGGACCGATCCTGGAATCAAAACCAATCCAAAATCAAAAATCCAGAATCCAAAATCTATTTGTCCTGCATCAACTCGAGCGCCTTCTTCATCTGAACATCTTCCAGGGTTTTCGGCTGTTCCGGTTTCGGGGTCGGTGACGGGGTTGCACCCGGTTGCTGGTTGTTGTCTTCCTGTTGGTCGACCAGATCCTCGACTTCAAGCGGCTCCGGAGTTTCCGGACGCTTGACCTCGACCGTCGGCTTGATGCCCGAATCGGCGCGCTCATCCGCCAGGAATGTCTTGCCGTCGGGCGAAGCCCATTTCGTGACGGTCAACAGCAGACCGTCGCCGCCCTTGAGCGTGAATAGCTTCTGATCGGTCCCGGCGCCGAAACTCCTTTCGCCGATAACATCGCCGCGCTTCCGGTCAAGCAACGCCCCAGCGACCACCTCGCCCGCGCCGGCCGTTGAAATATCGATCAGCGCCGAAAGCTTGCCGTCGAAGAGATGCTTCGCCGGGTCGGCCGTGAAGGTCTTTACAGGCTTGCTCTCGCGCCCGATGATTTGCGCCAGCGTCCCGTCCTTGATGAAAAGATTGGCGACCGCGACCGCCTCGTCGATCGTTCCCGACGCGACGCCGCGAAGATCGAGCACGATCTTCTGAATTCCCTGTTTCGTCAGCGACTGCACCTGATTGCGGATATCTTCCGACTCGCCCTTTTCGAGACTGTACACCTTGATGACGCCGACCTTGCCGGCCTCGACACGCGATTCCGCCTTCGGTATCTGATAATTGCCGCGGACCACCGTCAGGGTTTGAGGTTTCGATCCCGCGCGAAGGACCCGCAGTTTGACGCTCGATCCCAAATCGCCGAGGATCAGCTGGCGCGCGTCGTACAGCGAAATATCCCGCGTCGCCTTGTTCTCGATATACTCGATGACGTCGCCAGCCTTGAGACCGGCCTTGTCGGCCGGCGAATCCTTGACGACCGAGATCACGTAAAGATACTGCGAGATCGAAGAGAATTCGGCCCCGACGCCGGCGAGCGTATTCTGTTTGTTCGCCTGGAAATCCTTGACCTGATCGGCCGTCAGATATGACGAATAGGGATCGAGCGACGACGGCAGTCCACGCAGCGCGCCGTTTCGGACGCGATCCATCGGCGGCTCGTCGACATAATCGTTCTGGATATGCTGGAGAACCGATTCGAAGATCCGCATCTGGGCCCCGGCGTCGTTGATCGGCTGCTGGGCAAAGGATCCCAGAAGCCCGCCGATCAGGGCGTACGAAGCGATTGCGGCCGAAATGAAGGCGATGATGATCTTTCCGCGAAATGACATTTTGTTACTCTTCTTTGGCCCGGTCAGCCGCAGTGCCGATGGCGATTTGCAACCTGAAGGCGAACGGCAGACAATAGCCGAACCGAAAGTTCTACGATTATCCGATATCCAGGGTTTCCGTGCAACGAGAAGAAATTCCTAATCCCGATCCGTTTACAGATATTTCTCGCGCTCCGGACGCGGGACGCGTCGTCGCGCTCGACATCGGGACCAAGCACGTCGGCGTCGCCGTCAGCGACGAACTCCAGTTCACCGCGCGCGCCGTCGGACGCGTCAAACGCACAAACTGGAAGGCTCTTCTTGACGAAATACGCCGCATACTAGGCGAGTTTGATGCGGTCGCCCTCGTTCTGGGTTTGCCGCTCAATTTCGACGGCTCGGAAAGCCCGATGTCGGCCGATGCCCGGCGGCTCGCGCGGAACTTCGCGCTTTCGCTCGAGATCCCGGTCTTTCTTCAGGACGAACGCGCGACGTCGATCGCGGCGCGCGAAAACCTTCACGAACGCGGCCACGCGCTCAAAGAGATCTTCAAACGTGTCGACGCCGAGGCCGCGGCGATAATTCTCTCGGACTTCCTCGATCTTCGCCGCCGGATCATTTCCCGGAGAGAACCGTGACCGATCGCGCGCTTTGCCTGACCGCATCCACCGTGAACGGAAACATTGCCGGGCTTCCCGTACGCCACGATTCGAACTGGTCCTTCCAAAACGGGCTCGCCGGGTCGCCCGACTGTCCGAGCGGAATGACGTGCCGCGTCGCGTCCCAATTTCCCGGACTCGCGATATGCCTCATCGAAACGAACGCCCCGACGTTCGGTGTCTGGCCGCTGCCGTCGACGTTCGTATAACGCGCCGCGAACTGCGCGCCGATCAGCGGCGCGACCGCCAGCGGATGCTGGAAGTTGGCGACGAAGACATCGCCCCAGCGCCATTTCGCCTCGTCCGCACCGAGACGCTTCGGTTGCGAAAGCGCGGTCCGAGCCTCGGCGTCGCACGCCTTGAGCAACGCGTCGTAGCTTTCGAACCCTTTCGGCAGCCAGCGAGCCGAATTCTCCTTGATCACCCAATAAAGCAAGCGTTCGCGCACGACATATTGCGGAACGGGCTTGTTGTCTTCGGCGATCTTGCCGGCGACGCAGTTGCGGATCTCGTTGACGATCACCGGCCCCTTCGCGTCGGCGCGAGTCCGGCCGTCCCAGCCGCGAAGCACGGCGAGTGTTTCGGGCGAGGCAGCCGCGCGGTCGACGATGACGCGCGAAAGATCCGAGAGCGGAATGTTGAACACGTCGCGCTGGACGTCGGTGACGTCGTTCATCGAAACCTTCGGATTCGCCTTCAGAAGATCGTATATGCGCCGCGCCCTCCACGGATTCGCGGCGTCGCGCGAGATCAGATCGAAATACTTGTAATCCGTCCCGACGATGCGCTGATTCGCCGTCACGATCAAACCTTCGGGCGGGTTGTAGAGATGCGGAAGTTGCTCGAACGGTATGTAGCCCGTCCAGTCGCCGGCATTTGTCCATCCGTCGTACGGGACGGCGCCGGTGCCCGTCCGCCGCAACGGAACCCGTCCGGCTGCATACCAGCCGATGTTCCCGTTGACGTCCGCATAGACGAAATTCTGAGTCGCGCCGCCGTAGGTCCGAAGCGCCGACTGAAAGTCCTTCCAATTCTTGGCCCGGTTGAGACGGAAGAACGCCTCGAATTCTTGATTTTTGGGATCGCGCGCCGTCCATTTGAGCGAGAATTTCTGCCCGACCTCGTCGGTGAAAACCACGCCGTTGCGCGTTTCGATCACTTCATAGACGGTGGTCGTCGTCTCGGGCCGCATTGGATTCGTCCGCACCTTGATCTCTTCACGGCGTACGATCGGCGCGACCAATCCCTTTTCGGTCCGCACGTTCCCGGCCGCATCGAATTCCTCGCGATAAAGGTCCTGGACATCCGGCCCGACATTCGTCGCGCCCCACGCGATCGATCCGTTATGCCCGAGGACGATGCCCGGCACGCCGGGGAAAGTCACGCCCGAAACTCGCATCGTTGGCGTCGAAAGATGCGAAAGATACCAAATGCCGGGAGCCGCGGGCTGCAGATGAGGATCGTTGGCGAGGAGCGCCTTGCCGTCGATCGTGCGTTTCATGGAGATCACCCAGTTGTTGCTCGCCGCAAGCTCTTCGGCAAAAAAGCCGGCACGCTCCAGCGATCTGCGCCGGACCTCGTCGTCCTTTTCGGCGACCGGGAGCATCGCCGTCACGTCACCGGAGGCCGGACTCGTCGTCAGACGCCCCGCGGGCGATGAGTCCTTTCCGAACAGGACGACGTCCGAAGGCGTGATGGGATTGGTCAGATCCGCGAACTTCTCTTTCGGAAGCTTCTCAAGCGACGCGCGGACCAGATCCTGACGCCAGGTCGAACTGAGCGCGTCGGCGAGGATCTTGCCGACGACGACCGTATCTGCCGGCGTCCAGGGACGCGGCTTGTACTGAAGGATTCGGAACTCGATTGGGAGCTTATCGTCGGGGATCGTCGCGATGTACGCATTGACTCCGCGGGCATAATCTTCCAGCGCCTTTCGCAATCCGGGATCGAGTATCGGAAGGCTGTCGTCAGCGATCTTGGAAAATCCGTAACGGCGCCAGCGCTTGTCTTCCTCGAGCACGGCGCCCCCGAAGATCTCGGCGAGTTCACCGCGCGCCACCCGCCGCAGAAAATCCATCTGCCACAAACGGTCTGAGGCGGTCACGAACCCCTGTGCAAAATAAAGATCGGCGTCGTTCTCGGCCTCGATATAGGGGATCGATCGCGAGTCGCGTCTTACGGTCACGCTTTTTGAAATCCCGGGAACCGTGATCCTCGTCTCGGACGCCACCGATGTCGATTGCGGAAATGCCGCCAACGCCGCCGCTGCGATAAGCGCGCACAGGGTCAAACTGTTGATTTTCATAGCTAGATCGGAATTTACTATTTCGAGCTTTCAATTTAACATTTACTGTCGCTTATGGAAATCGAAATCGCCGTCGCGGTATTCCTGCTGGTCCTGGTCGTCTTTTTGGCGACGGTCGATATGTCGTTCTCGCAGCTTTCGGACGTCAGCCTGCGGCGCCTGCTTGCTGATCTTGAGGAATCCCCGAAACAGAAAACCTTCATTTTTCTGCAGCAGATCCTTGAGAACCGACCGCGGTTCCGATTTGCGCTTTCGGCTACGATCCAGATCATCCTGATTCTGTTCTCGGTTCTTGTGACCGTCATCGTACTCTCGTTCTTCCGCAGCCATTCGGAACTTCTGGGTTATTCGATCGCGATCGGGCTGACGCTCTCGGTCTTTTTCAGGCAGATCGTCCCGTGGTTCCTGACACGAACTGAGCCGGAGAAGAAACTTCTCTTTCTTCTCCCGATCGTCCGGCCCCTGTACGAGATCGTGCCGTTCATAGCCGATCCCGTCGAGCCATCGTTCCGAGGCAAGATCCAGGCATCGCTCGAAACCTCCATCGCGCCGAACGCGCAGACGGAGTCCGAGCGCGAGGAAGACGCCGACAACTTTCAGGCGCTGATGGAGGTCGGCGAAGCGGAAGGCATCATCGAAGAGAGCGAGCGCGAACTGATCGAGACGATGGTCGAGTTTTCCGAGACCCGCGCCGGCGAGATCATGACTCCGAGGACCGAGATCTGCGCGCTTTCGGTCGGAGCCACGGTCCGCCAGGCTCGCGACCTGATCAACGAAGAAAAATACTCGCGAATGCCCCTGTACCGCGACACGATCGACAACATCGAAGGCATGATCTACGTCCGGGACCTGCTCCACGCGTGGGCGGACGGGAAAGAGAACGAACCGATCGCTTCGTACGCGCGACCGGCATTCTTCGTTCCGGAGACGAAGTCGGCGGCCGATCTGCTTAAGGCGATGCAACTTAACCACGTCCAGATCGCGGTCGTCGTCGATGAATACGGCGGGGTGGCCGGACTCGTGACCGTCGAGGACATAGTCGAGGAGATCGTCGGCGAAATCGAGGACGAGGACATTGAAAAAGAGGAGATCGTCGAGTTCATCGAGGGCGAGAACGGGAGCTACGATGTCCCGGCATCGCTCGAAATCGGCAAGATCGAAAAGCTTTTCGACGTCGAGATCGATGACGAAGAGGTCACGACCATCGCCGGACTTGTGATCAGCGAAACGGGTTACGTTCCGAAGGTCGGCGAGACGATCGACGTGCACGGCCTTGAGGTCGAGATCCTCGCCGCCGACGAAAAACGACTGACACGTTTGAGGATCCGTCCGGCGCCGGAAAGCGACGAACGCGAGCCCGAATCATAGCGTTCCGATCGCGTTTGCCCGCGATTTACCGTGTGATAATCTTGAATTGAACTGAAAGAATTCCGATCAGCGCGGCGGTCGCCGGCTGGTCTCGGACCAATACGAAAAGGAGAACCAAGAAATGGCTATCAGATTAGGCGATACGGCCCCCGATTTCACCGCTGAAACCACCCACGGAACGATAAGTTTCCACGAGTGGCTCGGCGATAGCTGGGGTGTCCTTTTCTCGCATCCGAAGGACTACACACCGGTCTGCACGACAGAACTCGGAATGGCTGCGAGGCTCAAACCCGAATTCGACAAGCGAAACGTCAAGGTCATCGGTCTGAGCGTGGATCCGCTCGAGTCGCACCTCGGCTGGGAGAAGGATATCGAGGAAACTCAGGGTACGGCCGTCAATTTCCCGATGATCGCCGATGCCGACCGAAAGGTCTCGGATCTTTACGATATGATCCACCCGAACGCAAGCGACACGTTCACGGTCCGTTCGGTTTATGTCGTCGGGCCCGACAAAAAGGTCAAACTGACGATCACGTATCCGGCGAGCACGGGCCGGAATTTCGACGAGATCCTGCGCGTCATCGATTCGCTTCAGCTGACAACGAACTACAGCGTCGCGACGCCCGTCAACTGGAAGGACGGCGACGATTGCATCATCGTGCCGGCGCTCTCGAACGAAGCGGCGAAGGAGAAATTCCCGGCCGGCTGGCGCGAGGTGAAACCGTACCTGCGGATCACAAAGCAGCCGAACAAATGATCACTTGAGACCCGTCGAACTGAAACGATCGTGCCAGCGTTGCGGTGACGTTTGCGACTGCGGACCGTCACGCGGTGGTTGCCGGCGCGAAGGCGTCGATCTTGATTCGCGTCTTTAGGATGAATTCCGTAGACGCTTTGAAGCCTGCCATTGCCCCGGTTGTTCCGGCGCCGCGGCAACGCCAACGGAGGTAGAAAACGTTGAACGACACAAAACAATTGGATCGTTGGAAAAAGATGCGCGCCAAAGGCCCGGTCTTCTTTATCGGGGTCTTCGGCATTTTCTGGGGAATCTTTATGATGGCGATGATGTCGATCGCGCAGTTCGCGCTCAGCCGCTTCTTGCCCGGGCGAGAGATCGAGTATTTCTTCGAACCGACGAATCTGCTCGTTTATTCCGGGATCTTTCTCGTCATCGGCATCATATGGGCGGCGATAAACTGGTTCGTGAATGAACGAAGATTCAAACAGCACAACGAAACTGAATAGGATGTCAAAGAAGAAAAAGAGCCGGTTCCTGTCCGGCAAACGGATCGATCCGACACCCATCGACGGCGACACGAAACTCGCCGATCTGATCGACGAATCGTTTATGGCCTACAACGCCGCGCGTTTGCGCGAGGCCTGTCAGCTGTTCACGAGGAAGATGCTCGAGCCCGACGTCACGATCGGCGTCACGCTGACCGGCGCGTTGACTCCGGCCGGACTCGGGATCTCGGCGCTGATACCGCTCATCAAGGCAGGGTTCATCGATTGGATGATCTCGACCGGCGCGAACCTATATCACGACACGCATTTCGGAATCGGGCTCTCGCTCCATCAGGGCGACGCAAAGCTTGACGACCGTGTGCTCCGCGAAGAAGAGGTCGTTCGGATCTTCGATATCTTCTTCGATTACTCGGTCCTGCTCGACACGGACGAGTTTTTCAGACGTCTCATCGAACACGACGAGTTTCAGAAGCCGATGAGCTCGGCCGAGTTCCATTATCTGGCCGGCAAATACATCCGCGAACGCGAGAAGAAGCTCGGCATCAAGGAGAAATCGCTGCTTGCCGTTGCGTACGAATTCGGCGTCCCGGTCTATACGTCGTCCCCCGGAGATTCGTCGATCGGGATGAACATCGCGGCGAAAGAGCTTCAGGGCGGGAAACTGGTGCTCAATCCGAATCTCGACGTCAATGAGACGGCGTCGATCGTTCTCGCGGCAAAGCGCGGCGTCGTCGAATCGGGAAAAAAGACAAAGAAGGGCGGGAAATCGGCGATCTTCATTCTCGGCGGCGGAAGTCCGAAGAACTTCGCGCTCCAGACCGAACCGCAGATCCAGGAAGTGCTGGGTATCGACGAGAAAGGCCACGATTACTTCCTGCAGGTCACGGACGCGCGTCCCGATACGGGCGGACTTTCGGGCGCGACCCCCGCCGAGGCGGTCTCGTGGGGCAAGGTCGATCCCGACAAGCTTCCCGACGCGGTCGTCGCCTATGTCGATTCGACCGTTGCGCTACCGTTGATCACGGCGTACGCATTGGCGCGCCACGAGCCGCGCGAACCGAAAAGGCTTTACGACCGGCGAAAAGAATTTATGGACCTTCTCAAGAAGGAATACGAGAAGTCGGAAAGACGGTAGGACGGTGGACAGTGGACAGTGGACAGTGGAAAACGCAAAGTGCAAAGTGCAAAGTTTCAATTTGTTTGGCGATCGGGCACGGCTACGGACACGACGTCTTTTTACCGTCTACTGTCTACTGTCGACCGACAACCGTCTACTGTCTACCGTCTACTGTCTACCGTCTACTGTCTACCGTCTACCGCCTACTAACTGCTATTAACAAAAACAATGAAATTCCAAGCTGAACTCAACAACGAAAAGCACGAGATCGAACTCAAGCGCGACGGCGAACGGGTGTTTGCGCGCGTTGACGATCGGACCTACGAACTCGACGCCTCAGAGGTCGAGCCGAACGTTTACCTTCTCAAGTCCGAGGGGCAGATCCACGAGGTCTATGTCGCACCCAGCGGCATCGTCAACATCGGCAATCATCAACTCGAGGTCAAGATCTTCGATCCGAAAAAACTCCGCGGCGCCGGCGGGTCCGAAGACGGTCCGGAAGGGATCGCCGAGATAAAGACCGCGATGCCCGGCAAACTCGTTCGCGTCCTGCTGAACGCCGGCGACGAGGTCAAACACGGCGAAGGCGTCGTCGTCGTCGAGGCGATGAAGATGCAGAATGAGATGAAATCTCCGAAGGACGGCATCGTCCGCGAGATCCGATTCGAGGAAGGCGCCAACGTCAACGCCGGCGATGTCCTGGCAGTGATCGAATAGGCGCTTGCGACCGCGCGGAGAACGGCAGCTAGGCTTCCGCAGGGCAAAGCGTTTGATTCGGGAAGCAATCGCAGATGGCGATGAAACCGGGATTTCCGATTTTGGATTTCGCATCGGCCCTCTTTGTGGGCGTTAGCGTGTCCACCGCTTCATTTTGAAATCTCCTCTTTCAGCCAAGCCTTTGCCAGATTCCAATCGAGCCGCACGGTCGAGTTGGCGATGCCAAGAACTTCCGCCGTTTCGTCGATCGAAAGACCGCAAAAATACCTCAATTCAACGACTTTTGCTTGCCTTGCATCAATTTTCGCAAGACGAATCAAGGCAAGGTCGAGCGCAACCAAGTCAACGGATTTTTCATTCGCCGAAATCTGAAAGGAATCGTCAAGCGGAAGATTTTCTTCCTTACCGCCGCGTTTTTCGCGCTTCCGTTTGCGGGCGTGGTCAACAAGGATTTGCCGCATCGCGGTTGAAGCGACCGCGAAAAAATGATTGCGGTTTTGCCATTCGATCTGGGCGCCTCCGAGCAATTTTAGATACGCTTCGTGGATCAGTGCGGTCGTTTGCAAAGTGTGATTTGGGCGTTCATTCCTCAAATAGCGCGAGGCTTGGCGATGCAATTCGTCATAAACCAGCGGCATAAGTTCGTCCAAAGCCGCTTGATCTCCATCGCCCCAATCTTTTAGCAGCTGAGTGATCGGCACGAAGAGAGAATACCACAAAACATTTTTTTGGCGGTTATGCCAAAAAAAGTCGCATAAAGGATTGAGGCGCAAAACTGGCCCTTAAATCGAAAAAAGGAGATCGAAATTTGTGAAGAACTTGATCTTGGGATTTGCACTTGCAATCCTTCTACTGAACGGAAACGCTTTTGCACAAACGCAATCGGATGATAAGCAGACGATCATCTCGTTGTTGTCGCACGTCACCAACGCCTGGAACTCCGGGGATGTGAACATAATGGCCGGATTCTTAACCGAAGATTGCGTTCACATCGACCCGTTTGGCGATCAACTGACCGGACGTGAAACGATCAAAAACAGACTGCAATGGGTGATGGAAACGTACTACAAAACGAGCAAGCCAACGCTCGAAAACTCCGGTTACTCGATTCAGTTTGTTCGTCCGGATGTGGCGATCGCAACATTTCTGATGAAAGACAGTCACGGAGCATCAAGAGAAACGGTCGTTGTTACAAGAACCGAGAGCGGTTGGAAGGTTGCGTCGTTTCAAAACATCCCTGTTGCCGATCCTCCGAAGGTCGACGGAAAGTAAGCGCAACGGCGGATAACTCGAAGAAAATAGACCTCGGATTTTGTTTTGCCGGATGCGATCCATCAAAACCAATCGGGCTCGCGGTCTATTTTCTTCTTCATCCGGTCGAATGGCGGAAGATCGCTCCGGGTGAATTCGGGTAAGGCCGGTTTTCGGCTCAAACAGCGTCACGCAGATGCGAACACCGCAGTTTTGCAACCGAATTGGGAGTCCGAGCACTTTTGGATTTATGATGATAAAGAATTCAATGGAAGAATCAAACAAAACTCAGGAAACCAGACATCTCGACAAAACCGAAGAAATCGCGGAGCGCTGGCAGAAGATCAAGGGTTTGTTTGAAAAAGCAACTTCGCTTACTGGCAAAGAACGCGAAGATTTTTTGCGGAGTTCGTGCGGCAAAGATGCTGAGTTACGCCAAGTGGTTGAAAGACTCTTGGCTTCATTCGAAGACTCGGAATCGTTCCTCGAAAATCCGGCCGTTGCCGAAGTCGCTAGCATTTTTGACGCGAAAAGGACACTCGTCGGGCAAAGCACGACCGGTGACATCAAGAACGGCAGTTTTGTCGCCGGGACGGTTTTGGCAAGTCGCTACCGAATTATCGGCTTGCTTGGCAAGGGCGGGATGGGCGAGGTTTACAAAGCAGAGGATATCAAACTCTCGCAAACCGTCGCGCTCAAGTTTTTGCCCGACAAACTTGAAAAGAATAAAGAGGCATTGGAAAGATTTCATGCCGAAGTTCGCAACGCCCGTCAAGTGGCTCACGTCAATGTCTGCAAAGTGTTTGATATAGGCGAGATCGATGGCAAGCATTTTCTTTCGATGGAGTTCATTGACGGTGATGATCTATCGTCGCTCCTGCGAAGAGTCGGTCGGCTATCATCCGAAAGAGCGATTGAGATCGCCCGTCAGCTATGCGTCGGACTTTCAGCGATCCACAATGCCGGAATTCTTCATCGCGACTTGAAGCCGGCGAATGTCATCATTGATTCCAAAGGCAAAACGCGGATCACCGATTTCGGGATCGCCGGATTGGAAGACGAAGCCGCTCATGACCAAATTCGAGTCGGCACGCCGGCGTATATGTCGCCGGAGCAGATCACGGGCAAAGACGTTTCCCAAAAAAGCGATATCTACGCACTCGGTTTGGTGCTTTACGAGATCTTCACGGGCAAACAAGCCTTCGCGGCTGAATCAGTCCCAGAATTGATTCGCAAACAAACCTCTGAAACGCCAACCAATCCCTCGGAATACGTCAAAGGAATTGATCCGTTGGTTGAGAGCGTCATTGGACAGTGTTTGCAAAAGAACCCTGATGATCGTCCGCAAACGGCGTTGCACGTTGCGATGTCGCTCCCTGGCGGAAATCCAATGCAAATCGCGCTGGAAGCAGGGGAAACTCCGAGCCCGGAGATGGTTGCCGCGTCGCCCCAAAAAGGCGCGTTGAAACCCGTAATTGCTTTGGCTTGTTTAGTTGGCGGAATTGCGATGCTCGGATTAATGATGTTTGTTTCGATGAAGGTTGCGCCCCAAAATCGGATTCCGTTCAATAAATCAGCCGACGTCCTTTCGGAAAAAGCCAACGAGATTATTTCCAAATTCGGTTACACGGATACGCCGGCCGAGCGTTGGTACCGCTTTCACGAGGATTATTCTTATCTTGATTATTTCGTCCGAAATGAGTCTCCAAAGAAGAGATTCGCCAATATCGAAAGCGGTCAACCGTTGTTTTGTGTTTTTGTCGAGCGGCAAAGTCCTACCAATTTTGAGGTATCGATGATGGGAAGCGGTCTTTGGACGTTTGGACCGCAGTCGGAAAGCAGTCAGCGAAAGATCTCGCTCGACACGCGCGGAAGGCTGGTCGAATTTTCAGCCGTACCGCCGAAATTCGGTTCTGTAACCGACTCGAAAGCCGATTTTTCCGCGACCTTTCAAGCCGCCGAACTCGATTTGGCGAAATTCAAGGAGGTTTCGCCGAATTGGACTCCGGCGAGCGCGTTCGATGAACGCAAGGCTTGGGAGGGCGTTTTGCCTGATAACGAAGAGATTCCCTTGCGCGTCGAAGCTGCGAGTTATCAGGGCAAGATCGTCTTTTTCAAAATGGTCTATCCCTGGACCAAATCCGATCCCGACGGATCGCTGGCCAACACGACGCGCGATTGGGTCGGGGTCTTTGTCTTCGCCGGAATACTCATCGGAATAATGGTGACGGCAATTTTCTTGGCGTGGAGAAACATCAAATCCGGCAGCGGAGACCGGAAAGGCGCATTCAAAATCTCGATCGCCATTTTCATCTTGGTTTTTCTCGGCTGGATTTTCGGCTCGAACCACGTTCCGTCATTTTCTCACGAACTCGACCGAGTGACGCTCGGATTTCGGGGTGCTTTGTATCTTTCGGTTCTGACCTGCATCGTTTATCTCGCATTGGAGCCGATTATCCGCCGCAATCTGCCGGATCTGATCGTTTCGTGGAATCGTCTGCTGGCGGGCGATTTCGCGGATCCACTGGTTGGACGCGACATCTTGCTGGGAACGCTGGTCGGCGTCGCACATCTTACTCTGATTTACGTCGGACTGTATGCAGAGCAATTGATTCACGGCGATCTCCGGCTCTTTTTCTTCAGCGGCGGGCTCAATAGTTTGCAAAGCTGGACCGCAGGAATCTTTGGCATCGCTGGCTATGGTTTCTTTCCCGCATTGACGCAAATTTGTGTTTTCGCGATTCTGTACCTAGTGCTTCGTCGCCGACTCTATGCCGGATTGTTCGTTTTTGCCCTGATAGCAACCGTCCTGATTTTGTTTTTCACCCAATCGTGGATCTTTCTGGTGTTCACGCTGGTTATGACTGCGGTTCTGAGTCTGGCGATCGCAAAACTCGGTTTGATAACGATGGTTGTCGCCCAAATCGTCTTTATGTGGCTTGAAGCGACGCTTTTGACTCTCAACTTTTCGGCGTGGTTCGCAAGCGGAATGCTCTTGACCTTGGGATTGGTACTTGTTCTGCTTGTGTATGGCTTCAAGACCTCACTCGCCAACCAACCCTTTTTTGCGGGCAGATTGACGACGGAGTGAATCGGACGAGCCTGCCACTTGATCTGTCGAAGACCGGAGATCGGGGCGGCGGCGCCGATAATCACGGCTATGCGTGGAGTTTCACGCTCAACCAAGAAGGTCTCGGCCGCGGCTTCGGCGCGAATCATCGCATCTCGGCAGGCAGAGGATGAAAAACCCCCCTCGTTTCAGTCTCAACCGCTTCAACTGGAAAAGTTGATACGTGGTGAATTTCTGGCGGAGGTCGTCCGCGGCGCCGTATCTGGCGGCGATCGGGGCGTTTGGCAAAAAAGGCTTGCCTCTCTGCGTCGTTCATCGAGTCGATTGCGGCATTCCGCATCGGGTTCCGTCGCATATCTACGAGGCCGCAACTGGCGCCGCGCGTTACACGCACACGCCCGCTACGAGGGCTGATATGAAATTTGAGATCTGACGACGGAATCCGATTTTGCGCGTTTTCAGCATTTTCGCGGGAGATCCTTCCCTGTCTTTGATCCGGGCTTACTCGAGGCCGTGTCGCTTGATGATACCGTAGAGCCTTGGGCGATAAACGTTGAGGAGCTTTGAAGCGGCCTGCTTGTTGCCGCGCGTCTTTTCCAGCACGGCCTTCACGATCCCCTTTTCCAGGAGATCAAACACATCCCGGTTTTCTGCATCGAACGGGGTCTCAGGCAGGTTCGAGATCACCGCCTTGCCTATCTCGTCGAAGAACTCGTCGCCCGCAAGAGCGCCCGTGATCGCCATCAGCCGCGCCCTGACCACGTCTGGCGAACCGGCGGGCAACGGCCCGGCTCCGGCGATCCTAATGTCGGAGATCGTTTCCTCCTTCGAGAGCAGCACCGCCCGTTCGATCGTGTGCTGGAGTTCGCGGACGTTTCCCCGCCATCCATATCCGAGCATCTGATCGAAAGCCGTTTGCGAGAACCCTCTGATCGGTCGCCTATACTTCTCCGCATAATGCTCGAGGAAATGCTCCGCAAGCGCCGGAACGTCCTCCATCCGCTCGCGGAGCGGCGGGATCCGAATCTCGATCGTGTTGATCCGATAATAGAGATCCTCGCGCAACGATCCTTCGCGGACGGCCTCGGCCGGATCACGGTTCGTTGCCGAGATCAATCGAAAATCCGCGGTCTGGGGAGTGTCGCTGCCGACGCGGTAATAGACGCGTTCCTGCAGCACGCGCAGGAGTTTGGGCTGAAGATCGACCGGCATCTCGGCGATCTCATCGAGCAACAGGCTTCCGCCGAAGGCCTGGCCGATGAAGCCTGACTTATCGCTGGTCGCGCCGGTGAAGGCGCCCTTGGTATGTCCGAAAAGCTGCGATTCGATAAGTTCTTTCGGCAGTGCCGAGCAGTTCACCTTGACGAACAGTTTCTTCGATCGAAGGCTCTTGAAGTGGATCGCGTTCGCGATCACTTCCTTCCCCGTTCCGGATTCGCCGAGTATTAGGATGTTGGCGTCGGTTTCGGCGACGCTCTCAATGATCTCGTAGATGTCCTGCATTGCCCGGCTGCCGCCGATTATGCCTTCAAACGACGACCGGCTCGAAAGGCGTCCGCGCAGTTCGCGGATCTCTCTTTTCTGTTGTTTGCGCTCGATCGCCTTCTCGATCAGGACCTGGAGATCGTCAAACTTTACAGGCTTTTCGACGTAATAGAACGCGCCCGCCTTGGTCGCCTCGATCGCCTTGTCGACCGACCCGAAGGCGGTGATCATTATGATCTCGGTCTCGGGCGCGATCTCCTTCGCCGAGCGTACGATCTCGATTCCGTTCGTGTCGGGAAGATTGTAATCCGTGAGAACGATGTCGAAATCCGTGTCCCGAAGCAATCCGATGGCCTCAGCCCCGCGGGCCGCGGCCGAAACCGCAAAGCCGTCGCTCTCGAGCCTGAACTTCATCAGATCGAGCGTCGCTTCGTCATCATCCACGATCAGCGCTTTCAGAACCATCTTTTCGATTGTAGCAAAATCCGGAAACGTCGGGCCCCATCAGTCAAACCCGACGAAGATCGGTTCAGGCACGAGATCGACGCCGAACTCGTCGCGGACCCGTCCGGCGATGACTTCCTTCAGTGCGATGATCTCGCCGGCGGTCGCACCGCCGCGGTTCGTGAGCGCCAGCGTATGGCGCGTCGAGATCCCGGCGTTTCCGGCACGAAACCCCTTCGGAAAACCGCTTTTTTCGATGAGCCACGCGGCGGGGATCTTGATGGAGTCCCTGCCGGCGTCAAAATGGGGAACATCGCCGATCCCGAGCGCTTCGGCCCGTCCCGCGACCGCCGCGAACTGTTCACGGGTTACGACCGGATTCTTGAAGAACGACCCGGCGCTGTTTGAATCCGGCCCGCCTTGACGGACGAGCATTCCCTTGTCCGAGCGGATCGCACGGACGGCCTCGCGCGTCTCGCCCAGCGTCGGGCTGCGGTGCTTGAAACGGTCCTGAAGATCCCTGTAGGCGATCTTTGGCGCGCCGTTCGGAACCAGTTGAAATGTTACCGCCGTGACGATGTACCGTCCGCGGCGAGTCGTGTTGAAAACGCTCGCGCGATACGCGAAGCGGCAGTCCGCGTTCGAAAGATGGATGAATCGGTCGGTCTCGAGATCGAGGGCGCGGACAACGACGATCGTTTCCGAAACTTCCTGGCCGTATGCGCCGACGTTCTGGACCGGAGTACCGCCGACCGTTCCGGGAATGCCGGAAAGGCACTCAATGCCGGCGAACCCGCGGTCAACGCATTCGCCGCAGAATTCGTCCCAATCCTCGCCGGCCGCCGCCGTAACGTTCGGGCCGTCGAACGCGATTCCTCTGTTCGCGATCCGGATGACGAGCCCGTCAAACCCGCGGTCAGCCACGAGCACGTTGCTGCCGCCCCCGAGGACGAAGACCGGCAGACCGCGTTCGCGCGAGAATTCGACCGCATCGACGAGTTCTTGCTCGCTTTCGACTTCGGCAAAGAAACGCGCCGCGCCGCCGACATTGAGCGTTGTCAGAGGCGCAAGGGCGACGTTCTCATCGATCTTCAAAATTTGATTCACGATCAGAAAGGGATCCGCGGAAGCTTGTTGATGGTCTTATCCTTCAGTTTGTCCTCGGCCTTGCGCTTTTGCTCGTCGATCTTTCCCTTGAGCACGCTGTCCAACCGGCCGGCAAGCGCCGGGTCAAGCTTGCGCAACGCCTTCATCGTCTTTTCGGCTCCCTTCTTGTCGCCGGAAGCATACTGCGCCTCGCCGAGATTGAAGAAACCGTAGGCAAACTTGTCGTTGAGCGTTGTCACGCGCCTGAACGCGGCGACCGCGTCGGCCAACTGCCCGAGCCCGCGGTACGCGCGTCCGAGTTCGTTGTGGGCGAAATACCAGTCGTCGTGCAATTGGACGGCACGGCGCAACGCATTCGACGCGTTCTGATAATCCTTCAAACCGTTGAGCGAAGTCCCGAGATTGACGAATCCGGCCGCAAAATTGGAATCCTTTTCGGTCGCCTTCTGCGCCGAATCGCGGCCGAGCGTCAGCTTCGCGTTCGCTTCCTTTTCACGGCCGGCCTTGAGATCGGCCTCGGCGCCGTGATTGTAGGCCCAGCCCAGATTCGAATAATCGACCGCGTCACCGCGGATCTCCGACGCCGTCTCGAGACGGTCGGCAGCGGTGTCCCACTTCTCTTCCTTGCCGAGGCAATAACCCCAGCTCGAGTAAAGCTCCGGGTCGTCTTTCACGAGTCCCGCCGCAACGCCGTATTGCGCGTTCGCTTTCGGATAATCCTCGAGCTGGCGGTACGACTCGGCGAGGTTGACGTGCGCGTCGGCGTAGGAATCGTCTGTCGCGATCACCTTCTGATAGCTCTCGGCCGCTTGCCCGTAGCGTTCCAGATTGTACTCGGCCGTCGCCAGATCGAAGGCCGCGTCGGTATAACCCGAATCGATGAAGACCGCTTTTTGATAATCGGCGATGGCCTTGTCGTCAGCGGCCTGACGGCTGTTGGCAGCGCCCCGATAATAATATGCCTCGGCATAGTTCGGGTCGAGTTTGACCGCTTGGTCGAGCTCGCGCGTCGCGCGCTCGTGGTCGTTCTGCTTGAGACCGACGAGACCCAGATATAGCTTCGTTTCGGGATTCTGCGGATCGGCGGCGTCGGCCTTCACAAGATGCGTTTCCGCCTTCGCAACCTCGCCCTGTTCGTAATAGAGAACTCCAAGCCGAGCATCGACGTCGGTCAGACCGGCATCGGCAACGACCGCTTTCTCGTAGTTCGCGATCGCCAGCGTCGAATTGTCCTGCGCCTCGTAGAGACTGCCAAGCCCGGCATAGGCCCCGGTGTTGAACGAATCCTGCTTCAACGCGTTCTGGTAGGCGGTCATCGCCTCGACCGACCTGCCCTGTTCGGCGAGCTCGTCGGCGCGGCGCGCGTACGCTTCACTGAGTCCGAGTTTGGCGTCGGTGAATTTCGGGTTGAGTTGCAGCGAACGGTCGAAGGCGGCGATCGCGGCCTCGTTGTCCCCCGCATCGAGATACGTTTCGCCGGCGCCGGCACTCTCGAGCGCGGCCTTCGAACGAGCGGCCGCGGTCTTTGGCGTTGACTTCGCGACGTTTGCCGGATCGACCTTCTTGAAACGCGGCCGCGTGGATCTTGAGCGCGACGCGGCGACCTGGGCCGCAAGCCGCTGGCGCGCCCGTTTGCGTTTCGATGCGTTGCGTCGCGGCAGATAGCCCTTTTTCACGGCGGCGCTGCGTTTCTTGGCTTTGCGATTCTCCTTGAACGAATAGACGCTGGCGCCACCCGAAAAATCCTCCGACGTCACAACATCCTGACCCCGCGCGGGAGGGGCGCCGGCCAGCAGGCAAACGACGAGCGCCACGGCGACAAACTCTCTGAAACCGATGTGGAACATCACTCGCATCTACTTGCGCAGGCCGTAGTTCGTGACGACATCGAGCGTCTGAACAAGGTCGTCCCGCTTCATTTTCTTCAAGATCTCGTACTCTTTCTTCGCGTCCTTGATATTCCCGCGGCGATACTCGGATTCCGCAAGATTGTAATGCCCCTGCGCGAATTTGTCGTCGATGCCGATGGCGCGCTTGAACTGTTTGACCGCGTTGTCGAAATCGCCCTTCTTACGGTAGGCGATGCCGAGTTCGTTGATCGCCGGGATCCAGTTCTTCTGCAGTTCGTCGGCGCGCTTCAACGCGTTGATCGAAGCTTCAAATTCTCCGAGATCGGTCAGTGCCATGCCGAGATTAAGGTACGGCGCCGCAAGCTTGGAATTGAGCGAAACCGCCTTTGTCAACGCAGTTTTCGCTTTCTGTAGCTTGTCCTTGTATTCGACATCGCGCTTCATTTTCAGATCGGACTGAGCCGCGTTGTAGTAGGCCCAGCCGAGGTTCGTGTAGTCGACGTATTCGCCGCTGATCGCGACCGCCTTTTCAAGGTTCTCGATCGCCAGCGTCCAGTAACTTTCATAGACCGGGTTCGTCGCCCGGAGGCCGGCCACGAATCCGAACTTGCTGAAGAGTTCCGCATCGTTCGTGATGAAAGTCGTCGCCAAACGGTATTCGCCGATCGCATCGTCGAGCCGCTTCATCAAACGATAGCAGTCGGCAAGATTGGCGTGCGCTTCGCCGCTTCTCGGGTTGATCTTGATCGCTTCCTTGTAGGCCTTGACCGCTTCTTCGTAGTATGCCGAGTTCGGCCCCTGGTCGGTGGCGCGATTGAAATACGCGGCGCCGAGATCGAACCAGGCGTCGAAATACCTCGGATTGAGCGTTACCGCCTGTCGATACGATGCGATCGCGTCCCTGTCGCGGTCGAGCCGGTCATAGACCTCGCCAAGGTAATAATGCGTTTCGGGATTCTTCGGATCGAGTTCGATCGAGCGCTGGAATGCGGCGATCGCTTCGGGGTTGCGGTTCTGCCGATAGCGCACAAGGCCGATGAAGAACTGGGTTTCGGCGTTGTTCGGATCGAGCGCCGTCGCCTTCTGGAGGTAGTTCTCGCTCTTCTCAACCTCGCCCTTCTGGAAGTAGTAAACGCCGAGCGGAGCATAGAGCTCGGTCAGATCGCCGTCGAGCGCGAGTGCCTTTTCGTAATTCGCGATCGCCGCGTCGGCGTCTTCCTTCGAACTCGCGATCTCGGCGAGACCGGCGTACGCAAAGGCGTTTGCCGGATTGTTGGCGAGCGCGTCCTCGTACAAAAGCTTCGCGATATTGGACTTTCCGCTGAGAAGGACCTGGTCGCCCTTGCGGGTCAATGCCTCGCTGAGCCCGAGTTTGGCCGTCGAGTTCTTGGCATCGAGCTGCGCCGATTCGCGGAAGAACTCGACCGATTTGTCGATCTCGCTCTGATTCAGGTAGTATTCGCCGACCCCGGCGAAAAGGACAGAGGTCTCTTCCTTCGACTTGCGCTTGAAGGCGACCGTATTCGTCTGAAGCGTGTTCGGGTCGACCTCTTTCGCCTTCGCGCGTTTCGGAGCGACCTTCGCGACGGTCACGTTCTGTTTCGTAATGCGCTTCGTCGTTTCAGTCCGGGCCGTTGCCGTTCGCTTGACGGTGTTCGGACGAAAGACCGTCTTCTTCTGAGACGACTTGCGCGAGGTCTTGAACACGAATGCGCTCGAACCGCCCGTGAAATCCTCGGCCGTGACGACATCCTGCGCGAATGCGACCGCCGACTGCGCGACGATCAGCGCGCCGAGACCCAATGCCGAAATTGCCTTGCCGAAACTGTTCGTACTGATCATAGAAGTTTGGAGATCTGTCCAGATTTGCCCGCCGTCAGATTTGATGCGGTCCGTTGAATTCGACGTTTGCCGCGGAACTTTTTGCCTGAAAGAAATGATACCACACAAGCCGTTTCGGCCCGTGCGGTATCTTTTTCCGCATATCCGCCGAAAAACTACTGCGGCACGAACGCGTTTTGGGCAGGAATATCGGTTGCGATACCGAACTGGTACGCCGCGAATCCATCGGTCGATCGGAGAAGGTACCAGACGCCGCTCGACGGCCTGTAGACCGCGATGTCGGCGCGTCCGTCGCCGTCGTAATCCGCCGGGACAGGCTTGTCCTCGGCAAGGCCGAACCTGACGATCGTGTACGAATCGTCCGCCGAGTTGCGGATGTACCAAATTCCTTCGGACGGCCGATAGACCGCGAAATCCGTTTTCCCGTCGCCGTCGAAATCGGCGGCCGAGGGAATGTCCGAAGCGATTCCCCAGTGGACGGCCCTCTGGACGCTGTCAACCGAACTCTGCCACCACCAGTCGCCGGTCGACGGCCGAAAGATGACCGGTTCGGTCTTGCCGTCGCCGTCGACGTCGCCGATCACCGGTTTGTCGCCGGCCGCGCCGAACTGGATCTGCGAGTTCGCGCCGTTCGAGCTTGCGACACGATACCAGGTGAAGTTCGTTGGCCTATAGACGACATAATCCGACCGGCCGTCGCCGTTGAAATCCGAGGGCAAGGGGATATCGCCGGCCGCGCCCAAATGGACATAGACCTGCGTATTCGAGATCGTGCTGAGGCTCCACCAGTCGCCGGCCGAACCGCGGTATATCGCGATATCGGTCTTCCCGTCGCCGTCGTAATCCGAAGGCGCCGGCCGATCGTTTGGAATCGCGAAGACCGTCTGCGTGACCTGGGCGTCGGAACTTCGCAGAATATACCATTTGTTCTCGGTCGGCCGGAACACGGCGACGTCCGCCTTCCCGTCGCCATCGAAATCGAACGGCACGACGCGCGTGAAAGCGCCCGGCGCGACGCGCGCGAGGCCGGCCCTGGAGACCGCGTTGAGCCGCGCGTAATCACCGGCCACGTAGACCGTTCCGTCCGGCTGCATCAGCAGCGAACGGACCGTGGCGTTTGCGCCGGCCGGGAGGAACAGTCGATCGAGCATTCCATTCGACCCAAGCCGAACGAGGTTGTCACGCAGTGTATTGTTGACGGAATAGAAGTTCCCACCAAGTAACAGGCTTCCGTCCGATTGCAAAGCGACCGAATAGATCCGCAGGTCGGAATTGTTGGATGCGAATGTCGGCGACAAGAAGCCCGCATCGTTCGATCCGTCCGCCAAGCGTCGGCCGACACCTGACGGCGACCCGGCACCGTAAACGCAAACGATCTTGCCGTCCGGCTGCGCGAGCACGCGATCGACCGTGGCGACACCCGAGGCGTTGAACGATTGGTCGAGCGTGCCGTTTGCATTGAGCCGCACGAGGTTGGAACGGTTGAAGCCGTCGACGCCGGTAAAGCTTCCGCCGACGATGAACCCGCCGGAGGCGAGTTGCGCCACCGAATACACGCTCCCGCTCGAGATCGCCGCGGCAACCGAATTGTCCAGCGAACCGTCAGAGTTGAGTTTTGCGATCCGCTCGCGCGTCACCCCGTTCACCGTCGAGAATCCGCCGTATATCATCAGTTTGCCGTCGGAGAGCACCGTCGCTCCCCGGACCGATGTGACCGTCGGCGCGAATGCGGCGTCGAGCGAGCCGTCGGTGTTCAGCCGCGTCAGGCCCGGTTGCGGGATCCCATTGTAGGAGGAGAACCCGCCGGCGGCGACAATTTTTCCGTCACCCAGGACAGAGATCGTGTTCGGGGGCGAACTGAAGCCGGTCCCCCCATCAAAGCTGGCGTCGAGCGAACCGTCAGCGTTAAGTCGCGCGACCGATTGTTTCGCAACCCCGTTCATTTGGGTAAACGTTCCCGCGACGATCATCCTTCCGTCAGCTTGCCGTGCCTGAGCGTAAACCTCGGCGAGGATCGTGAGATTCGGATCGAAGCCCGTGTCGATCGGCCCGTTCGCCTCGAGACGGTAGAGCTTGTATCCGCCGGCATTCGATTGGCCGTAGAGGACTATCCGTTCGTTCGGATCCAGCGAGAAACGGGTAACGACCGAAGTGATCCCGGCGGGATGCGAGAATCCGGTGTCGGTCGAGCCGTCGGTATTCAGCCTCACCAGCTGGCCGGCCGACGTCACGAGTATCTTCCCATTCTGCAGTACGGCGATCGCTCCGCCGCCGCCGATGCCCGGCGCCGGTCCCGTGAACCCGAGATCAACGTTGCCGGCAGGAAGGAACCGGACGAAATTGGATTTCGCAACCCCGTTTACCGTGCTGAACGAACCGCTGGCGAGCAGCGAACCGTCGCCCTGAAGCGCAAGATCACTGATCGACTGGAAACCTCCCGATCCAAACGTCGGGAACTCCCAGGTCGAATCAATGGTTCCGTTCGAAGCATACCGACGGAGCGTGATCGTCGAACTGAATCCGCTGCTGGTTACGATCGCGAGGTAGTACCTGCCGAAAGCGTCGAGTTCGATCGCGCCGACACTCCCCCAGATGGTCCGGCCCCCGTCATATCCGAGCTGCGCGAACGAAGGATCGACCGAACCGTCGGAATTCAATCGAACGAGGTATCCAGAGTGAAAGCCTCCCCCGACCTGACCCGAAACGGTGGCGAAGATCCGACCGTCGGACTGGACCGCGATGACCTCTGCGGTCGATTGGATATGGCTGAAACCGCCGAGCGCGCTGACGAATGACGGGTCCTGAGAACCATCGGCATTGAGACGGACGATGCGGCCGAAATAGTCGAGCCCGGATCCCGCGACCAGCAGTTTGCCGTCGGATTGCCGGATGACGCTGGTCGTCGAATTCAAATGGCACCCGCAATAATTGAATCCGGTGTCAGGCGTGCCATTCACTTCCAGCCTGATGATCTGCCCGAACTTCGAGTCGACGGCGAGGTTGCCGCCCCAGATAACGATCCTGCCGTCGGGCTGGACGATCTGGCCCGCGACCGACGACTGCTCAGGGGTTTTCGACGGCACCGGCGCGAACAGCGGGTCGATGTTGCCCGAGGCGACGCTGATCGAAACAAAGCCCGACAGCGAAAGCGCCAGCGTCGCGACTGCCAATTTGATATTCATCACAATAAACTCCTTCCGTGATCTGGGACCGAAGGCAGGCGATCACGGCACATATGCGCCAGGCGTTGGAATATCCGTCGCGATGCCGAGTTGCGCGGCCGTCAAGCCGTTCGTCGACTGCAAAATATACCAGATTCCGGACGATGGGCGGAACAACGCGATGTCGGCGCGGCCGTCGCCGTCGTAGTCGGCCGCGACCGGTCGATCCGCCGCAAGGCCGAACTGCGAGATGGTCGGCGCCGGTACCGAACTGTTGCGGACGTACCAGAGGCCATCAGCTGCCCGGTAGACCGCAAGATCGGTCCGTCCGTCCCCGTCATAATCGGCTGGAACGGGCGTGTCGGAGGCGATACCCCAATGCTCGACCCGCGCCGTGCCGGTCGAACTCTCGATAAACCACCAGTCTCCGGTCGAAGGCCGGAAGACCGCGATGTCGCTCCGTGCGTCGCCGTCGAAATCTCCGATCACGGGTTTGTCCTGGATTGCGCCGAACTGTGTGATCGAGACCAGCCCGGTCGAACCGAACCTGTACCAGACGTTCTCAGAGGGCCGGTAAACGATCGGGTCGGCGAGGCGATCGCCGTCGAAATCCGCCGGTCGGGGAACGTCGCCGGCCGCGCCCCATCGAATGTTGACCTGAGTGTTCGTCGAGCTCGCTAGATACCACCAATCGCCGTTCGAAGGCCTGAAGATCGCGATGTCCGTCTTGCCGTCGCCGTCGAAATCGGCGGGCGCGACAATGTCGCCGGCGAGCCCGAACCCGTCTTCGGCCACCGAACCGTTTCCCGACATAAGCCGATACCATCGGTTCGCGGACGGTCGAAAGACCGAAACGTCGGCGCGACCGTCGCCGTCGTAATCGAACTTCGGACCGCTCGCGACAGCCGCGAACAAACGCACCAGCGAAACTCTGGGCACCGAATTGAAGCGGCCAAACTCGCCGCCCGCGACGATCCGGCCGTCATTCTGAACCAGAACTTCCCACACCCTGTTATTGGCGCCGGCTCCGATCTGAAAGGTCCCGTCGACCTGGCCATTGGTATTGAGTCGGGCGAGCCCGCTTCGCGGCTGGCCGCCGACGATCGTGAATTGCCCGCCGATCACGAGCCTTCCGTCGGATTGCATCCTGATCGACTCGACCGGCGCGTTCGCCTGGTGCGTGAAACCGGCATCGAGCACTCCATCGGCATTCAGCCGTCCGACATAGGCTTGGACCGAACTGCCGTTGACCGCAGTGAAATTGCCGGCGATGACGACCTTGCCATCCGTCTGGAGCACGATGTCGTTGACGATGCCGTTCGCCCCGCCGATCGGGTTGAAACTCGAATCGAGCGAGCCGTCGGCGTTCAGGCGCGCAATCCGGCCGCGGACGGTCGTCCCGATCTGAGTGAACTCGCCGCCGATCAGGATCTTGCCGTCGGGCTGTACGATGACGCGGTTGATGGCGCCGTTCATCTCCGGCGCGGTGAACGATGGATCCAGCTGGCCGTTCGACAAAAACCTTCCGATCTTGCGCGAATCCGCGCTGCTCAGCGTGAGATCGCCGGCGATCAGGATCTTGCCGTCGTTCAACACGGCGAGATCGTTCTGTTGCGATGTCAGATAATATGTCCGGCTGAAGCCGGTATCGAGGCTGCCGTCCGGATTGAGCCGGTATGTCGCGCCCGTTTGCGCCCCGATCAGAATTTTTCCGTCGGGCTGGAGCACGAGCCGACGAATGTTGAACGGCGAAGGGATTCCGGTCGGGACGAATCCCGTGTCGAAGGTCCCGTCCTCATTGAACCTCGCAACGGTCGCGCGTCGGACGCCGTTGGCGACATCAAAACGCCCGGCGACGAGCAGTTTCCCGTCGGGTTGCCGAACCATCGTCCGCACCAGCCCCGTATTGCCTACGAAGTTGTTCACGGGCTGCTGGGTACCGTTCGCGTCGAGCACGCCGATGCGGTCCCACTGCCCGCCGATGCCGCCGACTAGGATGCGGCTGTCGGCGAAGACGTGCGCGGCCGTGATCGTCCCGTCATTCGTCTGCCCGTACGCAAATCCGTTGTCAACGTTCCCGCTGGCGTCCATCCGCAACAGCCTCGGCCTGGCTGCACCGTTGAACGTCGTGAAAGCGCCGCCGATCAGGTACTTCCCGTCGGCAAGCCGATCGACCGTCCGCACGTCGCCGCCCGCGCCGACGTTGTTCCCCATCAGGCTGAGATCGATGCTGCCGTCCGAATTAACGCGACTGACCCGTCCCTGGGCGAATCCGTTGAGCGTCGTGAACGATCCGCCGACGAGTATCTGCCCGTTCGGCAGGACATCGAAATCGAATATGATACCCGAGGCGTGGACGCCCGAGAACGAGAAATCGATATAGCCGTCGGGATGAAGCCTTGCGAGTCCGGTGTTGTTGAAGTACGAAGGGCTGCTGCCGGCGACAAGTACCTTTCCGTCGGCAAGCAATCTGATCTTTTGCGCCGCCATCAGCAGATCCTGCGAGTTGAACGTCGGATCGTAGGTTCCGTCGGCGAGGATGCGGTAGACCGCTCGCGTGACCGTGGTGTCGGGACCGATTCCGAGCGTACATTCGCCGGCCGCGAAGAACTGTCCGTTCGGCCCGGCTTCAAAGTCGTTGATCACGCCCGTATGGATCCAAAGCCGAGTTCGGAGCACTTCGTTGAACACCGTGTCCGCCGACCCGTCGGCATTGAGCCGCGCGATCCCGCGCATTTGCAGCCCGTCAACATACTGAAAATTTCCGGCGATAAGGATCTTTCCGTCGGGCATGACGCCGACGGCGGAAACGAAGGTGTCGTTCGTGAGACCGTAAATATTGGGCGGAACGAAGGAAACGTCGGGAGTTCCGTCGAAGTTGAGCCGCGCGATATGCTGCCGGTACTGTCCGCCGACTACGAGGAATCCGCCGCCGATCAGAACCTTGCCGTCGGGTTGCGGTTCGATCGCCCTGACTCCGGCATTGGAGGACCAGCTCGCGAGCCGCGCAACGTACGGCGTGAAGCTCGGATCGACGTCGCCTGCTCCGGCAAGGGCCAGGCCGACGGTAACCGCGATCAGCAGAACCAGACCGGCGTTGCGGATCAACTGTCTGAACATAAAAAACCCTTCGTCCGAGAGCGCACGGCCGCGACGTGATCCCGAATTCAATAAGCGTCTTCATTTTATGCCCGTAAACGGTTGATGTAAAGACCTTTCGCCTGTCTTGCTTATCGACTGAACGTAGGCTAAATTTAGTTCTTACCAACAGTCTGTGTCCGGCGTCCGACGTTGCCGACCGTTCTTGCTCGCAGCATCGCCCGAATCTCGTTGGAAAGGCCCGAATTTTTCGGCCGAACCGGACCGAATCAAATCTGACCAGAAGGAGAAATTTGCCGACCATGAAAGCTTTTGCAACTGAAGATATCAGGAATTTGGCTGTCATCGGGCACGGCGACGCGGGTAAAACCCAGCTTGTCGCCTCGTTGCTCTATGTCGCCGGATCGACCCCGCGTTGGGGGAAGGTTGACGAGGGAACGACCGTTACCGATTACGAAGAGGATTCGATCGAGCGCAAGGTCTCGCTGAACAACAATTTCGCGCACCTCGAATACAAGGACAAGAAGGTAAATTTCATCGATACGCCCGGTTACGCGGCGTTCGTCGCGCACGCCCGCCCGGCGCTGCGCGTGGCAGACTGCGCGTTCGTCGTCGTCGACGGCGTCAAGGGCATCGAGGTCCAGACCGAGAAGACCTGGAACTACGCGAACGAATTCATGCTCCCGCGGTTCATGGTCATGAACAAGCTCGACAAGGAGCACGCCGATTTCGGACACGCGCTCGATACCGCGACCGAATCGTTCGCGCGTTCGATCGTGCCGTTCACGCTGCCGATCGGCTCCGAGGCGAATTTCAAGGGCGTCGTCGACGTCGTCCACCAAAAGGCATACGAATTCGACGATCACGGACGGGCGAAGGAGATCCCGATCCCCGAGGTCGGCCGCGACAATTTCGAGAAGACGCGCGAACGCCTCGTCGAGATCGTCGCCGAATCGGACGACGCGTTGATGGAGAAGTATTTCGAGAACGGAACGCTCGAAGAAGAAGAGATCATCCCGAACCTTTCGAAGGCGATCGCCGCGAGCAAGCTCTGCCCGGTCTACGCCGTGTCGTCCTCAAATTTGGTCGGGCTGCAGATCTTGCTCGATCACATCGTCGAATTCGGCCCGAATCCGGCCACGCACGAGGCCGAGTACGGCTACGGCAATCCGGAAGGCGTGGGCGATCGCCTGTCGCGCAAATACTCGAACGACGAGCCGTTCAGCGCCTATGTTTTCAGAACGATCGCCGATCCGTTCGCCGGGCGAATCAACGTCATGAAGGTCATTTCGGGCAAGGTGGCCGCCGATGCGACCGTTTTCAACTCGAGCCGCGATAGCGCCGAACGCCTCGGCGCGCTTCACGTCATCAACGGCAAGACGCTCGACAAGGTCCCGGAGGCCCGTACCGGCGACATTATCGCCGTCGTCAAGCTGAAGGACACGCAGACCGGCGACACGTTGTGCGACAAGTCGAACGCGATAGTCTATCCGGCGGTCGAGTATCCTGAGGCGGCGATCGCCTTTGCGATCGAGCCGAAATCGCGGGCCGACGAAGAGAAGATCTCGGTCGCGCTCCACAAGATCCTCGAAGAAGATCCGTCGCTCCACTTCGACCGCGATGCGCAGACGAAGGAATTCATCCTCTCGGGATCGGGCCAGCTGCACATCGAGACGGTCGTCGACAAGCTCCACAAACGCTATCACGTCGAGGTCGATCTTCATCCGCCGAAGGTCCCGTACAAGGAAACGATCACGGCGACGGCCGAAGTCCAAGGCCGGCACAAAAAGCAGTCGGGCGGACGCGGCCAGTTCGGCGACTGCAAGTGCATTTTCGAGCCGCTCGATCGCGGAGCGGGATTCGAATGGGTCGACAAGATCTTCGGCGGTTCAATCCCGCAGAACTTCCGTCCGGCGGTCGAGAAGGGCATCCTCGAAGCGGCCGCGAACGGGGCCGTCGCGGGTTATCCGCTAGTCGATTTCCGCGTCACGCTGATCGACGGCAGCTACCACACGGTCGACTCCGATGAGCACAGTTTCCGGGCGGCGGGCCGCAAGGCGTTCCGTGCGGCGATGGAAAAGGCGCGTCCGACGCTTCTCGAGCCGATAATGGACGTCGAGGTTTTCTGTCCGCAGGAAGTTTCGGGCGACATCATGGGCGATCTCAACTCGCGCCGCGGCCGTGTCCAGGGAATGGATATGCGCGGCAAGCAGCAGGTCGTCAAGGCGCAGGTGCCTTTGTCCGAGATGCTCGACTACCAGTCGAAGCTGAATTCGGTGACGCAGGCGCGCGGCAGCTATCATATGCAGTTCTCGCATTATGATCCGCTGCCCGGCAACCTGGCACAGAAGGTCATCGACGAAGCCGTCGC
>CAZARD010000032.1:7669-38483 GCA_964487505.1 uncultured Blastocatellaceae bacterium | reverse complement strand
GTCACGCGTAAACGCGTAACTCGTACGAGTTGACGCGATGCAGAACCCCGCACGAGCGATCGCCTTAGGGCCGTCGCGTTTCTCGTTTCGCGACTGAACTCCCGATTACCCGCCCGACGTCGAATCGCCGACGCACGGTCACGCGTAGCTCGTGCGAGTTGCCGAAATCCGGAACCCCCGGGTAGCGATCGCTCCCGCGATCGGGCCCCCTTACTTCGTGCGGGGTTCCGCATCTGAAATCAGGATTTCTTCGAGCGGTTTCCGACCGATATCCGGAACACGCGCGTCAGCCGCGGGGTAACCGACCGGAATCAACACGAACGGGACCTCGCTTTTCGGCCGGCCGAGGATCTCCTGCAGAAATCGCATCGGGCTCGGCGTGTGGGTCAACGTCGCGAGGCCCGCGTTGTGCAGGGCGGCCAGCAGAAGACCGACCGCGATTCCAACCGATTCTTGGGAATAGTAGGTCGGTTCGGGATCGCCGGTTTCGTTCACCGACGTGATCCGGAAAACGACGATCAGGAAGGGTGCGATCTCGAGGAACGGCTTGTTCTCGTCCGTTCCGAGCGGTTCGAGCCGCCGGAGCCACTTCTCGCTCATCCGCGAACCGTAACTCTCGCGCTCTTCGCGTTCGGCCGCTTCGCGAAGGCGCCGCTTGATTTCCGGGTCGGAAACGACTACGAATCGCCAGGGCTGCATATTCGCCCCCGACGGTGCGGTTCCGGCCGTACGAATCGCGGTTTCGATGATCTCAAACGGCACCGGATCGGCCGAGAAATCGCGGACCGTGCGGCGACGATTCATCAACTCGAAGAACGCCGATGCCCGCGCGCGTTGCTCATCCTCGGATCCCTGGCGTTCGAAATCGAGGGGCTTGGAACGAAATCGATTCATGTTCTGCTGCCTGACCGTTCGCGAACAAGATGTTCCGTGCCACGGTCTATAATTGAAACTCGGCGACGACGGGCGTGTGGTCGGAAGGGCGTTCCCACGTCCGCGGATCGCGGTCGATCCAGCAATTCGCGCACTTGGCCGCAAGGCTCGCGCTTGTCCAGATATGGTCGATCCGCAAACCCTGATTCTTCGGAAACGCGCCTTCGCGGTAGTTCCACCACGAGAATTCCTGCAGATCGCCGTTGATGCGGCGGAAAACGTCGGTGAAGCCCCATTGCTTGACGTGATGGATGGCGGCCCGTTCAGGCTTCGAGAAGTGCAGCTTGCCTTCCCAGTTCTTGACGCTCCAGACATCAAGCTCGTCCGGCGCCACATTGAAATCGCCGCACAGCAGAACATCGGAATCGCGCGGACAATCGTCGTCGAACATCCGCCGCAGACGCTGGAGCCAGTCGAGTTTGAAGGTGAACTTGTCGGTCCAGAGTTCGGTGCCGTTCGGGATGTACGTGTTCACGACCCTGACGCCGGCGATCGTCGCCGCGATCAGGCGTTTCGGCGCATCGGGCGCGTCGTCGGCAAAATTGTACTGCGGGTTCTCGATCGGCAACCTCGAAACGATCGCTACGCCGTTGTAGCTTTTTTCGCCCATGAACACCGACTCGTAGCCCGCCTCGAGGAAATCCATCCGCGGAAACTTGTCGTCCGTGCATTTCGTTTCCTGAAGACAGACGACGTCCGTCTTGGTCGCATCCAGCCACTGCAAAACGGCTTCCAGCCGAATCGCGATCGAGTTCACATTCCAGGTAGCTATTTTCATTTCGGGGTCAATACTCGAGATTCAAGAATGAAGGTTCAAGAATCAAGATTCGAGATTTTAGTTTGTGATTCAAGGGACCTGTCGTATCTCTTTGACCAAAATCCAAAATCCAAAATCCGGCCGGGACTATCGTTTGCCCGTCTTGGACGGGAAGTTCCGATCGTAAAAGACGCCGTCGTTGAATCCTTGGATCGAGCGATCGTATTCCGCCATCGCGACGCGTTTCGCGGCGAGAAGGCAATGATCCTCGTCGGTCTCTATCACGCAAAAGCGCCGCCCGAGTTTCTTCGCGACCGCGGCCGTCGTGCCGCTACCGGCGAACGGGTCGAGCACATTATCGCCCGGATTCGTCGATGCCAAAAGGACCTTCGCCAACAACTTTTCCGGCTTCTGCGTCGGATGATCGGTGTTTTCCGGCATCGACCAGAACGGCACCGTCAGATCCGTCCAAAGATTCGAAGCGTTCGTCAGGCGTGATCGACCGTGATCGTCGCGCTTCCAATCTTTCGGTTCGCCGTTCTCGGTGTATGGCGCGACGACGCGGCGTTTCAGCTTCACGGCCTCGGCATTGAAAACATAATCGTCGGAAACCGTGAAGAACCAGATATCCTCCGACGAATTCTTCCAGTTGGCGGCGGCGCCGCGGCCTTTCTCGCGTTCCCACGTGATCCGGTTGCGGAGTTTGAAAAATCTCGAGCCGGCGCGTTGGACCGCTCCCGCCGACTTCCAATCCGCGCAGATGTAAACCGAAGCCGACGGCTTGAGCAACGGCGCGCATTTTCCGAGCCACGAATCGATCCAGGCTTCGTAATCGTCATCCGACGTCCGTCGGAATTCGCCGCGTCCGAATCGTTTTGTCAGATTGTACGGCGGATCGGCGAACAGCAGATCGAAGCCGCACGTCGGGAGACGGCCAAGAACATCAAACGCGTTGCCGTGAATGATCCGATTCTCAAAATCCGAAGGATACTTGCTGATCTGCGAACGCAACGCCTCAATTTCGGATAAATCGATCAGGATCGTTCGATTTCGCGGCGCACGCGGCCTTTTGCTTTCAATTTCCGCCATTTTGGATCATTTCTCGAGAATCAGGTTCGCGAGCAGGTTCGCCCGTTTCGGGATATCGTCGACGATGACATATTCGTCGAGCGTATGCGCGCCGTTGCCGAGAACGCCAAGACCATCGAGCAAAGGCACGCCGAGCGCGGCGACGAAGTTTCCGTCCGACGCGCCGCCGACCGCTGTCTCCTCGAGTTCGAAGTCGAAACCGGCCGCGATCTTCCGCGCCCGCTCGAACAGTTTGACGACGGCGCGGCTGCGTTCCATCGGCGGCCGATTGATCTCACCGACGATCTCAAGCCGGACGCGCTCGTCGAACGGTTTGAGACTCGCGATCGCCGCCTCGATGCGGGTTGCCTCCTTCATCGACGAGAACCTGACATCGACCTCGCATTCGGCCTCGGCCGGGATGACGTTTGAGGTCGTGCCGCCGGAGATCGTGCAGACATTTACCGTCGTTCCCTTTGCCGGATTGTTCAGCGAATGGAGTTTCTGGGTCTGGCGCGCAAGTTCAAGAATCGCGGACGCGCCCTTTTCGGGTTCGAGACCGGCGTGCGCCGGAATTCCGTGCGCCTTGAGCTTGTACATTCCGGTTCCTTTGCGGGCGGTCTTCGCCTTGCCGTTCGCCGACGGCTCGCAGACCAAGGCGTACTCGCACTGGGCGGCCTCGCGTTCGACGATCTCGCGGCCGCTGTGGCTTCCGATCTCCTCGTCGCAGCTGAGCACGATGGTGATCGGCCGCGGCGGCGTCAGCCCGAACTCACGGAATGCGCGCAGCACCTCGAGCATCACGACGATGTTCGCCTTCATATCGAAGGTTCCGCAACCATAGAGCCGGCCGTTTTCGATCCGCGTCGGGTTGCGTTCCTTCGCGCCCCGCGGATGGACGGTGTCGCTATGGCCGAGAAGCAGGACCGGCTTTTTGTCGCCGCCCTCGAACGCACGGACGACGACGTGTTCGCCAAAGCCCTCGACGTTCGTCCGCTCGACCCGGAAATCGTCCGAGATCCGCCTGATCTCACCTTCGAGCCAGACCGCGACCATCCGGCTGCCGGCCTCGTCGCGCGAGGGCGATTCGATCTCGACCAATTGCTGGATACGCCGGATAGTGCGCTCCTGACGGTCGTTGAAGTATTCGAGTAGATTTTTCATTGAGCTTAGAATCCGATGTCCTTGATGCCGTTCTTTTCAGCGAATTCGCGCGCTTCCTTCTCGTTCTTGAAGATCCTCACGATGTCATACTCGAACATCTTGAAATCGCCGTCGATCATCAGGGACGTCATCGGCCTGGCGACCATTCCCTTGTCCGGCGGGCAAAGATCGAGCAGCGCGATCTCCGTGCCTTTTATTTCCGACCTCGTCATCGTGACCGGATACGGAACGCGGCGGATGATCTTGCACGGCGGCTGGATTGAAGAGCTCGCCGGCGATCCGAAAATCGAATTCAATACCGCGCCGATCCGGTAGCCGGCGTGGGCGATCCGCTCTTCTGAGATCCGGAACGCCTTTTTCACGTATTCCTTCGAGGGCATTTCCTCGCGGCGGAGCGACGCCGGGAAGACCTCGCCGGTCGCGATCTCAAGGCTCTCCTTCTGCCACTCGCCGTACGCGCCGAGCTTGAGCCGGAGACCGTAATTTCCGTACGGATAAGATTTCATCATTGATTCGGCGATCGGCGGAAGATACGTCTGGTCGGCCGCGTCGTCCTTGCGCTCGAGGACGCGGTTGATGATCGAGTCCCAGAACCAATGCAGATTCATCTGTTTGTCGCGCGGGGCGTCCTTAGGCGTCAGAAGGAACAGATTCGCACCCTGATCGCCTTTCGGCTCGAGTTCGGTGACGCGGGCCGAAGCGTGGAGCGGTTGGTGGATGTCGCCCGCGAGGTGCAGGAACCAGGCGAGCGCGATAGCCTTTTCGGCATCTGTCGCGGTTTCGCTGCGGAGCGTCTTTTCGACCTCGAAAAGCTGTTCGACAGCTTTGCCTCCGTCTTCGTTCGGGTTTGGAAGGAACGTGACCTTTCCGTTCTCAAGTCGCCAGAACGTATCGGAATAATGCCAGTTTCCGCGGTGATACTTGTTGCGGAGAGGGAAGTTGCGGTCGCGAATGATATCCGCCCAGAATGCCGCGGTCATAAAGAACTCTCGCTCTTTCGCCGTCTGCGAGCGCGAATCCTGCGGAAACAGCTGGGCAAGACCCGCATCTTCGGGCGCCTTCAGAAGCAACGCAATGGTCTTCACGCGCGCTTCGGGCGACATCTGCTGCCAGGCAATATATGCCGATAACTTGTGTCCGACGTCGTTCCAAGCGAAGGCCGACGATGAAAGCGCGAGGATCGCGACAAAAAAGACCAAAATTCTGTTCATTTCTTGAAATCTCCGAATCCGATTGGAAGATTCTAACGGACTTGGATGATTAAAAAAAGCGAAAGGCATCGGTTTCAAATGTCAATTCGACAAATCGCCGGGCAAAGGAAGAATGAGAGAAATCATCAAAATAAGTGCAAAAAGGTTGATTGACAGCGTCTAAGAAATCGGAAGGTAACTGGTTGCATTTTATCGGACCAGAGGAACTACGAAGATGGAGCTTGTATTTGATCAGAATCGAATCTCGGCGGCGGCAACATTCGGAGACGGGAACATTTTCGGAGAGAGGATCGGGCTTTTCGGAAAACTCTTCGGATGCTGGCACAAGGAATTGAGCCGCCCGTTCACAAACAAACGATCGTCGTATCGCTCGTGCCTGAATTGCGGCGCGCTGAAAAGGTTCGATACCGAAAGCCTGAAGACTTTCGGACCGTTTTACTACCCACCGGTAATATCGCCCGAAGCAAAGCGATAGCAATCCCCGTCCACGACGCCTGCCAACGCAAACCCCCCGAAACGCGGTCACCCAAATGGCCGCGTTTCAATTTCTATGTTCGGAGTCCCGCGTTCACGCGGCGTTTACTTTTCTCCCGAAACCCAAAGAAAGCTGATTAATAGTTTAAAAATGAGAATTGGCAAATCTGCCTCGCGAGCTTCTTACTTGCTCGATTCCCAGGTTCCGCTGAAGACGAAATCGGCGCGGCCGAGGATCGTGATCTCGTCATCGTCGCGCCAGGTGACGACCGTCGTGCCGCCTTCCGTGTGGACGTTGACGCGCCGATCGGTTTCGCCGCGAAATGCGGTCAGGACCGCCGCGCCGCTCGAACAGGTTCCGGAGGCCGAAGTCTCGCCCGCGCCTCGTTCCCAGATTCGAAGTTCGATGTTTTCGCGGTCTATCTTCCGCACGAATACGATATTTGCGCGTTGCGGGAAGACAGCGTGCGTTTCAAGCCTTCGGCCGATCTCCCGCCAATTGAACTCAAAGTTCTCGACAAAGACGCAGGCCACCGGATTTCCGACGTTGACGCACGAGACCAACAGCGAGTGGTCCATCACGGAGACCGGTTGATCGATGACCGACATAAGGCGTTCGGACGACGCGAACGGAATTTCATCGGACGCGAGTTTCGGCTTTCCGATCTCCGCGTCGAACCGGTAGTGCCCGCGGGCGATCGTTTCGACGAGCCGGTAGTTCTTGACGCCGGTTCTCATCCGCAAACGGAGAACGGGCCCCGACCAGATCTTCTTGAAATAGGCGTATGCAACGGCGCAGCGCGTTCCGTTCCCGGAGAACCCGGCCTCGCTGCCGTCCGGATTGATGATCCGGCACGAGAAATCGGCCGCGTCGTCATCCGCGAGCCGGTCAATAACGGCAATCCCGTCGGAGCCGACGCCCGTGTGGCGATCGCAGAAGGCCTTCGTGAAAGCGCCGAGGTCGGCGATTCCGGCAAGCTCGGCCGCTTCGATGACGACATAGTCGTTGCCGAATCCGTGAAATTTCGAGAAGGTGATCATTGGTTTGGTTGTCAGCGCTTCGTGATCTTCACGATCTTCTCCTGCCCGGCGTTGTCCTCGAGCAAGAAATCGACCTTGTCGCCGACCTTCAGGACCTCGAGCTCGCCCTTTTCTTTGGCGTAGAACTCCATTATCATCGCCGGCATCAGGCCCTTTATCTCTTCGTGATTTAACTCGACGGAGACCGATTCGAGATTGATCTTCGTCACGACGCCGCGGCCGTTGAACGTTCTGACCCCTGAGTTGTCGGGCGTCGCGGCGATCGACGGTTTCGGGGCCGGTTTGCGGATTTCGGGAGTTTTCCGGTCGCACGCGACGAACGTTATCGCCGAGGCCGCGACCACGAGGGCGAATCGGTCCATTTTCACTTTCGCGCCTGCGGCTTGACCTTGAAGGGCAGGGTCGCATCGCCGCGCTTGACGACGATCTCGTATTCAACGTCGGCCTTCAGTTCGCCCAGCACGTACACGTAGTCCTGAACGCTACGGATCTCTTTGCCCGCGAACTTGATGACCTTGTCGCCGGCCTTCAATCCCGCGAGCGCCGCCGGGCCGCCATCGCGGACACCGTCGAGCAGCATTCCGTCGTTGCCGTCGCCGTAACCCGGGACGACGCCGATCGTCACCGCGAATCCGCGCCGGCCCTCGCCCTGTCCCGATGTTTGCGCCACTTTGTAGGTCGGGCGCGAAGCGACATCGACAAGGTAGTTCGTGATGTCCTTGACGTAAACGACGATCCGCTGCAGGCCGCCGTAGTTGATCTTCTCAGCCGTGTCGGTGGGTTTGTGGTAATCGGTATGCGTTCCCGTAAAGAAGAACAGGACCGGGACCTGTTTGCCGTAGAACGACGAATGGTCCGACGGCCCGAAACCGTCCTCGTTCAGCTGGAGGTTGAAGCGCGGCCAGCTTTCGGCCGCCTTTTCACCGGGGCCCTTCGATTTCGGCTCGTAAACGGGCGGGGTGACGACGTTCTTCGACGTCACGAGTTCGCGCCATTCGGCGGCCGTCCCGATCCCGCCGACGTTCAGTTTGTCGTCGGTCAGGCGCCCCACCATATCCATATTGAGCATCGCGACCGTCTTGTCGAGCGGGAAGAGCGGGTTGTTGACGTAGTGCTTCGAGCCGAGAAGTCCTTCTTCCTCGCCGCTGAAGCCGATAAATATCAGCGTCCGTTTGTTCTTTTTCTCTTTCGCGTACTGGCGCGCGAGTTCGAGCATCGCCGACGTGCCGGAAGCATTGTCGTCGGCGCCGTGATGGATCTCGGTCGAGTTGATCGCGAGCGATCCCTGGCCGCCGCGGCCGAGATGGTCGTAATGCGCCCCGATGATGACGGCCTCGTCCTTCAGTTTCGGGTCGTTTCCGGGAATCATCCCGATAACGTTCAGCGCGTCCGCGGTCTTCTTGACAAGCTCGACCGACGCCGAAACGGTGAAATCGCTCTCGACCATCCCGTTCTCGTAATGGAAAAGTGAATCATCTTCCAATTCGAGGGTCGAGCCGTCCGGATTCCTTATGGTCGTCTTGCCGTCGACGCGCTTCGCTGCTTGGTCGGTTCCGTCCGCTTTCCTTTCTGCTTTGTACGTGTAGGTCGTGCCCGCGCGTTCGACGATCCAAGAGCCGTCGGGCTTCGTCGTGACGTTCGACGCTCCGCCGAGGCCGTTGCCGCTCCGCAATCCCGCCGACTTCGTCGAATAGCTCTCACGCGAAACCGCGATCACGGGTATCCCGACGTCCCCGAGATTGTCGTAGCTGAGCTTCGCGTATTTCTTGACGTCGGTGATGACGATCAGGCCTTTCGCTCCCGCGTCCCGGGCGATCGTCGCTTTGCGGCGAAGATCGGAATACGCCATCAGCTTGCGGTCCGGAACCGCGTCGATCGCGACCGCGATCTTGCCCTTCACATCGACTCCCCGATAATCGTCGTAGCCGAGATTTGAAGCCGAGATTCCGTAGCCGACATTCACCAGCGTCGCGTTCTCGAACGAAGTGCCCGCCGAGAACGCGAGCGGCGTCCAGTCCTCGCCGATCTTCAACTGGACCATTTCGCCGGAAACTCTGCCGCGGAACGACATCGTGTTCGCCGCGCCGAGCATCACCGCCGTGACATACGGGAACGGCTGAAAATACGTCGGTTTGCCGGACTTGTTCTTCGCCAACGGCTTGAGGCCGAACTTCTTGAACATCTTTTCGATGTACTTCGCCGCGGTGTCCGCCCCGGCGTCGCCCGTGCGCCGTCCCGCAAGCGCGTCGGACGCAAGATAGGCCACGCTGTCGCGTAGATTCTTTTCAACGACATCGACCTTTTGGGCCGATACGCCGATGACGAAGGACAGAAGAACAAGTACGGAAAGAAAACGCTGGCGCATATAGATCAACTCTTGATTCCAGATTCGAGATTCCAGATTCCAGATTCCAGATTCCGAGAATCAAGATTCAAGATTCCAAGGTTCCAGTCCCGAATCTAAAATCCAAAATCGCAAATCCAAAATCGAAAATCCGTTAGTTTTCCCAATCGGCGATGAAAACGTTCGTGTCGCCTTCCTTTGCGGAATTCCGATTCGAAGCGAAGACGAGCTTCTTGCCGTCGGGGGAGAACATCGGGAAGCCGTCGAACGATTCGTTGAACGTAACGCGTTCGAGTCCGGTTCCGTCGACGTTGATCAGAGCCAGATCGAAATTGCGCTTACGCCGGTCGGTCGCGAAATAGTTCGTGCAGAAGATGATCTTCTTGCCGTCGGGGGTGAAGAACGGTGCAAAGCTCGCGGCGCCGAGCTTGGTAACCTGCCGCTTGTTGGTGCCGTCGGCATTCATCACCCAAACTTCAAAGTTGTTCGGTTCGATCAGGTCTTCCGCAAGACGCATTTTGTAGCGAGCGATCTCGGCCTCGGTCTTCGGATGATAAGCGCGATAAACGATCTGTTTGCCGTCCGGAGAGAAGAACGCCCCGCCGTCGTAGCCGAGCTCGCTCGTCACGCGCTTCACGTTCTTGCCGTTGATGTCCATCGTGTAGATATCGAGATCGCCGTCGCGCATCGAGGTGAAGACGATCCGCTTGCCGTCCGGCGACACCGTCGCCTCGGCGTCATAGCCGTTCGTCTTCGTCATCTGCTTGATCTTGGTCCCGTCGGCGTTTGCCGTGAAAATGTCATAGGTCGGAAAGATCGCCCAAACGTAACCTTTGGAAAAATCCGGATTCGGCGGACATTCCTTCGACCCGAGGTGCGTCGAGCCGTACAGGACCTTTTTGCCCTTGTTGAAGAAGTACGAGCAGGTCGTTCTGCCGTCGCCGTTCGAAACGCGCTTCACGTTCGAACCGTCAATGTTCATCGTGAAGATCTGGTCGCATTTCAGGTCGTCGCGCTTCGACTGAAAGGTCAGCTTCTTTCCGTTCGGCGAAAAATAGGCCTCCGCGTTCTCGCCGCCGAACGTGAGCTGCTTGATGTTCTGCAGACGCTTCTCGCCGGCAACCTGAAGCGAATTGGTTTGCGCCGAAACGGCCGCAACGAAAGTCAAAACGATGAACAATGACAAAAATCTCATAGCTTTATCAAAACCTTCCCTTAATTTTCTTCTGAATCCAGAACCAACAGTTTAGCGAAATCGATGGTGAAACAAAAACCACCGTGATTTGATGGCGAATGCCCGGCATCGGTTTGAACGAAATGAACGGCCCGGACGGTTGCGGGCGGGGTCGCCGCGGTTTACCGGCGACGGTACAGCTCCACGCCGTTTTTCAACTCGACCGCGATCTTGCCTTCCGATTCGGCGTGATCGAGATGGGCGATCGCCTCGGAGATGGCTAGAAACCGATGGACGTCCTCGCCCGCGGTCGGGAAAAGTCGGCCGGCGATGTCGAACGCCGTCGAGCCTTCCTTCGGGACCAGCGAAACCGTCTTGCGTTGGCGATCGTCGATCGCACGGACGTAGCGGTTGAAGATCTCTTCAAAATCGTTGATCGGCTCTCCGTGCCCGCCGTACACAAGCGTCGGCCGATAACTTCGTACCTTGGCGAGAGAAACAAGATACTCGGCGAGCGATCGGAAACGGCGTGCGGGATCGACCGGGTCGGGCGAAACGATCGGGTTCGGAGTGATCCGTTTCAACACGCAATCGCCGCAAATTATCGTGCGGTTGGCCTCGCGCACGAAACTGCACGATCCCGGAGTATGACCCGGCGTGTGCAGGACCTTCAGCGTTCCCGAAGCAAATTCCAGGTCCCGGCCGTCGGAGAGCGTCGAGAATTCGCCGTCGTCGAGCGCGTCCGTGAGCAGCGAGATCTCCTGGTAAAGGCTCTGCATTTCGTGGAAGACCGCGTCCGGCACGCCGGCGCGGAACATCAGTTGCCGATGCTCCTCGCGCGCCAAACGCCCGAAAAGATGCCCGGTCTCCCATTCGTGAACCAAGATCTCGGCGTTCTTCGATTCGTCGCGGATCTGCTTCGCCAGCCCGCAGTGGTCCTCGTGCGCGTGCGTCAGCACGATCCGTCGGATGTCCTTGAACTCGATCCCCAGCCGGAAAAGCGAGTCGCGAAGAACGCGCGCCGCCTCGGCCGTTTTGGGCCCGACGTCGATCAGCGTCAGCGGGTCTTCGCGGATCAGATAGACATTGACCGCGCCGACATAAAATGGAGTTGGGACCGATATCGGGATGATTTTCATCTTGTTCGTTCTCTTCGTCGTGCTTCCGCCCCCGCAAACGATATAATAACCACGCTCCGAACAATTCGGAAGAAGGGACGATCGATCGAAGTGGCTTCAGAAAATTCGGATCACAGGATCGCGATCGTCGGCGCCGGGCCGGCGGGCGCGAGCCTTGCGATCAGACTTGCCCGGCGCGGCCAAGGCGTAACCCTCATCGAGCGCGATAAGTTCCCGCGCCACAAGCTTTGCGGAGAATTCG
The DNA here is from genome assembly GCA_964487505.1 of uncultured Blastocatellaceae bacterium. Lineage (GTDB taxonomy): Bacteria > Acidobacteriota > Blastocatellia > Pyrinomonadales > Pyrinomonadaceae > JAFDVJ01. The sequence goes on along the minus strand of CAZARD010000032.1, from coordinate 26,937 downwards.
CGTCACCCGAGACGCTCGCTCATTTTGGGGAGCTCGGAGTGCTTGATGCGATGCGCGCGATCGGCGGCGACCGGATCGCGAGAACGACTTTCTTTGCGTCGTCGGGCCGATCGGTTTCGGTCGAAAGCGATTGGTTCGGGGCCGGCTCCGCGGCGCTTTCGATCAGCCGCGCGAGAATGGATTCGGTGATGCTCGACCGTGCGCGCGAGTGCGGCGTCGATGTCCGTGAAGAGGCGCAGGCCATCGGCATCGAATCGAGCGGCGGGGCGATTCGCGCCGTCCGGATCAGGAACGCCGACGGAACGCGCGAAACGGTCGAGGCCGATATGTTCATCGACGCGACCGGCCGGGCGCGGCAACTGTCGCGGTTCGCGCAAAGGTTCCGAAGTGAAATCGGACCGGCCGTCGCTCCGCGGATCCTCGGTTTCAAGACGCATCTGTCGGGAGCCGCCCTCGAGCGCGGAAACTGCGAGATCTATTTCTTCGAAGGCGGATACGGCGGACTGAGCTTTGTCGAGGACGGGGCCGCCAATCACTGCTTTCTGGTTTCCGCCGACCGTTACCGCGCGATCGGAAATGTCGACCGCTTCGTCGAAGAGGTGATCTTTCAAAATCCGCGCGCACGGCAGACGATGTCCGGCGCGACGCCCCAATTCGATTGGCTTGCCGTTTCGGTGTCGGGTTTCGGCCGGTTCGAGTTGCGGCCGGCCGCAAACCTGTTCGCCGTCGGCGATTCGGCGGCGTTCATCGATCCGTTCACCGGCAGCGGAATGCTGATGGCGATCGAGAGTTCGGCCCTGCTTGCCGACGCGATCGGCCGCGGCGCGCCGGACGAGATTGCCGCAGCCTACGCGACGGCCTATGGCCGGCGCTTCGATCGCCGTTTGCGCGTCTGCCGCGCGCTTCGCAGCGTGGCGTTTCATCCGCGCCTGACCTCGGCCGCGATCTCGTTTCTCGGTGTCAGTCGGGGCATCCTGAAGTCGGTTGCCGGAGCGACTCGCGCAGGTTCTCAGACAACCCTTGACCGACGTTGAAACGGATCCCTGTCGGCCTTCGCCAAAAGCTCGTTCTTTTCATCGTTGAAATTGCGGAAATGTGAAGTTTTTTGCTTGCCTTTCGCTGATAATTAGGATAAAAACGACAAAGCAAATCTAATCAATCTATAACTGTCGGTTAACAATTCAGGTTCGCGTTTTTCCGCAAATTCGGCACCAGCAAATTTTGTGTACGCTCGGTATCGGAATTTGCCTCCCCGGCAGGTAGGAAATACAACAAGGTAAAGGAGAACAAACAGATGAAATCGTTTCCTAGAATGATCGCCGGTTTTGCCGCCGGAATTACGATGACGGCGGCATTGGTGATGCTCAGCGTCGCGATCGCGATCGCGCAGACGCAGGTGAGCAGCGCCGACCTCGGCGGGACGGTCGTCGACCCGAACGGCGCCGCAGTGCCGGGAGCGACGGTCACGGCGAAGAATTCGGCGACGAATATCTCGCGTACGGTCACGGCCAACGATGCCGGAGAATTTCAGCTTATCGGCCTTCCCCCGGGCGAATACAACATTACGGTCGAAGCCGCGACGTTCAAAAAGACCGTCATCAGCGGCGTCACGTTAACGGTCGGACAGAGCGCCACCATCGAGGTCAAAATGGAACTCGGAACTCAGGACGTGATCGTGAACGTTTCGGGTGATTCCGTCGAATTGGTCGAAACGACCAGGACCTCTGTCGCGAACACGATCGATCAGAAGCGCATCGAAGCATTGCCGATCAACGAACGCAGCGCGACGGGTTTCGCCCTGACGCTTTCGACCGTCGGTCGCGACAACGGCCGTCCGATCGGGCCCGCCCCGACCTCCGGATTGAACATCGGCGGTCAGCGCGGACGCTCGACGCAGGTCAACGTCGACGGTGCCGACTTCACCGACAACTCGATCAATGCTTCACGCTCGACGGTTTCGATGGAAGCTGTCCAAGAGTATCAGGTGTCGACGAATTCCTACACGGCCGAATTCGGCCGCGCGACGGGCGGCGTCGTCAACGTCGTTACGAAACGCGGAACGAACGAGTTCAGCGGCAACGTCTTTGGATTCATTCGCGACAAGAGCATCCAGGCGCGCAACGCGTTCGCTCCGGTTGCCAAGCCGGATTTCCGCCGCACCCAATGGGGAGCGACCCTCGGCGGCCCGATCAAGAAGGACCGCGCGTACTTCTTTACCGCTTTCGAGCGCCGCAGCCGTGACGAATCAGGCTTCTTTACGAGCGACGTCGTCGGCAACCTGACGTCCTCGGTGACGCTCGGCGCGCCGATCCTGCCGTTCACGCAGACGTTCAATCGGCTCACCGCTCAGCAGGCTGCGTTCGCGAACACGCTGATCGCTTCGGGCGTCCCGGCCAACATCAGTGCCGCCGTCCAATACCTTTATCTTGCATCCAGCGGAGGCAACACGGCGCTTCTCGGAACGAATCCGCTGCTTAGCGTGGGCGGTACGATCCCGGCGGGAACCGCTGTCGGAGCGCGGTTCGTATTGTCCGGCGCGCCGGTTCCGACGGGAACCGTCAACGCCAACAACGAGCCGATCGCGTTCCGCGCCCTCAACGGTTTGCAGCGTGTCTTCCCGATCACCGACCGGACCAACTATTTCACCGTTCGCAGCGATGTCAACGTAAACGCTGACAACCAGCTTACGCTGCGTTTCGGTTACAACACGAGCGATCTGACCGGTATCCAGGTCGAATCGCAGAACCAATCGCTCGGCCAGAACGATTTCTCCCGGACGGGCATTACCGAGGTCAAGGACCTGTCGTTCAGCGCCGGTCTCAACACGACGATCAACGCGGCGATGGCGAACGAGTTCTATTTCAGCTACGGCCGTCGCGACACGACCTTCCGTTCGCAGAACGGCGATGCGGTCGCGTTCAACATCTCCGGCACCGCGTTCATCGGACGCGAACTCTTCTCCCCGGTCGATCGCACGGAGAACCGCTATCAGTTCCGCAACAACTTCAACTGGGTCGTCGGTGACCACACGATGAAGTTCGGCGGCGATTTCAACTGGATCAAGATCCCGGCGGCGGTCTTCGAACTTAACTTCGCCGGACTCTTCAACTTCGGCGACTTCGCGGCTTCGAACCTCGGCTTCCCGACATCGGCCCCGGCATTCACGCCGGTACAGAGCTACGGCCTCGGATTGCCCTCGATCTATATCCAGGGTTTTGGAAATCCGGTCTCGACGTTCGGGAACAAGCCGATCGCGTTCTTCGCGCAGGATTCGTGGAAGGTCCACAAGCGCCTGACTATCAACTACGGCGTTCGCTATGACTTCGAATTCACGGATACCGTCGCGCCGGTCGGACTTCGCGACCCGCTTTCGACTATCACGCTGTCGGCGGCCGATATCCTTGCGGCTCAGGACGCCGTCGGCGTTCAGCAGGGTTTCCCGCGCGACAAGAACAACTGGGCGCCGCGGTTTGGTTTCGCCTATGACGTCTTCGGCGACAGCAAGACCGTTCTTCGCGGTTCGATCGGGCTTTATTACGATCATCCGCTTCTGGTCGCCGGATTCAACTCCGATATTGCCGACGCTTCGCAGCAACAGCAGGCGGTCTTGACGGCTGGCAGTCCGAGTCCGACATCGCTGCTCAACGCCGCGCAGGTCTTTCAGGGAACGGTTTGCGTCCCCGGCGCGACCTTGACTCCGTTCTGCGCGTCGCTTCCCCCGGGAACGGTCACTCCGGGCGTTGCGCCGTCGGCCCAGTACCAGTTCGGCCGGATGCGTTTCAACGATCAGACGTATTCGGGCTTTGGAGCGGTTCTGCCGTTCACGTTGCCGATCGCGAAGGATTTCCAATATGCTTCGGCGACGCAGGCCAATCTTGCGGTCGAGCGCCAGCTCAACAAGGATATGACCCTCTCGGTTTCGTACCTGTTTGTCGGCGCGCATCATCTGCCGCGTCCGACCGACTTGAACACGCCGAACACCGCGAACCAGATCGAGAACTTCCGCCGCTTTGCCGGCGCGGCGTTCCCGGTCAGCCAGATCACGCAGACGCTCGTCGCGGCGGGAGTTACAATCCCGGTCGCGGCCGCGGGCACGAACTTCACGAATTCGTTCGGCAACACGTGTGTGGTCGTTATCGGCGGTATGATCGCGCAATGTCCGGGGGGTCGTGTCATCACTCCGGCGATCGCGAACTTCTTCCGTCCGAATGCTCCGAACTACTTCCTCGCGGCAGCGCTTTCGGGCGGCGCCGTGTCGAAGGCGGTCCTCGATTCGCAGCTTGCGGGCAGTGTCCGCACGCCGGGGGTCATCACTCCGTTCGGTTCGGTGAACGCCCAGGTCTCGGACGGCAATTCGAACTACAACGCGATGAATGTTGAGCTCAAGCGCCGGATGTCGAACAACTTCCAGTTCCTGATGAGCTACACGTGGTCGCACGCGATCGACGATTCGTCCGATCTTCAGACGCTTCTGATTCCGCAAGACGTGAACAACTTCAAGGCGGAGCGCGCCAACTCGCTCTTCGACCAGCGTCACCGCTTCGTCTTCAGCGGCGTCGTGACGTCCCCCTCGAAATGGCGTTCGGGCAATGCGTGGCAGAAGTTCTTCGCGGATTTCGCGCTCGCGCCGATCGTTGAACTTTCGTCGGGTCGTCCGTTCAACATCATCACCAACGTTGATGCGAACAACGACCAGTCGAATTCGACCGATCGTCCGAACGTCCTGTCCGACGGCACGCTTTGCGTTCCGGGCGACACGCTCTCGAGCGGCGCCCTTTGCGGACCGAGGATCGTTACCAACGCGGCCGGGCAACTGGTCTTCTCGAGCGGCAACCTTGGACGCAACATGGGTCTGACGAATCCGTTCGTTTCGGTCGATCTTAGGTTGACGCGCGCGATCCGTTTCGGAGAGCGTTTCCGTATCGATCTGATCGCTGAAGGTTTCAACATCTTCAACCGTTTCAACGAAGGCTCGGCATCGCCGAACTATCAGGATGTCAACGCGATCCGTTCGCGTGCCGGAAACGGCCGGTTCTACAGCCGTTCGACGGCGGCGTACGATCCGCGGCAGTTCCAGTTCGGTGCGAAGTTCAGCTGGTAAGCACTTCGGGCTGACAGCCTGATCGAAAGTTCGCACGGACCGCCGGCGCTCGCCGTCACGGTCCGTGCGATTTTTTTGCGCGAATTTCAGAATACTCAACCGCCTTCACTTGGAAGCGTTTTGCCGGTCGGAGATATTCGACCGGACAAACGGGGTTGTTGGCGGCAATGTGCGGGAAATGCGCCGGAATCGCGTTCTCGGATTCCAATGCGAATCGAACTGCCGATGAATTTCAAGGCCCCGATGATCTTGTTAGTCCTGTTCGTCTTCGGCTGTTCGCCGAAACCGGCCGGTTTCCGCGCCGATCAGGTGTTTTCGACGACAGCGGTCGGCGCGGACGAGCGTCCCGTGCGCTTCCGGCTCGAAACCGTTGCCGAAGGGCTTGAGGTTCCGTGGGGCATCGCGTTCCTTCCGGACGGCCGGGTGCTTGTCACCGAACGCCGCGGGCGCGTCCGACTGATAGAAGGCGGAAAACTTCGTCCCGATCCGGTGTTCAAGGTTCCGGATGTCGAGCCGTCGGGCGAGAGCGGGCTGATGGATATCGCGCTTCATCCGGACTTCGCCGCGAACTCGCTCGTCTATCTAGCATACGCTTATCGCGGCGACGGAAAGTCGGTGAAGATCGTGCGTTACCGGTTCGACGGCTCGACGTTCGATGACCCGCAAACTATCATCGCCGATCTTCCGGCGGCTCAGTTCCACGCCGGGACGCGGGCCCGGTTCGGGCCGGACCGCAAGCTGTACGTTACCGTCGGCGACGCGACCGACTGGAACCTCGCGCAGAAGACGGATTCGCTGGCGGGAAAGACACTGCGGCTCAACGAGGATGGCACGATTCCGTCCGACAATCCGTTCGTCGGTAACCGATCCTATCGGCCGGAGATCTTCAGCGTCGGCCACCGCAATGCGCAGGGACTGGCGTGGGCGGCCGACGGAACGATGTACCAGACGGAGCACGGACCGTCTGGTTTCGAAGGGCGCGGCGGCGGCGCGGACGAATTCAACCGTGTCGAGGCCGGAAAGAACTACGGTTGGCCCGAGATCTACGGTTCGCTGACGCGCGCCGGTATGGAGCCACCGCTTCTCGAGTACACGCCTGCCTGCGCGCCCGCGAGCCTTCTAATCTACCGGGGCGACCGGTTTCCGATGTTCAAGGGAAGTGCGTTCTTCGGTTGTCTGCGCGGCTCGCTGATCGTGCGCGTCAAGCTCGACGCGAACAGGATCGTCGGGCAGGAGAACCTGGTTGAAGGGATCGTCGGCCGGATTCGCGAGATCGCCGAATCGCCCGATGGATTCATCTATTTCTCGACGTCGAACCGCGACGGACGCGCCACTCCGGCCGACGCGGACGACCGGATTTTCCGCATCGTGGCCGCGGAATAAAAGCCGGTCCCGAATCTACTTTTTCAGGCGGTCGAAGAACACCTTTCGGAATTTCGCGACCTTCGGGGCGACGACGGCCGCGCAATAGGGCTGGTTCGGATTGTTCGCGAAATACTCTTGATGATAGTCTTCGGCCGGCCAGAACTTTGTGAACGGCGCGATCTGGGTTACGATCGGTGAATCGTAGATTCCGGCCGCGTCTATTTCGCGGATGATCTCTTCGGCGACGCGCTTCTGTTCGTCGTCGTGGAAGAAAATCGCCGACCGGTACGATGTTCCGATGTCGTTTCCCTGGCGGTTCAAGGTTGTCGGATCGTGCACGGCAAAGAAGATCCGCAGCAGATCGGCAAATGCGATCTCGTTTTCGTCAAACTCGATCTGAACGACCTCGGCGTGCCCGGTGCGTTCTGAGCAGACCTGTTGATATGTTGGATTTTCGGTCTGTCCGCCCGAGTATCCCGAGACGACGTCGGAAACGCCGCGCAAAGCGTCGAAAACCGCTTCGACGCACCAAAAACATCCCGCCGCAAGAGTCGCTTTTGCCATAAACGGGATTATCGCACAACGACTCCGAACTATTCCAAACGGGTTCGTGCGTGTCGGGGAAAACGACGCAAGATTACGGAATCCTACCCGCTTGCGGGCGATGGGATAAAGAAATCATTGGTTTTGGTTGAGATTTGAATGGCACAGAAATTGATTTGCAAGATTATGAAAGAGTCCCCGGTTCGGCCTGAAAAAGCCGCGAAAGACAATCTGACGACACGGATGTCGTTGCTCGTTCTGTTGGTCTTGTCCCTCTTTCTCGGCGGGTCGTGCGGGGGCTCTTTGACACCTCCGGCCAAGCCCGAATCGGCAAAACCCGTCGCCCAACCCGCTGCGGCGACGTTCAACGCAGTCGGCGATATGATGATCTCGCGCGGCGTCGCCCGCGCCATCGAGCGCGCCGGAGATCCGCTCTACCCGTTCAGCCGTCTGAAAACGGTCTTCAATTCGGTTGATTTCAATTTCGGAAACCTCGAAACGCCGGTTTCCGGGAACGATTCGCGGATCGGCAAAGGACTCATTTTCAACGCCAAGGTCGCGCATATCGCGGGTCTTACCGAGTACAAATTCAAGATAGTGAACCTCGCCAACAACCACGCCCTCGATCAGGGAATAAAAGGCCTTCAGAACACCTGGAAGGTGCTGGACGAGCGCGGCGTCAAGCATATCGGGACCGGCCCCGACCTCGACGCCGCCTGGCGGCCGCAATACGTCGATGCGAACGGCATCAAGTTCGGCTTCATCGGGGCCTCGTACGCGTCGATCAACGACGGCGGCGTCGCAAGAAACGACAACGTCGCACGAATAGAGGATTACGACCGGCTCGAACGCTCGATCAAACAGGCGCGGTCCGAAAGCGATTTCGTCGTCGTCACGATGCACGCCGGGATCGAGTACGTCCGCAAGCCGCATCAGCCGCAAATCGACTTTGCGCGCCGCGCGATCGATGCCGGCGCCGACATTGTCATCGGAGCGCATCCGCACTGGATCCAGACCGTCGAGACATACAAGGGCAAGATGATCTTCTATTCGCTCGGAAACTTCATTTTCGACCAGCGGAAGCCGGACACGATGGAAGGATTGTTTCTGAAGATCGCGGTTCGCCGCACCGTCGACGGCCAGACGGCATCGACTTCAGTCGAACGGATCGACCTCGTACCGGTGATCATCGAGGATTTCGCCGTTCCGCGCCCGGCTTCCGAAGCCGAGTCGAAGGCGATCCTGAAGAAGATCGGGTTTTCGGAGAACTTCATAATTCCCGGAAAGTAACGCGGCTTAAAGCTCGATATCGGTAAGCGCGCCGACAATGTCGTGCGCGACGGGGTGCCGGTAGGTTCCGTTTCCTTCGCGGACCGACAGGACCGTCCGGAATCCGGCGGCGCGCGCGGCGTCGAGTTCGATGAGCGCGTCCGATACGAATAGGCACTCCGTAGGCTTGCAGCCAAGCTCCCGCGCGATCGCGGCGTAGCTTTCCGGTTCCTGCTTCTTGCCGGTGTTGGTGTCGAAATACGCGGCGATATTGCCGGTCAGATCGCCGGCGTTCGAATAGGTGAAGATCAGCCGCTGGGCGAGAACGCTGCCTGACGAGAAGACCGCTACCGTCCGTCCGGCCCGATGCCAATCTGCGAGCGCGCGCGGGACGTCCGCGAAGACCGGACTTTCAAGTTCGCCCGATTCGTATCCTGCCCGCCAGATGCGGCCTTCGATCGATTTCAAGGGCGTCGACTTGCGGTCGACGTCGATCAGGAACTCGAGATAGTTGGCGATCGTTTCCGGATCGTCCTCGGCAAATTTGCGGCCGTAGATCTGGTCCTGAAAGTCCTTTCGATACTCCGATTTCAGTTCGGCGATGTCGTCCCTGATCAACGCCAGGTTCTCTTCGAGAAACGCGCGCAGTTTCGATTTTGCGTAAGGAAAGAGCGTCTCGTGAACAAAATCGATCGGGCTTGTCGTGCCCTCAATGTCGAGAATTATCGTCTTTATCATCGGGTTGGTCTGCGACGAGATCGATCCGGATTCTTCAGTCGCGTTCTTGACGTTGATCCGGGTCCGAGGCGTCTGATCCGGTCCAAATGCCTTCGCTGACTTTCATAGATTGCGATTTTCGACCAACTTCCAAACTTCGGCCGCGATCTCGGGAATTTCCGGGCTCTCGGAGGTCGGCTCGTCGAACCACTCGTAAAGCTCGCGCGTGATCAGGCCGCGAACATCGTCTTCCGATCGGCAGTTTTCGAGTTGGCAGACGATCGTTTCGGCTTCCGGCCGGTATTCTTCGGAATTGAAGCCAAAGTTGAGCGTCGCCGGATCGAATCGAAAAAGGATCGCCGTGACGGCCGCCATCAGGTCGCGGTATTCAGCTTTGAGCTCGCCTTTTGTCATCGTTCTGATTTGAGCGTTCGGCCGGCGACCTCGAAAAGAAACTCGAAGGCCTCGAGGTGCCGTTTCGCTTCGGCGATGTCGCGGCCCCAGGTATAGATCCCGTGCCGCCTCAGGAAGAATGCGTGGATGCCGGGGTTTTCCCGCAAGACGTTGTCGATGACGTGCGACATCGCGATGTAATCCTGCGAATTTTCAACGATCGGGATCAGTTCGCGATGCTCGTGGGTCTCGACGCCGGCGAGTTGTCTCAGCATCTCGTACCCCTCAATCCCGATCGCACCGTCTTTGTAGAAAGCGTCGGCGAGGACGGTTCCCCAGACCGAATGGATATGCAGGACGCATCCCGTGTTCGCGCACATCCGGTAGATCGTGAGATGTAGCAGCGTTTCCGGCGACGGCGTCCCGAAGCCCTGAAGGACCTCGGCATTGTCGTCTATCTCTAGAAAATGCGTTTCATCGAGCGATCCTTTTTCATTGCCTTCAGCGGTGATCGCGATGCGCAACGGCGAATCGCCGATCTTGGCACTGAAACTCCCGCTCGCCGCAAGGACCCATCCGCGGCGATGAAACTCGTACCCGACCAACGAAAGCTGTTCCGAGTATTCGCGCAAGCTCATCAAAAGCGAGTCTAGCAGACTTGGATCGAAAAGCTAACGGAGTTTCGGAATACACGCTTAAGGCAGTTCGCCGAGCGCGGACCGATCGGACCCTTGTCCCGGACCACGTTGGAGCGGATCGGCCGGGATCCTGACGAACAGGAGGGCCGCTTTCGCCCCGATCAACTTCGTTTCGTGGGGCGACGAATGATCGACCCGGTCCTCGGGGTTCGTTTCGCTCCGACTCAGACCGCCACTGAACGATTTTTCAACGATCGATAAGAACCTGCGCCTCGAGAATAGCGGGGATCGCCGGCGTCATCGACAAATCATTGACGATGATGCGATTGCGCCCGAGACGTTTGGCATCGTAAAGCGCGTTGTCGGCGGCGCGGATCAGATCGGCCTCGCTCAGCGCGACTTGCGGAAGAATCGTCGCGATGCCCGCGCTGATCGTCAGATACTCGCTGGTCGACGAACTGAGATGCGGGATGAAAAGCTGATTGACGTTCCCGATCGCCGTTTGCGCGATCTTATACGCGCCGGCTGCGTCTGTTCCGCCAAGGATGATCGCGAATTCCTCGCCACCGAAACGCGCCACAAGATCGCTCGGGCGGTGTATCGCTTCGGCCAGCGCTTCGGCGACACGTTGCAGGCACTCGTCACCGGTTTGGTGACCGTAGGTATCGTTGTAGAGCTTGAAATGGTCGATGTCGAGCAGCACAATCGAGATCTCGGTCCTGAAGCGCACGGCCCGATGCCACTCATCGGCAAGGAATCTTTCAAAGCGACGACGGTTGCCGATCTTTGTCAATCCATCTGAATTCGCAAGATGCTCGAGTTCCTGATTGACTTGACGCAATTCATCTGTCCTTTCAGCGACGAGCCTCGTCAGTCTTCGCTCGCGTCTCCGAAGCTCGATGATGCTCAACCGCCAGACCCCGGCTATGGTCAGAACGACCAAGAGCGCGCATAGGCCGTAAAATGTCCACGTATCGTAAAAGAACGGTTCCTGTACGACCTCGATCACGGCGCCCTCCGCGCTCCAAACCCCTTCGCTGTTCGCCGCAATCACCCGAAAGTGGTAAGTTCCGGGCGGAAGGTAAGAATAATGCGCGGTGCGGCGTGTTCCGGCATCGACCCAATCGGGATCGTGGCCTTCGAGCCTGTATTTGAATCTGATCTGTTCAGAACGTACGAGACTGATCCCGGTATAACTGAACTCGATGTTTCGGCTCCCGGGTTCGATGTTCAGCCCGTTTATGTAGGGCGTCGGCTCGCGGCCGATCGTTACTTTCTCGATTACGACGGTCGGCGGACCGGACACGACGTTGTCTGTTTCGGGGTCCACGACGGCGATTCCCGCCTGCGTCGGAAACCAAAACCGCCCGTCTTCGTCAACGAGGCTCGAAGGCTGGCGGCCACCGTTGCATTCCGTCGACAGCATTCCGTCATCTTTTCCGTAACCCGTACTGTTTATTGACCTGACGAGCCCATCGGCGAAATCGTTGAGTTCGCGTTTGCTGACGCGGTAGATCCCATTGTTTGAACTTATCCAAAAGTTGCCTCGCCGATCCTCGCGGATCGCAAAAACGCCGTTGTTGTAGAGCCCGTGCGATGAGTTGATGGTCGAGAATCGGCCGTTCTTGAAGCGGCTCAGGCCTTCTTCGTAAGTTCCGATCCACATCGTACCTTCCGAGTCTTCGTAGATCGTTCGAACGTAGTTTCCCGCGAGACCTTGGCGCGAGGTGTAGTTGGTGAAACCACCGTCTTTGTATTCCGAGAGACCCCCAAATCCGCCGAACCACAGCAGGCCCTTCGAGTCCTGGAAGATCTCGGTCATAAACTCATTCGGAAGACCGTCGTCCGTGTCGAACAGTCTTTCGAATTTATAGTCCTTGAATCGCATCAGCCCCTTATTCGTGGCCGCCCAAATGAAGCCATCACCGTCTTCCTTGATCGCGAAGACGTGGGAAGCGATCGTTTCATCGATCAAATGACCCGCGCCGTTTTCAGCAACGAAGATGCCGCCGTTGAGCCCGACCCAAAGCCGTCCTTTGCTGTCTTCAAACAACGATTGGATCGAGATCCTGCCATCGACCCAGCCTGCCTCCGTAGCAAGGGTCCCGCCGTCGGATTTGAACGTCACCGGTTCGAAGCGACCATTGCGGTAGACGCTCAAACCCTTGTGCGTACCGACCCAGATCACGCCGGAGCGGTCGCGTATCATCGGGTAAACCTCAGAATTGACAAGTCCCTGCTCGGCCGACAACGGGGTCACGACCCGCTTGCGCAATCGGTTGAGCCCTTTGTCGGTGGCGAGCCAAACGTTTCCCTCGCGATCGTGAAACAGGTTCGCGATCGAATTGGATGATAATCCGCGGGACTTGTTGAAGAACTCGATCTGACCGTTCTTTCTCCGAACCAGTCCGACGCCGCCGGTCGTTCCGCCGCCGGTCGCGAACCAAAGCGATCCGTCGGCCTCTTCCCAAAACGAGTGGACGATCGAATCGGTTGGAAGTCCGACCGCCTCGGAAAGCGTTTCGACCTTTCCGTCCTTTAGCCGATGAGCGCGCATTTCGCCGATCCAAAGCGCACCTTCCCGGTCAATGAACGTATGCGGGGCGAACGGCACCTTCGATAGATCCAGCGGGTAGTCGACCGTTTCGCTGCCGGTTAAGTGCGTCGTGACCTTTCTTCCGACGATCCATTTCGAACCGTCACCCGCGACGACCTCGATCGGTGCGTCGTACGGCGCGTTCCTTTCGAACGGCACGAATTCGTTATTGCGCAGAAAATACCAGGTCTTGGAAGTCCTTGACTCGTCCTCGCTAAGGAAGATCAGCTCGCCGTCGGGTCCGCGCTTGATCTTCTGAATGTAGTGACCCGGAACCTGATCGGAGGTGAACGACCTGAAGGTTCCGTTGCGGCCGATTGTCAGAACGCCGTCTTCGGTCGTCGTCGCATAAATCGTGCCGTCGATATCGATGAAGAGGTATGAAAACCGGTTATTGATGATTCCGGGCGTGTTGCTTTTGTTGAATGTCGTGAATCGGACTCCGTCAAATCTTACAAGACCGTCGAAAGTCGTGAACCAGAGATAGCCGTCCGGTGTTTGCCCAAGACCCCGGATCCCGTTCTGAGGGAGCCCGTTGTCGGTCGTCCAACTGTCAAAGCCGTACGCGTCCGGGGCTGCGCGTGCGACGAGCGCGCAGGAAAACGCAATAACGGAAAGAATGGGCAGCAGAATAAGTGATCGCATCGGCGGAGGTGCTCGGGACGGGTTTCGAGGGAAATGGGAATTCCCTTTGGAGATTAGACCAGTTTTCTCAAGATACAGTCAACGTTTTTTTTCGTTGAAAGGTCTCGCGGGATAGCCTTGACGAATCAGCGCCAGAACGGTGTCGATCTCGCGGTCAATGCCGTTGCCGATATCATCGGCAAGCCTCGCGACGGCGACATCCGGGACAACCGGCTCGTCCGGTTGGGCCGTCATCGGTGCTTGGAAGTAGACCGGAATATCTATCTCGACCTTTGAATTCGGGAGTCTCAGGAAGTAGTAGTTTCCCCCGTTTATTCCCTGACGGTTGCCGCCGGTCCGTTGGCCGACGATCGTCGCCAGGCCGTTCGTCTTGATGTAGTCGAGGAACTGGAACGTCGCCGACGCGTTGGACGAATCGGCGATCACGAACGCGTTGCCCGTGAATCGGTCGGCGTACGGCTCGACCGCCGGATAACTCTCGCGACCGACGATCTCGAAAAAGTCGTCGTTGAAAGGTTTGTATGCGGAAGCCGGCACGCCGTCCCTGATCGCCGACCGCAGCTCGTCGCTGTAGGCGTCGAGGAACGGCGCGAGCTCGGGGCGGGCCGCAACGTTTCTGACGAGCCTCCGGCTTTCGGCGTAAGGAGCGAGGCTGCGCGGCGCGAGGTAGCGCGCGAGATGAAAACCGATGTCCATACTCCCGCCGCCGTTCCCGCGAAGATCGATGATCAGGTTCCGTATGTCGCGGCGTTTGAGTTCGGCGAATGCCTTGGCCAGGAAGTCCTCGACCTTGACGGTCTTGAGACGCCACGCGATCGAGTTGTCGATCTTCAGATACCCGAGTTCGTCGTCGCGGACCTCGAATCTCCAGCCGTCGTCGTAGGTCGGCGTCGGTCCGTAACGCTTCGCCATCTCGGCTGTCCGCTCGGCCTTGGCCATCGCGAGGACGCTGAACTTCACGGGCTGTTTGGTCGAAAAATCGCGGGCCTCGATCTCGAAAACGTCATCTCTGACGGGGAAGAACAGCGGGAAATACCAGTCGAACAACGCGTACGACTCGGCTTCGCGGCGCGTCAGCCCGATCGAACTCAGGCGATGTTCTCCGGTCGAGTTGCCATCGGCTTTCGTGACCGTCAGAAGCTTCTCGACGATCGCTTTGGCCTGAATGCCGTTGATGCTCACGATCTCGCTTCCGATCGGGAGCTTCTTCGACGAAGCGTTCGCGGTGATGATGAAACGCCCGTCGATGATTTCGAAATAGAATGGCAAGTAGGTGCGACCGCCGGCAAGCCGCTCGCGAAGCTTCTCGTCCTGATTGAAGAGATTCGCGTAAGTGTGCCCGCATTTCAGATTTGACGCGAACTGCGAGACCGCGATGAAGAACTCGCGTTCGGTGCGCGGCCGCTTGATCTCGGATTCGAGCGTCCGGAAGCCGCGTTCGATCGATTCCCGGGTCGCGTAACGGTAGATGCCCGGATGGATGGCGGTCAGCGTATCTTTCAAAAGCCGCGCGTCGGCTGCCATCTTCTCGGGTGCAAGCGTGATCTCGGGCGCATTTTCGGCGACCCGACGGAGCGAATACGAATTTCGCAACTGCCAGGGCGCGCGCGTTTCCTTGACGATCGTCAGCGTGTCGATGGAATAGGTAATCGTTTTCCGGGTTGGCTCCAGCGTATCGCCGTCGCGTGTCTTTCCGACGAGGACGATTCGACCGGGTTCGTCGGATTCGATCGCGAACTCCGTATCGTCGTCAAAGAACTTCGCGGCCGCCGGATCGACGCGCTCCGCTCCGGCCGAACGGTAGATCCTGCCGAAATCGTCGTAGATCGTTTTGATCTCGGCGGACATTCCGTCCGCCGATGCGCGAATCGTGATGAGCGTCGACATCGTGACGCGTTTGCCGCTGGTGTAATCCTGATACTCAAGCGTTCCTGCCCATTTGCCCTCGACCGAGCGAAAATACGTCGCCGATTGCGCCGACGCGCCGATCGCCAGTAACAGGACCGTGAAGATGATCGCCAAGATTGTAGGTCGCATTGTAATCTCCCATTTTTTGAATTTGCTCCGAAGAACATCGCCAGACTAAGGCGTTCGGCGGACCGAATCGCCTCAGATTACGATTTGAAACCTGTTTCTGATGATTTGAGACGAGACCGGCGAATATGAGGCGATGAGTCCGGAACGGGCGATGGATTCCAACGCCAATTTTCGCGATTCGTCGCGATCTCGTACCAGCCCTCGTAGAGGGCGTGAGCGTGTAGCGCGCAGCGCCAGCTGCGGGGAATTGTCAGGCAATCACATACTTCGAGCCCTTGTAGAGGGCGGCAGAATGCGAACCTCGGAATCGGGCGCGGATGAAACATTCAATTGGGTTGATCAACGGCCGGCTCCTGTCGCCCTCTACGAGGGCTCAATCCTCCGATTCTGGCGCTTCTCCCCGCAGTTGGCGCTGCGCGCAACCGCTGCCGCCCCCTACTGGGGCTTATGCGAAAGCCAAATCCAAAATCCAAAATCCCAATGCCATATCGCCATCTGCGATTGCTTCCCGTTCCGTCTGTCTTGGAAATCCGCTCCGGTTATCGTGCGGTCGGGCCGGGGCTATTCGCCGGGTTTTCCCGCCAGATACTCCTTCGGCGAACTGCCCGTGAATTTGCGGAAGGCGCGATTGAACGTGGCCTTCGAGTTGAAACCCGAATCGAACGCGATCGCCAGCGTCGAGTCGCCGGTCCTCTCGGCGAGCCTTCGTTTGACCTCTTCGATGCGGTATCCGTTGACGAGATCGTTGAAGTTCTTCCCGAACCCGTTGTTGATGACGAAGGATAGCGCCGAGGTGTTGATGCCGAGACCGCGGGCGAGATCCGTGAGGGTCAACTGCGGATCGAGGTACGGCCGCCGGTCGCGAAAATACTCTTCGAGCCGCGCCTTCTGCCGCGCGAGTTCGTCATCCGCGATCGGAGCCCGTTTCACGTCCGGATCGGGGGCATCAGTAATATCGGACGGATGAAAATCGATCTCGATCGTCTTTGACCGCAGGTATCCGGCGACCGCCAGATAGTAGGTCACGAGCGCGAGAATTATCTCGAAATAGAAGTACTGGATGTACGACAAGCGGACGACGAAGCTGTTCGCGAAATCGAAGACCGCGCCGAGGACGGTCACTGCGACGAAGACATATAGAAAATTCCGCAGCCAGTCGAACTTCATCTTCTCGGTGTCCGAGAAGTTGTCGTCGAGCCACGCTCTGTACTTCCTGTAGAGCCTGATCGCGATTGCCAGCAACGTCACGTTCCAGGCAAATTCGGTGACGAAAACGACGGCTTCGACCGTCGGCCCCCACTCTTCCCCGTACCGCGATTTCCATTCGAGATCGTGCGCGAACAAGAAGATCCGGAACGAGACGTAAGCGATCGAGGGAACGAAAAGAAGCGAGTCCCGAAGTGCGAAGCGTCGTTTCGGCTCAAGAAGGGTGAGCGTGTAGAACCAGACGCAGACGCCGTAGCTGTAGGCGATCGAGAACGGGAAATAGGTCAGCCACTGATTGTTGTCGTAGACGCTCGCAAAACCTATGAACGGCGTGATCAGGCTCAAGTTGAGCAGCAAGAGCAGGAATGCGAGCCAGAGGTCGGCGGATTTTCGAAGCTTGAACCAGCGGTAGACGAGCAGCGCGGCGAAGATCGCTCCCTGGAGAATGCAGACAAAGACCGCGACGCTCCGCGGATTGAAGAAATCGATCGGCGGGATCGAGCGGAAGAACGCCATCAGCCTCCGATGAAACTCATCGATCGCGATGCCGGCGCGAATTCGGGATCGTTGATGTAATGGCGCGGTTCCTTTTTATCTACCGCGGCGCGAATGAAATCGATCAGTTCGTCGCGCGACGCCCCTCGCCGGAGTTCGTCGCGCAGATCGTGCTCGACACGCGAGAAAAGGCAGGTCCGGATCTGGCCGTCGGCGGTCAGCCTGATCCGCGAGCACGCTCCGCAGAACATTTCGGTCACCGGCGCGATGATGCCGATCTCGCCCGGCGCTCCGTCGCGGAACCGGTATTTCCAGGAAGTCCCGCTTCCGCGCACCGTTTCGACGAGTTCGAGCGGGAAGACGGCATCGATCGCGGCGAACATTTCTCGTCCCGAAACGACCTGACCGCGCTCCCAGTCGCCGTCGGCGTCGAGCGGCATGAACTCGATGAAACGCATCTTCACGTCGCGCTCGCGCGCGAACCGCGCGAAATCGACGATCTCGTCGTCGTTCCAGCCGCGCACGATGACGGCGTTTATTTTGATCGGCTCGAGCCCGACTCGGCGCGCGGCGTCGATCGATTCGAAGACCCTGTCGAGCGCATCGACCTCGGTTATGTCCTTGAATCTTTCGGGTTTGAGGCTGTCGAGCGAGATCGTCACGCGGTCGAGTCCGGCGGATCTGAGATCGGCGGCGAGCGGCGGAAAGAGATAACCGTTCGTGGTCAGCGCGATGTCCAGCGGTCGCGCTTTTCCTTCGGCGGTCGTTCTCAGCGCGGCAAGCATCGACACGAGCGAGGTAACCTTGCGCCGCAAAAGCGGTTCTCCGCCCGTCAGCCGGATCTTGTCGATTCCAAGATCGACGAAGATCGAACAGAGCTTCTCGATCTCTTCGAACGTCAGCAAATTGGCCTTTCGGGTGAGCGTCGGTTGCGCGCTAGGGAGGCAATAGAAACAACGGAAATTACAGCGGTCAGTCAGGCTGATTCGCAGGTCCGTGATCTTTCGTCCGTAGGAATCGACTAGCATCGATAGATTCTAAATTCTGAGATGTGATGTTGCGGTTGTCAACGTCGTCGGCCCGGACTCGAATCTTCGAATCCGGGCCGCGATGTCTGCAGACACCCTGATCAGCGGTAGGCTTCGGCGATCTGCCGCAATTGCTCGAGGGTGCGTTCCTTTTCGACGAAGCCTAGACGCGCGACGATCGTTCGGAGTTCGGCGATCAGATTGTTGAATTCCGCTCGGTCGGTGACATCGGTCGGGCCGCTGTAAACTTCTTTCCGGGATGAATCCGCGACGATCGGGTCGAGATAGTTGGCGATGTTCGTCAACGCCTCGGCCGCGTGGGCTCCGCTCGGATGGTGGTTCAGGTATTCGCCGAAGCGCATCCGCAGGTCGAAGAGGTAGCAGTTGATGTAGCCTTCGCATTCGCCCGGCAGCGGGTTGAGCGCGCCTTCCCAGGCGATCGTGTCAGAGACCGTGCTCTTTCGGTATTTCGTATGCAGCTCCCAAAACTGGTTCGACGTGACATAGTAGGCGCCCGCAGGCTCGCTGTAAACGATCTCGCGCTCGTGCGATTTCAGGAACTCTTTGTACGGGGCCTGCGACTGCCGCTCGATCGTGATGTCCTTCAGCGCCTGCCGCAACGTCCTAAGCTTCGTGAGTTCCAAATCGCCCGAGGCGTCGGACGAATCGAGTTCGCCCGAGACGGAGCTGAGAAACTCGTAGAGCTCGGCCGCGGTGTTGAAATCCATCTCGGGCCGATAGTTGCGTTCAACGATCTGGCGGTAGAGTTGCTGGCGGCCCGCGGCGTTCAGATCGTTCACGGAATTCGCCGAAACCCAGCCGGTCACGGTCTTTCCGCCTGACGCGTATTGGACCTTGAACCACGCCGGGTTCTTCTGCGAAACCTTGAGGACGGTGCCGAGTTTGACTCGCGAAACGGTTTGCGCGCTGGCGCGGGCGTCGCTCCGCACCGGAACCGAGAATGAGGTGACGATTATCTGCGGCACGTCCGGTCCGACCTCCGCCGGTTTGTCGCGCTTGGCCGTAGTCTCCTTCCGCACCGTCGGCTCTTTGCGCGTCGTCGTGGTGTTCTTCTTGTCGGTCTTTGCGGACGTCTTCGCCGTCGGCTTCGCCGGCGTCTTCGCGGTCTTCGAATTCGTGCTGGTCTTGGACTTCGCTGTCTTCGAATCGCTCTTGGTCCGCATCGTCTTGTCGCTCTTCGTCGATTTCGGCGCGTTCTTCGAATTCCGGTTCTT